>CAZIUJ010000001.1:0-42323 GCA_964542345.1 uncultured Alistipes sp.
ACTTACATTATTACGCCCCGAATGCCCGTTTTTACGCGATTTCTTCGTATCTTTGACTGCGTCGAAGATACTCACGCTCGGCAAAATGCAAGCGAGCTTGCTTTTGCCCTCGCTTATTCGTATCTTTGGCTCGTCCTTTTGAAACTGTACGTATGCGGAAACATATTTTTCTGACGGTATTTCTGCTGTGCGGCGTTTTCGGCGCGCAGGCCGCCTCCGACACTCCCGGCGGATTCATCGCCCGCGGGCGCGAACTATTCGATGCCGGACGCTGGAGCGATGCCCGGCACGAGTTCCTCGCGGCGCGCGAGACCCTGCATCCCGATGCGCGGGCCGATGCCGAGGAGATCGACTTCTTCCTGGCCGCCTGCGCCGTGGAGCTGGGCAGTCCCGATGCCGAGGGGGCGTTGAATCGCTTCATCGCCGAGCATCCCGGGTCGGTCTATGCGAACGACGTGAATTTTGCCCTCGGCTCTTTCTATTGCGCGCAGGGCGATATGCCGCGGGCTCGCGAGGCTTTCCGGAAGACCGATTACAAGGCCCTGAACGCTTCGCGCCGCGAGCAGTACGATATCCGCATGGGTTGCGTGGAGTTTGCCGAGGGCAACTACGCCCAAACTTACACCTACTTCGACCGTATCGGCCGGCGCAGCAAGTACGCCGACCACGCCCGTTACTACAAAGCCTATATCGATTACGTCGAGGGCCGCTACGACCTCGCGCGGGCCGGCTTCGCCGCGTTGGAGAGCAGCGACGCCTACCGCGACGTCGTGCCTTACTACCTCCTGCAGATTGAGTTCCGCAAGGGCAACTACCGCTACGTCGTCGAGCAGGGCGATTCGCTGGCCGGACGCCTCGTGCCCGAACGCCGGGCCGAGCTGGAGCGCGTGATCGCCGAGTCGTGGTTCCACCTCGGGGAGTTCTCCCGCACCGTCGAGCACCTCGGCAAGTTCCGCGAGGCCGGCGGCGTCTTCGACCGCGACGCCGCTTATCAGATGGGCTTCTCGCTCTACCGCACGGCCCGTTATCCCGAGTCCGTCGAGTGGCTGCGCAAGGCGTGCGGCGCCGAGGACGAGTTGACTCAGAACGCCTCCTACCACTTGGCCGACTGCTACGTGCGGGCCGGCGACAAGCAGGCGGCCATGCAGGCTTTCGCAATGGCTGCCGACGAGCGTTTCGACGCCCGCATCGCCGAAGATGCCCTGTTCAACTACGCCAAGCTGCAGTACGAGTTGGGCGGCGGGGCTTTCAACGGCGCTATCCACATGCTGAGCAAGTATGCCGAGCGCTATCCCTCCTCGCCGCGCATCGGCGAGGTGCGGACGCTGCTCATCGCCGCTTATTACAATTCGCGCGACTACGATGCCGCCTACCGGGCTATTCAGGCTTCGCCGACGCGGGATGGCGAGCTGCGGGCCGCCTGGCAGAAGATCGCTTATTTCCGCGGACTGGAGGCTTACGCCGCGGGCGATCTGACTGGCGCGCAGCGTTATCTCGAAGAGTCCGCTTCCGTGGGCGTCAGCCCCAAATATGCGGCCCTCAACCTCTTTTGGCAGGGGGAGATCGCTTTCGCCCGGGAGGACTACGCCACGGCCGCCGCCCGCTTCAACACCTACATCCGCCGTGCGCCCGCCGCCGAGCGGGAGTATGCGTTGGCCCATTACAACCTCGGTTACTGCGCCTTTTCGCGCGGGCAGATGCAGACCGCCGGCGAGAAGTTCGAGCAGTTCCTCGAACTATACAAGCCCGAGGACCGTTATCTGGCCGACGCCTATAACCGCTTGGGCGACGTCTGCTACGCCGGCCGCGAGTTCGAGTCGGCCGTCCAGCTCTACGACAAGGCGATCGCCGTCGGCACCTCCGAGCGGGAGTATGCCGCCTACAAGCGGGCCGTTACGCTCGGCATTCTGGGCCGCGAGGAGCAGAAGATGCGGGCCCTGCGGCAGATCGTCGCTCAGGGCGGCGAGTATGCCGACGCGGCTTCCTACGAGCTGGGCCGTTCCTACATCGCGCAGGAGCGTTATGCCGAGGGCGCCGCGCAGCTCGAAAAGTTCCTCGTCGACTTCCCCTCGTCGCCGCGGCGCGTGCAGGCTTGTTCCGATCTGGGCCTCGCGTATCTCAACCTCGGCGACCGCAAGAAGTCGCTCCATTACTACGATCAGGTCGTCGGCGCGGCGCCCCGTTCGGCCGAGGGCCGCGGGGCGATGCAGGGCATCCGCGAGATCTACGTCTCGGAGGGCGACGTCGACGGCTATTTCGACTACGCTGCCAAAGCCGGCCTGGAGAGCGACCTCACCTCCATTTCGCGCGACTCCCTCTCGTTCGTCGCCGCACAGAAGCTCTACCTCACCAACCGGCACGAGATCGCGGCCCGGTCGCTGCGCAGCTACGTCAAAAGTTACCCGAAGGGCAGTTACCGCTTCGACGCGCTCTATTACCTGACCGACTGCTACCTCAGCCTCGGCCAGCGCGACGAGGCGATCCGGACGCTCTCGGAGCTCGCTTCTTTGGGTACCAACAAGTATAGCGTTACCGTCCTGGAGCGCCTCTCCGAAATGACTTCCGCCGACAAGCGCTACGACGAGGCGGCCGCTGCCTACCGCAAGCTCTACGAGGTCGCACCGACGGCTGCCGAGCGCGAAAAGGCAATGATCGGCTACGTGCGTTCGACGCTCGCCGGGGGTGATTCCGAAAAGATCGTCGCCATGGCCGCCGACGTCTGCAGCCATCCCGATGCCGGAGCCGTTGCTTTGAGGGAGGCCCGCTTCGCATGGGCCGAGCAGCTGCGCGGGGAGAACCGCCGCATCGAGGCGGCCGAGCACTACCGCACGCTCGCCGCCGACGTCCGCACCCGCGAGGGATCGGCCGCCGCCTACTACCTGATCGAGGATGCGTTCGACAGCGGCGACATGGCCCGCACCGAAAAGGAGATTTTCGCTTTCTCCGAGCGGGAGCCGCAGGCTTACTGGCTGGCAAAGGCCTACCTCCTCTTAGGCGACGTCTACGTCCGGCAGGACGACACGTTCCAAGCCCGCGCCACGTGGCAGAGCGTGGCCGACGGTTATTCGCCGGCCGACGACGGCATCGTGGACGAGGCGAAAGCCCGAATCCGAAAACTGAACTGACCATGAAACGATTCTTCATAGCCGCCGCTTTCGTCGCGGCGTTGCCCGCGGGCGTGCTGGCGCAGGTCGGCAAGCAGGTCGAGGTTACCAAGACCTACGTGCTGAGTCTGGAGAGCGCCGTCAAGCTGCCCGTCCGTCCCGATATGACCGATACGGTGAAGATGTACCCCGAGATCGATTACTCCATTACGCCGCTGTCGCTCGAAACTTCGTTCCGCACACGGCCGATCCGCCCCGCGTCGGTTACCTACTGGGAGTTCAACCGGCCGCTCCCGTGCTACGTCAAGGCCGGCGCCGGCTATCCGCTCAACTCCGTCGTCGATTTCTACGTTTCGACGCAGAACGCCGCCACGGGCTACGCCGTGGGCTACCTCAACCACGAGGGCCGTTACGCCGACATCCGCAATACGTTCGGCGACAAGTTCAATTCCGTGCGTCTCCTGAACCGCATCGGCGCCGCGGCCGGCAAGTATTTCGGCCGCCATGTCGTGGAGGGCGAGGTGAGCTACGACAACCGACTCTACCACCGCTACGGGCGTCATACGCCCTCCGGTGCTGCGTTCAGTGCCCTGCCGCGGCCCGGCGCGGTTGTCGACTACGGCGACGCGAATTTCGCCTTGCGGGTCGGCGACGACTTCCAGAACCTCGACCGCTTCAACTTCGAGGTCGCCGTGCACGGGGGGCTCTTCTTCGACCACTCCGACGTCGCCGAGCGGGCCCGGCAGAGCGGTTTCGGCGGCAGCGCCAAGATCGCCCGCGCATTCGGAGAGCACCGCTTCTCGCTCGAAGCCGGCTACGAGTGGCTGGACGGCAGCAAGAACCTCTCCGGACGCCAGCAGCAGATCCGCGCCGCCGCCCGCTACGGACGCGACGGCGAGGTGGTCCGCTTCGTCGTGGGGGCCGACTACTGCCACGACCGCATGAAAGGGGAGGAGAACGGCAACTACATCCTCCCTTATGCGCGCGTCGACTTCAAGCTTGGGGCCCGCGAGTTCAAGCCTTTCGTCGAGGTCGACGGCGAGGTGCACGACAACAGCTTCCGTTCGCTGACGCGCCTGAATCCCTACGTCGCCGAGGGGACGTGGCTCGGCAAAAGCTCGGTCGACTACAACGTGCGGCTCGGCCTGGGCGGCGCCCTCTGGCACAACCGCTTCGACTACCGCGTCTACGTCGCTTTCTCGATCCACGACAACCACCTCTATTGGACCGGCAACAGCTTTGCCGACCGGCAGAATAGTTGGTTTTCGGGCTTCCTGACGCCCGATCTGTCGCGGCAGACCGTCGGGTCGCTGCACGGCGAGCTCATCTACCGGCCCGTCAGCCAGCTGCAGATCGACCTGGGGCTGCACGGCTACCTCTACAACGACGAGCGCGTGTTCAAGGACTACAAGCGCATCGAACTGGGCAACGGCGATCCGCAGTTCCGGGGCAACGCTGCTGTCCGCTACCGGGGCCGGAAGATCGCCTGCGGCCTGACGGCCCGGGCCGAAAGCCGGCGTTCCTGGAGCTTGTTCACGACTCGGGGCGAGGGGGTGGTCTGCGAAAGTTTCTCGGCGCCGTTCTCCGTCGACTTGGGCGTCGACTTCGAGTGGAAGATTTCGGGCCGCGTTTCGCTCTTCGCCGAGGGCCGCAACCTGCTCGACCGCAGGCTCTACGTCATTCCGTGGTACCCCGAGTACCGGGTCAGCTGTACCGCCGGGGCGAAGGTGCAGTTCTGAGCGCGCACCCGCAAAAAACAGGAAGGACGGTTCCCGCTTTCGGGACCGTCCTTTCGTATGGGCATGAAAAAAGGGTGAGCTACTTATATCGCACCGCTGCGACCGCATACCCTTGCTCGATTCCTCGCCTGGGGGATTCTGCAGGAGCTGGTCGTATAAGACTCACCCGAGGGACAAAAGTAGGAAATTTTTATATCTTTGCAAAAATTTCGAGCAGCAATGCGCAAAAAAACAGGTTATCTTTTCGGGGCTCTCCTCCTCTTGGGAGCCGTGGCGGCCCTGATCGGGTACGTGCAGTTCAAGGGCAATGCCGTGCCTGAGAAGTACGAGCTCTTCGTCAGCTCCCGGGCCGATTACGGGGCGCTCGTCGATTCGTTGATGCCCCGCATCCGGCACCATGCCGCGTTCCGTTACTACGCTCGGCGGATCGGTTTGTCTCAGAGTTTCCGCCCCGGACATTACGAGCTGGAGCCCGGCATGAACGTGATCCGTATCGCCCGCATCTTGAAGCTGGGCTTGCAGACCCCCGTGCGCGTTACGATCAACAACGCGCGGACGCCCGCCTTTCTGGCGCAGAAGCTCGCCCTGCAGCTCGATGCCGATTCCGTCGCCTGGATGCAGGCTCTCACTTCGCAGGAGCAGGCCGCCCGGTTGGGCTTCGACAGCGTGTCGCTCTTTTCGATGTTCATTCCCGACTCCTACGAATCTTACTGGACGGTCTCGCCCGAGGAGTTCCTGCATCACATGAAGCGCGAGTACGACCGTTTCTGGAGCGCGGGGCGCGACGAGCAGCGCAAGCGCAGCGGCCTGAGCCGGATGGAGGTCATGACGCTGGCTTCGATCGTCTACGAGGAGACTCGCCAGAGCGACGAAATGCCCCGCGTGGCCGGGGTCTATATCAACCGTCTGCGCCGGGGAATCCCCCTGCAGGCCGACCCGACGGTCAAGTTCGCCATGCAGGATTTCGCCTTGCGGCGCATTCTCCACAAGCATCTGAAATTCCCGTCGCCCTACAATACCTATATAAATAAGGGGCTTCCGCCGTCGCCCATCTGCATGCCCGGCAAGGATGCGATCCATGCCGTCCTCGACTTCGAGCAGCACGACTACATCTTCTTCTGCGCCCGGCCCGAGTTCGACGGCTACCACAATTTCGCCAAAACCTACCGCGAGCACATGGCCAACGCCCGGGCCTACAGTGCCGAGCTGAACCGCCGCAATATCAAATGACTATAAGAAAAGCCCGCCTTGTCGAGGCGGGCTTTTTCAGCATTCGAACCGGACCTCAGAGCTTTTCGGCCAGCGCTTCCGCTTGTCAGTATCCGTCCGCCGTCCATGTTTTCATGGTCTCTTATTTCTGAATCGTGTTCGAATTTTGGTTGTAGGCTTTCGCCACGCACTTCCATGCTCCGTCGATCTTCAGCAGCAGGAGGTAGTCGGTGAAGTCGATGCGGCCGCCCCAGCCCTCTTCGAGCACCCGGACCACGGCCAGCGTCTCTTCGACGGCCACTACGTCGATGCGGGCCCGAAACCCCTCGCCGGCGCCGACCGTGTCGACGTTGCGGTAGAACTGGTCGATGGCTCCGCGTTCTATTTTTCCGTCGAGCATGCCGAACAGCACGGCATCTTCGGTGAAGAGTTCGCGGGCATGGCTGCTGTCGCCTTCGGCCACGCTTCGTACAAATTTCCGGGCCGCTTCTTCTACGGCCGCATATTCCTGAATCGAGTCGCGCATGATGTGTTGGTGTTGGTTTGACGGTCGCAAAGGTAGGGGGTAGCATCCGTTTCCGCAAGTACCGAAAAATTTTTCGCATACTGAAAATTTTGTCGCTATACTTTCCGTTCGGACAATTATGCTTATTTTTGCATCCTAAAACCTGTTGCACCATGTACGAACGGAAAATCCCGATCGACCTGAGCTGTCCGCTGCGGCTGACCATGAGCCTCATCAACTCCAAATGGAAATCCTGCATCCTCGACGAGCTGCGCCACGGTCCGCTACGGCCCAGCGAGCTCCACAAGGTGCTGCCGGAGGCCGCGCCGCGTGTGCTGGACCTGCAGCTTCGGGAGCTTTCCGAGGACGGGCTCGTCGCAAAGACCATCTTCGCCGAGCTCCCGCCGCGTTCGGAGTACGCCATTACGGAACTGGGGCGGTCGCTGCTGCCGATCATCGACGCCATGATCGCCTGGGGCGAGCGCAACAGCGCCTTGTTCGAGCGGAAATTTCCGGCCGGTCGGTAATCCGTCGGGGGTTCTTTGCTCGGGAGGGCTCCCTGTCTCGGCATAACCAAGCTATCGCTTGTTTCTGCGCTCGACTTTTCGTATCTTTGCCAAATCAAAATATAGCGAACTATGAAAAAATCTTTTTGGAGCGATGCCGCTCGTTGCGGCGCCTATGTGGGTTTATTGTTGGCCGCATCGTCAGTGGTGGAAAACTTGTTGATGCTTTCCGGAAAAATGGGGCTTTATGCGGTGTTGATCGTAGAATGGCTGTCTGTTGTAGCGCTGCATTTCTATCTGTTGCTTCGCTTCACACGTCAGCGTTCCATGCTCTATTCCGTTGACGAGGGCTTTACGTTCGGTCAGGGGTATGGTTACACGGTCGCTATGTCGTTGTTGGGTGGTTTGATTCTCGGCGCGGTCAACTATATTTTTATACACCTCGTGCTGGGATACGAGCATTATGTTGAGAAGATCGCCGGAGTCATGTCGCAGTTCGCTGCTATGGGTGGTTCCAAGAGCGCTGCTCCTATGATGGCGGTCATTGAACAACTGCAGGCCACCCCTGAACCGTCGTTGCTTGCCACCGTTTGGGGTGGTGTCTGGTCGAGCTTGCTTTTCGGCGCGATTTTTGGGTTAATCGTTGCCGGGGTGTTAGTCCGTGCTCCGAAGCCGTTCGGCGACAACGATGCCGCCCATGAATAACCCCGACATTTCGGTCGTCGTTCCGCTCTACAACGAGGCGGAGTCGCTGCCCGAGCTCGCCGCGTGGATCGACCGCGTGGCCGGGGCCCACGGCCTCTCTTACGAGATCATCTTCGTCGACGACGGCTCGTCCGACTCCTCCTGGGAGGTCATCGGGACGCTCCGCGCGCAGTTTCCCGCCATTCGGGCTATCGGCTTCGCCCGCAACTACGGCAAGTCGGCCGCGCTCTATTGCGGTTTCGAGGCCGCGCAGGGCGAGGTCGTCTTCACGATGGATGCCGATCTGCAGGATTCGCCCGATGAAATTCCCGAAATGCGGCGCATGATCCTCGACGAGGGCTACGACCTCGTTTCGGGCTGGAAGAAGAAGCGTTACGATCCCGTCGGCAAGCGGTGGCCCAGCAAGTTCTTCAACTGGACGGCGCGCGCCGCTTCGGGCATCCGGCTGCACGACTTCAACTGCGGTCTGAAGGCTTACCGGCGCAAGGTCGTCAAGTCCATCGAGGTCTACGGCGAGATGCACCGCTTCATTCCTATCCTCGCGCGGCAGGCCGGTTTCCGGCATATCGGCGAGAAGGTCGTCGAGCACCGGGCCCGCAAGTACGGGCACTCCAAGTTCGGCATCGAGCGCATGGTCAAGGGCTACCTCGACCTCATCTCCGTCTTGTTCATGTCGCACTTCGGGCGGTCGCCGATGTACTTCTTCGGGGGCCTCGGCACCTTGATGTTCTTCTTCGGCGGTTGTACGGCCGCCTGGATCATCGGCGCCAAGCTCTGGAAGCAGGCCCACGACCTGCCGCTCCGCTCCGTCGCCGACCAGCCGCTGTTCTACCTCGCGTTGCTCGCCGTCATTCTCGGCGTCCAGCTGTTTTTGGCCGGTTTTTTGGGCGAGCTTATCAACCGCGGCTCCTCTGACCGCAACAAGTACCTGATCGATAAAAATCTGTAGCTTCATGATCCAACGCATCCAGTCGCTCTATCTCTTGCTCGTCTCCGCTTTGATGGCCGTCGCGCTTTTCGCGCCGCTGGCTTGGTTCGCGGGCGACGCCGGCGAGTTCCGGCTCCACGCTTTTTCGCTGCGCCTGCTCGGCGGCGAGGCCGTGCAGCCGACTTTGTGCATGGGTTTGCTCTTCGTCCTCGCCGGCCTCTTGCCGTTCGCGACGATTTTCTGTTTCCGGCGGCGCCTCCTGCAGCTTCGGCTGTGCATCGTCGAGGCCGTGCTGCTGGTCGGCGCGCTCGTCATGGAGGGCGTCTATTACTTTCTCAGCTGGCGGGTCTTCGCCGGCTTGGCGTTCCACATGCAGGGGTTCTGCGTCTCGATCGCCTTGCCCCTCGTCTGCCTTCTCTTCGTGTGGCTGGCCGCCCGCGCTATTTTGCACGACGAGTTGCTCGTCCGCGCCGCCGACCGCATCCGGTAGGGGAGCCGTCCCTTTCCTGCAGCACCGTTCCGCACGCCGGGACGGTGTTTTTCGTAATTGTGGACTTTTTGATTATAAAAAAGGTGGCAGGAACTTTGCGCATCCGTAAAATACTTTTATCTTTGGAGCAACGTTTTCGAGACCGAGTGCAGAGCCGAGTTTACTCGAGCTATGCCGAGGTAAGAAAACCTGCAGAAAACTGAACAATATTACTATTATGTAATAGCAATGTTGTCGTGCAATCGGAAACCTCTAATTTATTTTATTAAAAACCTGGTTTTATGAAAACTTTCAATTTTTGGCGTTCGTTGTTTTTCTCGGCGCTGGCAGTCGTGGCTTTCGGCGCCTGCTCGGATGACGACGATAACAAGGGCAATGGCGGCGAAGCCTCCATTACGGTCAACGGCGAGAAAGCTACGACGCTCGGCGTGAAGGCCGAGGCCGGCACGACCGAGGACGTTACGGTCGTTTCGTCGGGTGCGTGGACCCTCGCTTTCGAGGCCGAGCAGGACTGGCTGACGCCCAGCGCTACGTCCGGCAAGGGCGGCACGTCGACGCTGTCGTTCGCCTATACGGCGCTGCCCGAGGGTACCGAGGTGCGCAAGGCTACGGCCGTTCTCACGACCGAGGGCCGGTTTATGAATCAGCCTTATTCCGTTGAGGCCAAGATCACCGTCGAGCAGTCGGCCAGCGGCGAGGTCAGCGAGACCGTCCTTATCTATAAGGAGACGTTCGGCACGGCTCAGGTTTCCGGCAACACCGATGTCGACAAGTATACGGCTTGGGACAAGACCGGCGAGGGCGCTGCCGACGTAACGTACGTAGGCACGAACGTTACCATTCGCAATACGAGCCCCAACGACGCATCCAGCTACGATGGCGCTTCGACGGCTCCGATCCTCTTCTTCGGAAAGGTTCCCGCTACGTTCACCGTGCAGAACATCGCGTTGACGGCCGAGCAGACCAAGCTGCAGCTGACATTCGGCGGCCAGCAGATCATCAAAAACGGTTCGGACTATACCTGGTCGAACGAAAATCTGCTTGTGGCGCTGAGTGCCGACGGAAAGGTTTGGTCGACGATCGAATATACGACCAACGACGGCGACCAGAATGCCGATGCCAAAAACTGGGTATTGGCTACCGCCAACTTTACGCTCAAGGCTCCGGCCGAGAAGCTCTACATCCGCTTCACGGCACCTCTCCTCGCATCGGCTACCCGTATCGACGACATTACCTTGCAGACGGGCATGGGCGGCGCTGAGGTCGACCTCGCAGCCGGCGATCCCGTTCCTACCGTGAAAATTAACGAGATCACCGCTGCCGGCGACTATCAGGTTGAGGGCGCTACGGTCATCGCTGCCTACGAGGCCGGCTTCCTCATGCAGGACGAGACGGAGGGCATTATCCTGGTTTATCCGGGTGCCGACGCGACGATTCCTGCTGCCGGCAAGGTCGTAACCGTTAGAGGTACTGTCGCTGCTTACGGCGGCGTGCTGCAGTTCGGTCAGGGTTCCTTGATTACCGAGACCGGCGAGGGTGAGATTCCGGCCGCTCCCGAGGCTGTCGAGATTACGGCGGACAACATCGCCGGTCTCATGACTTCGCCCAAGATCACCTATGTCAAGACGACGGGCACGCTGACCGTCGACGACAAGTATCGCAACCTTGTCTTCACGTTCGAGACTTCGTACAAGGGCTCGATCGTCGCTCCGGCTGCCGATGCTCCGTTCGATCTTACTACGCTCAGCGGCAGCCTGGTCGACGTTACCGGTTGGTTCCTCAACAACTCGAACGGTACTACCTACCTCTCGATTCTGGCTACGGATGTCAAGGAGAACACCTCGACGCCTATGCTCACATTTACCTCCAAACCGCAGGTTTTCGCCGGCAAAGACCCCGAACCGCAGACGATTAACTTCACGGCAACGAACGTTCCTGCCGATGAAAACGTTACTTTCGAGTTCACGGGTGCCGATGCCGCCATGTTCGACGTCGAGGGTCAGGACAATACTTCCGTTACGATCAAGGCTGTAGGCAACAACGACACAGATACCGATTACATGGCTACGCTTGTTGCTTCCTACAATAATGTAACGCTGGCCACGCTCGATGTAAAACAGACCGTTATTCCTACCGGTGCCGGTTATACGATGATTACGTCGGTTGCCGATTTGACGGCCGGAACCTATTATATGGCTGGTAAGCTCGATAGCTTTACCTCTAATGGCAATACTACCACGTGGACTCCTTATTCTTATCATCTTTGGACTGGTAAGGTTTCGGGCAATCCTCCTTACACCGCTGAAGCTTATAAGAATACTAATTCAGATTTGGTAACAGCCAACTATCAGTATGAAAATAATCAATTGGTCATCGATCCTGCATGGACTGGAGATACTGGTGCCTTGATTACGCTTGAGGCTACGGATGCCGAGAATACATATTATATCAAGATTGGTAATCAATATTTGAAGAATTTCGTAGAGGATACGAATCGTCGTATGGGTTTGTTCGATACTTCAGAAGGTGCTGAATGGGTATTTGTCGATGGAACCGGAAACCAAGCGAACAGTATTGTCGTCTCGAATAATAAGGCATATCTTGGAACTGCGGGTGCAGCGTCAGCCTTGTTGCGTTCGTATAAGAGCTCGTCCTATGCAAGTTCGTTGAAGTGGGGCTTGTGCTTCTTCAAAGAAAACGAAGCTGCCAACGATTAGCCGATTTTTACCTTTTTTTCAACCCAACTCTTGGCGGGGGATTACCCTGCCAAGAGTTAGGTTTTTTGAAAACCTTTTTCTTTTTCCCGAATGTCTCTTTTCAGGAATTTCCACCTGCCCGCATGGGTACTTGCGGGTCTCTTCTTTCTCTTTACGGGATGCGGCGACAGCGACAAGGGCCCTACGGTCTCGGCGCGGCTCGAAGCAGAGACCGTAAATTGCAATACCACAACGAACCGAATCATCGCCACGGGCGATGCCATGACCTATGTCGCCACGATCCTCGGACAGGAGATCGGCGATGCCTGGTGTTCGTTCAGTTCGTTCGAGACGTTGATCGAACCCGTCTTCACCAAAACGGGCTCCGTCGGCACGCCGATGAACCTTTACCTCCGGCGCAACGAAACCGACGCCGAGCGTACGGCGCAGATCAACATCCTTTTTGCCGACGGCACCTCCGAGCGCCTCGTTCTGCAGCAGGGCGCTTTTTCTGAGACGGCCGACTACGATCGCCGCTGGGGCGAGCAGCCCGCCTGGCGCAAGAGTGACACCTATATATATAAGACCTACTATACGACCCTCACCCGCGGCGGCTACGTCCGCAACTATTCCGTCTGCTTCGACACCGAGAAGCGCGTGTCGCACTGGGTCGCCTATCCCCTGACCACCAATTACCTCGAACCCTCCATTACCCGGACCAACGCCTGGTCCTACGACCCCAACGACCAGCTGCCCGCCATTCCGCAGTCGGCGCAGTCCGGTCCCACGAAAACCTACGGCACGGGCGATGCCCGCGGCCACCAGTGCCCCTCGGCCGACCGCTACAGCAACAAGGAGACCAACGCCATGACGTTCTACGCCCCGAACATCATGCCGCAAAATTATAAGTTCAACGGCGACATTTGGGCCGACCTGGAGAGTAAAATCCGCGAGGTGTACAGGATGAACCGCCGCGACACCCTGTTCGTCGTAACCGGCACGTTCTTCGGCAATAGCAAGACGATCACCGATCGCGACGGCAAGAGAGTGGCCTATCCCTCGAACTGCTGGAAAGTGCTGCTGCGCGGCTCCGGCGGCAAGGCCGTCTGGGAGTGCTCGGCCGGCGAGCTCTACGGCATCGGCTTCTGGTTCGCCAACGACGCCTCGAACATCGCTTCGCTGCGCAGCTACGCCACCTCGATCGCCGACATCGAGGAGAAAACCGGCTTCTCCTTTTTCCGCAACCTGCCTGCCGCGGCGGCCGATGCCGTCAAGGCCCAGAACCGCCCCTCGGACTGGGGTCTCTGACCTGCCGAATCGAATCTAACATCATAAAACCGCCATGAAGAAAATCCTTTTTACAGGTCTGTTTGTCGCCCTCTTCGCGGCAGGCATCGCACAGAAGCCTTACAAAGTGGTCTTCTACAACTTCGAGAACCTTTTCGACACGATCGACGATCCCGACGTGCACGACGAGGAGTTCACGCCGCAGGGCGCCAAGAAGTGGAATACCACCAAGTACAACAAGAAGATCGGCAACCTCGAACAGGTCTTGTTCGACATTGCGGCCGAGGACCACGATTATCCCGTCGTCATCGGTGTCTCGGAGATCGAGAACCGCAACGTCATGGAGGATGTCATCGCGCAGCCGAAGCTGGCGCGCGCCAACTACCGCGTTGTGCACTTCGACTCGCCCGATGCCCGCGGCGTGGACGTGGGTTTCTACTATCGGCCCGACCTCTTCAAGATAGAGGGTTCCGAGCCCATTCCGTTCCGGATGCCCGATCTGCCCAACTTCCGCACGCGCGACTTCGTAACGATGTGGGGCACGATCGCGGACGAGCCGTTCTTCTTCCTCGTCAGCCACTGGCCCTCGCGCCTGGGCGGCAAGGAGGCTTCCGATCCCAAGCGCATGGCCGCCGCCCGGCAGGTCCGGGCGATCGTCGACTCCGTGCAGCGGGCCAATCCGGCTACGAAAGTCGTCGTCATGGGCGACCTGAACGACGACGCCACCGACAACAGCATCGTCGAGGGCCTGAGTGCGCAGGGCAAGATCAAGGACCTGCGGCCGGGAGAGATGTTCAACCCCTTCATTGCGCTGCTCCGCGCCGGCTACGGCACCCTCGCATATCGCGACTCGTGGAACCTGTTCGACAACATCATCGTCTCCTACAACCTCGTCGATGCTCCGGAGGGCACCCTGCACCTGCTGCCCGTCGGCAAGTCGAAGTTCTACGGCGGCATCTTCCGCCGTCCCTACATGATCCAGAAGGAGGGGCAGTACAAGGGTTACCCGCTGCGCACGTTCGTCGGCAACGACTTCCAGAACGGCTTCAGCGATCACTTCCCCGTTTACATCTACCTCGGTAAATAATCTGTGCAAACCATAATCCTATGAAACTGAAAACTTTCCTTCTTCTTCTGCTCGCTGCTGCCGGCGCCGCCTCAGCCTACGCACAGGAGGGCGGCATCCGCGGCAAGGTCGTCTCGCGCAGCGACCGGGAAGCGCTGAGCAACGTCCGGGTAACCGTCGAGTCCACGGGCCTGACCGCCATCACGGACCGCGACGGCAACTTCCTCTTCGAGAACCTCCCGCAGGGCGACTACCGCCTCTCGTTCGAGGCTCCCGACTTCGAGGAGCTCGAATTGCGCGTGCGCGTCGGGCAGAACATGCGCGACCTGAGCAGCGTCATCGTCTCGCCGCTCGCCGCCTCGGCCGATTTCGACGATTCGCTCTTCGCCGAGTTCGACAGCGACTCGTCGTCGTCCGACGAACAGTCGCTGCCCTCGTCGCTGTCGTCGTCGAAGGACCTCTACAACAGCATCGCGTCGTACCGCTTCTCCGAGATGCGCTTCAACGTCCGCGGCTATGATTCGCAGTACTCGGACATCTACCTCAACGGCATCCGCTTCAACGACGCCATGACCGGCTACGGCCCCTGGTCGCTGTGGAGCGGCCTGAACGACGCCACGCGCAACCAGAACAACGTCGCCGGCCTCACGGCTACGGACTTCGGCGTGGGCGGCATCGCCGGCATGACCAACGTCAACGCCCGGGCTTCGCAGATGCGCAAGGGCCTGCGCGTGAGCGTCGCCAACGGCAACCAGATGTACCGCTTCCGCGCGATGGTCTCCTACGCCTCGGGACAGCTGGACAACGGCTGGTCCTACGGCTTCTCCGTCGGTACGCGGCAGGGCGGCAACGGCTATGTCGACGGGGTTTACTACAACTCCTATTCCTACTTCCTCTCGGCCGAGAAGCTCTTCCGCCACGATCATCGGCTGGCCCTTACCGTCATGGCGTCGCCCTCGGAGCGCGGTGCCCAGCAGGCGTCGACGGACGAGGCTTACCGCCTCTTCGGCAACAATTATTACAACCCCAACGTCGGTTATCAGGACGGCAAGCTCCGCAACTCCCGCGTGCGCAATACCCACGAGCCGATCGTCATGCTCAACTACACGTGGGATGCTTCCGACAAAACGCGCCTGAACGCCGCCACGGCCCTGCGCTTCGGTAAGAACGGTTATTCGGCCCTCACATGGAAGGACGCCAGCGATCCTCGCGCCGACTACTACCGCTACCTCCCGTCGTCGCTCCTGAGCCAGATCGTGCCGGGCGTTACTTCCGAGGAGACCATCTACGAGTACAACTACCGCGCGCAGCAGCTGGCCCAGAACTTCACGGGCCGCCTGCAGTTCGACCGCTTCTATCAGGAGAACAAGTTGATTGACAATACGTTGGCCGACCAGTTCGCCGACAGCCGCGACGAGCAGTTCAAGGAGACCATCTCCTCGAAATTCCGCTCGAACCTCATCCTCGAGGAGCGCCATACCGACCAGCTCGACTACAACTTCGCCCTCGACGTCTCGCACCAGATCCGCAACAACATGCGCATCGTCGGCGGTGCCAACGTGCGCGTCAACCGCACTTGGTACTACGACGAGGTGAAGGACCTCTTAGGCGGCGATTATTGGTACGACGTCGACAAGTTCGCCGAGCGCGACATGTCGCAGAGTGCCGTCAACTACCAGAACGACCTCGACTACTACTACAGCACGGGCCATGCCCGCGTGGCCCGCGTGGGGGACAAGATCAGCTACAACTACCGTGCGCACCTGCTCGAAACGACGGCCTGGGCGCTCTACAACTACGCCGTCGGGGGCTTCTCGATGAACGTCGGCGGCAAGGTCGGCTACTCCTCCATGCACCGCGAGGGCCTTTGGCGCAAGGGGCTCTTCCCCGATAACTCGCAGGGCGACTCCAAGACGCTCGACTACCTGATCTACAGCGGCAAGCTCAACCTCTCGTACCGTTTCTCGGGGGCCCATTCGCTCGAAGCCGGCATTACCTACATGCAGAACGCGCCCAAGTTCGCCAACGCCTTTGTCTCGCCCCGTACGCGCAACACCACGACGCCCGGCATCTCGGCCGAGCATATCTTCGGCGCCGACCTGACCTACAACCTCAACCTGCCTTTCCTCAAGGCCCGCGTCTCGGGTTTCTATACCACGATGACCGACCAGACGAAGGTCATTTCGTTCTACGACGACGTCGAGCGTTCGTTCACCAACTTCGCCATGAGCGGCATCGACAAGCGTTACTACGGCATCGAGGCCGCCGTGTCGGTTCCTATCTGGAACGGCATCTCGGCCGTCGGCGCCGTCAGCTGGGGCGACTACACCTATACGTCGAACCCCGACTTCATCCAGACCATCGACAACGTGGACAAGATCGTCTCCAAGCCCGGCGAAAAGGTCGACTGGAAAGGGTTCCACGTCGAAGGTTCGCCGCAGCTGGCTTTCAACGTCGGCATCGACTACCGCGGTCCGCATAACTGGTTCGCGTCGGTCAACTTCAATTACTACGACAACCTCTACCTCTCGATGAACCCTTATTACCGGACTTCGCAGGCTACGCAGTTCTATACGAACCTCATCCTGAACGAGCTCGACAAGGCAAGCGACAAAAGGGACATGAAGGTCGTCCGGGAGGCCGCTCGGGGCATCCAGGAGATGCGGGCTCAGGAGAAGTTCGGCGGCTACTATACGCTGAGCGCCAGCGTCGGCAAGAACTGGTACATCCACCGGCAGTATACGTTGGGCTTCAGCCTCGAAGTCAAGAACATCCTCAACGACCACGACATCCGCACGGGCGGCTACGAGCAGATGCGTCTGCGCCGCGTGCGTACGCCGGAGGGCGTGAAGTTCTCCCGCTTCGATTCGAAGTATTTCTACATGCTGGGGGCTACCTATTACCTCAATGTCTATTTCCGTTTCTAACCTCGAAAAGCGATTACGCACCATGAAAAACTGCAAATTATATCTCATCGCAGCGTGCTGCATCCTGCTGGCAGGGTGTTACAACGACTTCGATACGCCGGCGCCCGCCAAAATATGGACCGACGGGGAGGTCGAGGCGCAGGGTCTCCGGCCGATCACTATCAAGGAGCTCAAGCAGGCTTACGCCGACAAGTTCAGTGCGTTGGGCGGACTGAGCAATACCGGCAGCAACGGCAGCTGGAGCGATACCAAAACGTTGAAGCTCGGAGCTCCCTCGTCATCCTACGAGGCCGACTTTGAAACCAACCCCGGCAACATGAAGTTCTGGGAGGAGGCCGCCGACTGCTACATCAAGGGCAAGGTCATCTCCAGCGACGCGCAGGGCAACGTCTACAAGTCGCTCTATATCGACGACGGCACGGCCGCCATCGAGCTGAAGCTCTGCGGGACGTTGTACACCTCTTTCCCGCTCAACCTCTCGACGAAGGAGAGTACGTGGGTCTACGTCAAGCTCAAGGACTTCTACCTCGGCAACTACCGCATGATGCTTTCGTTGGGCGATGCCCCGTCCAATGCCCTCAATACGGGCTTGGCCGACAAGTACTACGCCAACTCGAATTTCGAGAGCACCGACCTGTGGTCCAACCTCAGGAATCCGGTTTTCAACCGCGTGCTGCGCGGCGAGGCCTGTACGCTGGACGAAACCAACATCCGCGAGGTCGACGCTTCTTCTTATGCCGAGCTGGGCGAGGACGACTACGCGCGCCTGGTCTATTTCAAGGGCGTTACGATCCGTTATGCCGGCGTCGAATGTGCGAATTTGGTGCTCGACGAGAACGGCGATCCGATCGTGAATCCCGTCTACGCGAAGTTCATCGAGGAGGGCGGCACGCCTGTCTTCGATTGGAACGGTGCGGTTCAGTATTACAACGAGTTGGGTGAGCTCGAATCGCTGCTCGACGAGGAGGGGAAGCAGGTCTACAAGTATCTGTGGACCGAGAAAGTTCGGCTTCCCGACATTGGGGACAATCCCTATCCCAACTGGATCGTTACCGACTCGGGTTCTCCGGATTTCAAGCCGTGGTATTATTGGGCGTACAGCCGCGACAACGTTAGCCTCTACGGCTCGGTGCTCATGTTGTTGAATACCTCGGCTACGGCCACCAACGTCGCCGGCGTTTACACGATCCGCACCAGCGGTTACTCGCGCTTCGCCATGCAGCCGATTCCCGCCGACGGCACCGTGGGCAACGTGTTGGGTATCTACGGCATCTATTCCAAGAGCGCCACATATCCCTATGCGCAGTACCAGATCACCGTCAACCGCATCGAGGATCTCGAATTTCCGACCGAATCGTTGCTCTCGGAGGAGTGGATCATCCACAATACCCCCGACGATTCTTACACCCCGCCCGTCAAGGACGGTGCTGGCAACTACGACAGCTACGACTGATCCATCCCCGCACTTCCTCAGGGCCCGGCATCGCCGGGCCTTGTTTTTTTCTATGTTTCCGGTGCGATTTTCCGAATGCGGTTTTGGAATTATTTCTTGAAGGGGAATATGATTTTTTTATTTATCGGGCGCTTTCGAATTTGAATTTTTGTATTTTGCAGGCTCATTTGTAAATTTTGAATAATTTCATAGGGCCTGTTTTTGGTTCCGCAGGCGCACTTTCCGACAAGTCGGATTGTATTATTCCCATAACTATCTGAAATACAATTTGTTTTAATCTTTTCGGGGGGGGTAGAAAAAGGTGTGTAGATTCTTGTTATTATCATCGCTTTTTCATACCTTTACACTCGTTAATAAAGCTTTTTGCAGGATCGATACGGATCGGTTCCCGGGTGTCTTTATGAGGAATCTATCTGCTATCGGTTGGATTCCAGCTGTTTATGCAGATTGGAGTGAGCTAAGGGTATGCCCGTATTTCAAAATAAGGACTCGAAAACAGATGTAATGGCGCCGATGGAAGCCGACGCTTCCAGCTGCCCTCAGTGGTTCGTGATGCGGGCTTACAAGAGCGAGCGACTGGCTGAACAGCTGCTGAGCGGAAAATTCGGATTGCCTCATTTCATCCCGAAGCATTACGTGATCCGTACCTATCACGGCAAGAAACAGCGGGAGTTGCTTCCGGTGATTCCGAGCATCGTTTTCGTCTACGCTTGCCGGACTGAAATTCAGGAGTTTCGGATGCGTTTCGGAGAGTTGCCGCTGCAGTATGTCATGAAACGGGGGCGTTATTCGTCCGATAGGCTTTCCTACCTCATTGTGCCGGAGTCGCAGATGGACGATTTCATCAAGGTGGCTTCCCAGTACGAATCGGAGATCACCTATTATCGTCCCGATGAAATCGCCTTGCAGAAAGGGTGCCGGGTTCGGGTACATGGTGGACGTTTCGACGGCGTGGAGGGCGTGTTGGTGAAGGTCAAAGGGAAGCGAAGCCGGCGCGTCGTTGTCATGCTGGAGCATATCGCTGCCGTTGCGGCTGCGGAGATTCTTCCCGATCTGATCGAGGTTTTGCCGGACATATCCGACAGCGGGGCAGAGTCCGATTTTCGGAACCGGAGTGCGGCGCATCTCCGTCAATCCCGGATTCCAGAGGCGGCCGGAGTGCTTTGAGCCGGTTGCCTGCGAATAGTCGATGAAATTTTCGTTTCAGGAACGTCTTTTGAAAGCGGAGACGACAGAACGTATGAATGAAATTAACAGAATGGATGCTATGATAAAGAGAGAGGCCTTTTTCCGCAAGTATCTGGCGGATCGTTATCTCAATGCGTGGTTGATTCTGGCTTGCGACGTGGGCGCTTGCGTGGGCTCGTCGTTGCTGGTGTTGCTGTTAAGCTATATGGGAACCTCGCATCTTTTCGGGCGGCGGTTCTTGCTGTTGTGGCTTGTCGGGGCGGCTTTTTTCTCCCTGCTGATGTCCGTAGCCTTGCGTACTTATCGCGTGATCATCCGCTATTCTACGCTGCGCGACATCGGTAAAATCTGTATCGTCGCTTTCGGCAAGGAGGTCTTGTTGGGGGTATTCATGCTGAGTACGTTTTCGGTCAGCGTCTCGTTGCCGAGGTTCGTCGGCTTGCTCTTTTTTGATCTGGCACTCACGATCGTCCTGCTTGTCCTCGTCCGTGTCTCCATGATCGTTGTGTACGATTTGCTGAAGCGGCGCGTCAAGGAGCAGCATGCGTTATGTAGCGTATTGGTTTACGGCAACGGCGACAAGTCGGTCGGTCTGGCTACTCGTTTGAATAACTCGGTCCATTATCGCGTGGCCGGCTTCCTGACTTATGGCAAGCACCTGAAAGGGCATACCGTCTCGGGACATCCGATCTATTATTTCCGGACGGCTGAGGACCTCGCTTATCTCTGCAAACGCTACGAGATCGACGCCGTGCTGTTCGCCTACCATACCGACGCCCAGACGGAGCAGCAGCGGCTCGTCAAGTATTGCCAGGAGTTGGGTCTCAAGATGTTGATGGCTCCCGTCATCGACGAGATCGAGGACAGCAAGGCCGCTTTCCTGTCCAATATCCGGAAGATCAAGATCGAGGACTTGCTGGAGCGCCCCGAGATCGAGATTTCGATGAATGAGATCGTCGACAATTTCAAGGACAAGGTCGTGCTCGTAACCGGTGCCGCAGGGTCCATCGGCTCGGAGTTGTGCCGGCAGCTGGCCCGATTCGGCATCCGGCAGTTGATTTTGTTCGACAACGCCGAAACGCCGCTCCACAATTTACGGCTCGAATTCGAGGACAAACACCCGGAGCTGCCTTTTATTCCGGTCATCGGCGATGTCCGGATGCAGGCCCGGCTGGATTTCGTATTCCGGACCTATCATCCGCAGGTGGTTTTCCATGCTGCAGCTTATAAGCATGTTCCGTTGATGGAGGAGAATCCTTGCGAAGCCGTGTTGGTCAATGTCGCCGGTTCGCGTAACGTCGCCGACAAATGTATCGAATACGGCGTCGAGAGCATGGTCATGATCTCGACCGACAAGGCAGTCAATCCGACCAACATCATGGGCTGCACCAAGCGCCTGGCCGAAATTTACATCCAGTCGTTGGGGCTGGCCGTCGAGGAGGGGCGGGTGAAAGGACGTACCAAGTTCGTTACCACCCGTTTCGGCAACGTGCTGGGGTCGAACGGCTCGGTTATTCCGCGTTTCCGCGAGCAGATCGCTGCCGGCCGTCCCGTAACGGTTACCGACCCGCGGATCGAGCGTTTCTTCATGACCATTCCCGAGGCTTGTCGCCTGGTCATGGAGGCCGCGACCATTTCGACCGGTAACCAGATTTTCGTTTTCGACATGGGAAAGCCGGTCAAGATCACCCATCTGGCCGAGCAGATGATCCGGCTGGCCGGTTTCGAGGTCGGCAAGGACATCCGCATCGAGTATGTCGGATTGCGTCCCGGTGAAAAGTTGTATGAGGAGGTCCTCGCCGGCAAGGAGAATACATTGCCCACGTCGCATGATCGCATTCGCGTCGCTCAGATCCGTGAGTACGATTACAACGACGCTTTGCAGGCCGTTTCCGAACTGGAAGATCTTTCCCGCGATGTCAACATTCCGGCTATGGTTCGCCTGATGAAGCGCACGGTCCCCGAGTACAAATCCGAAAATTCGGCGTTCGAGCAGTACGACCGGGAGGTCGTCGGGCAGAAAGAACTGGCTTGATCCGTTTTCTTAAATCGCAAAGCATGATGACACGTGTCGTCGAAGGAGAGAAAATATTGGTTACGGGTGCGGCCGGCTTTATTGGAAGCGCTGTTTGCCGGCGCTTGCTCGCGCAGGGTCGCGAGGTCATCGGGCTCGACAATATCAATGCTTATTATAGCGTAGATTTGAAATACGGCCGCTTGAAGTCGCTTGGAGTCGATCGGGATTCCATCGATTGGTACAAGTTGGTTCCGAGCCGTTCTTTTGACTGCTTCCGCTTCGTCCGGATGAACCTCGAAGACCGGCAGGCCATGCAGATGCTTTTCGCTAACGAACGCTTCGACAAGGTCGTGCATCTTGCTGCGCAGGCCGGCGTGCGTTATTCGATCGAGAATCCGTACGCCTATGTCGAAAGCAATATCGACGGCTTCCTGAACGTGCTGGAGGGTTGCCGCCACCACCATGTGAAGCACTTGGTCTATGCCTCTTCTTCCAGCGTCTACGGATTAAACGGCAAGGTCCCTTTTTCCGAGCATGATTCCATCGCGCATCCCGTCAGTTTGTATGCCGCCACTAAGAAATCCAACGAGTTGATGGCGCATACTTATAGCCACCTCTATGGGTTGCCTGCCACCGGGTTGCGATTCTTTACAGTTTACGGTCCGTGGGGACGTCCGGATATGTCGCCTTTCCTCTTCGCCGACGCCATTCTCCACGGTCGCCCGATCAAGGTCTTCAACAACGGGGACATGCTCCGGGACTTTACGTATATCGACGACATCGTCGAGGGCGTTGTCCGGGTCGTCGATCATCTTCCGGTCGGTACGGCTGAGTGGGATGCGGAAACTCCCGACCCGGCTTCTTCGCCCGCTCCTTATCGGATTTACAATATCGGAAATTCCGATCCGGTCCGGCTTATGGATTTTATCTCCGCCATTGAAGAAGCCTGTGGACGGAAGGCCGAGAAAATATTTTTGCCTATGCAGCCTGGCGACGTCTATCAGACCAGTGCCGACACTTCGGCTCTCGAAGAGGCTGTTGGGTTCCGGCCTGCTACGCCTCTTTCTGTGGGTATTCGCCGGACGGTCGAATGGTTTCGGCAGTTCTATGATCTTTAATACGGACGAACCGATTCCGGGGAGCCGGTGTCTTATAATTTAGGTTGTTAAAATATGAAAATCGCGATTGTCGGAACCGGTTATGTCGGTCTGGTTACCGGAACTTGTTTTTCCGAAATGGGGATCGACGTAACCTGCGTAGATACGCAGAAACAGAAGATCGAGAACCTGAAACAGGGGATTATTCCCATCTACGAACCCGGGCTCGAAGAGTTGGTGCTTCGGAATTGCAAGGCCGGGCGTCTGCGTTTTACGACCGATCTTACCGAATGTTTGGACGACGTAGAGGTGGTCTTCAGTGCTGTCGGAACTCCGCCGGACGAGGATGGTTCCGCCGACTTGAGCTATGTTCTTGAGGTGGCTCGTACGATTGGCCGTAGCATGAACCGCTATACGTTGATCGTTACAAAAAGTACGGTTCCTGTGGGTACGGCCTTGAAGGTGAAGAGCACTGTTCAAAAGGAGTTGGACAAGCGGGGTGTGCACATTGACTTCGATGTTGCCTCCAATCCCGAGTTTCTCAAGGAAGGTAACGCCGTGGATGATTTTATGAAGCCCGACCGGGTTGTGGTCGGCGTCGATTCTGAGCGGGCGAAAAAGATCATGGAGCGTTTGTACAAGCCTTTCATGATGAACCATTACAGGTTGATCTTTACCGATATTCCGTCAGCCGAAATGATCAAGTATGCCGCCAATTCCATGCTCGCTACCCGGATCAGTTTCATGAATGACATCGCCAATCTGTGCGAGCTCGTGGGGGCAGACGTCAATATGGTGCGCAAGGGGATCGGGGCCGATAGCCGTATCGGCAGCAAGTTCCTCTATCCCGGTTGCGGCTATGGCGGTTCTTGTTTTCCGAAAGATGTGAAGGCATTGATTAAGACCGCCGAGAAGAACGGGTACTCCATGCGCGTGTTGAAAGCCGTGGAGGAGGTGAACGAGGCTCAGAAAAAAATTCTTGTCGAGAAATTGATAAAATATTTCCACGGCACTCTTCATGGGAAGCGCATCGCCATGTGGGGTTTGGCGTTCAAACCTGAAACCGACGATATGCGCGAGGCGCCCGCTTTGGTGTTGATCGACCGCTTGATCGCAGCTGGTGCAACCGTGAAGGTGTACGATCCGATTGCTATGGACGAGTGCCGGCGCAGAGTCGGCGACAAGGTCTTCTATGCCAATGATATGTATGATGCCGTGCTTGAGGCGGACGCTTTGTTGCTGGTAACCGAATGGAAGGAGTTCCGCGTACCCAGTTGGGGCGTGCTCAAAAGTGCCATGCGGCAGGCTGCCATATTCGACGGCCGCAACATCTATGACCGGCATGAACTCCTTGAGAACGGATTCGCTTATTGCTGTATTGGGAAATAAAAGGATTGCATGTTTAAATATATCGATATCCTGAAATTCATATTTAGTATTTGTATTGTGGCATCGGGATTCTTTTTTAGACGGAATATTTATAATGGCACCGACTCCCATGTCAGAAAAAGAGTATTATCCCGCTTGTCTACCAGTTGCTGGTATTTTTGAACCTTGAATATTTTGCTTCAGGTAATGCTTTTTTTATGCGGCGCTACAAATTATGAAAGGGCAAAGAAATGCGAGAGGTCTTGCTCGGTGGTTTGACTCTATGTATTTATTTTGTTGTTTTGTACTCTTAATAAAGTGAAATTCCGGCCCGTCTACGATCGGATCCGATGACGGGAGCATAATGCAATGATGGATATGTCGGGCGCTTATTTGCAACAAGGAAAGAATCTCGTTAAAAACAACAGCGTTGTTTTTAAGAATTTTTCGTATATCTCCATTTTGCAGATATTCGTCTTGATCGCGCCGTTGATTACCTATCCCTATTTGATTCGAACATTAGGTGCGGAATTGTACGGATGGGTTATTTTGGCTCAGATCGTTGCGAGTTATTGCTCGCTTATCGTGGACTTCGGTTTCAATGCGGTCAGCGCCAAACATATTGCGATTCATCGTAACGATCGCACAAAATTGTCGGAAATCATGTCGTCTATTTTGACGATCCGGTTGTTATTGTGGATATGTTGTCTGTTACTGTATGTTTTGGCTGTTTATGCCATAACGGCCTATAGAGCGCATTTTTGGTTGTTCGTTTTTTCCTTCGGCTTGACATTGAATGAATTATTGTTTCCTCAGTTCTATTTTCAGGGAATTGAGAAAATGCGGTACATTACGATGCTGAATATCGTGATACGTTCCGTTTCCATTGTACTGATCTTTCTTTGTATTAAAAATGCCGATAATTATTTGTTTGTGCCCGTATTGATGAGTATCGGTTATTTGATCGGAGGTATCTGGTCGCTTTGCATTATATTTGGACAGGATCGCATCGTTTATAAAATTCCGCCTCTCGGAGTTCTGAAATACTATTTTAAGGATGCATCATTGATTTTTTTGACTAATATCGTATCGACCATAAAGGATAAGTTCAATTATATTCTGCTAGGGCATTTTGTCGCCATGAATCAAATGGTGGTGTATGATTTGGGGTCCAAAATATCCGGTCTCCTCTCCAAACCGGCCGAAATATTGAGCATCGTGTTGTTGCCTAAAGTTGCTAAAGAGAAAAATATTCGGGTATTCAAATTTGCCACTGTCGGATTGTTCGTTTTTATTTGTTTGTCTGTGGCTGTCCTGAATGTTTTTTTACCGGAGATAATCCGTTTCTTCATCGAAGAGGAAATGGAACTGCTTCCGATCAGACTCTATTCGTTGGCTCCGGTTTTCTTGGGCATAAGTATTTTCATAGCATCCAATTTGATGATTGCATTCGGTTACAACAGATATTTGCTTTACAGTATTTTCGTAACGACCGGTATTTATTTGCTGTTGCTGGGCATCATGTATTGCAGCGGATGGTTGAGTGCGGTCGTCTCGTTTGTTGCAATCTCCGTTCTCTCGTTTATGGGAGAATTAGTCTATCGGATGATGATTGCCTGCAAAATCATAAAGAGAGAAAACCGTATTTCGAGCGTTTGTTGAATATAATCGTTATATTTGAAAAAAAGTTCATTGCTTTATGAAGTTCCCTAATAAGTATTTGCGGAATCTGAAACCTTATAAGCTGGCATCCCATAAAATTTGGACAGTAACGCCGCAGGAGCGTACTAATATTCTGAAACTGGACTGGAACGAAGCGACGATTCCTCCCAGTGCTCAGGTAAAGGTGCGCTTGCAGCGGATTCTGGAAGAACCTAATTTCTTCAATCTCTATCCGACAACTTATAATGAAGAATTGTTGGATTTGTTGTCTGCCTATGTCGGGTTGCCCAGGGAGAACGTACAGTACTTCGGCAGTTCTGATGCGCTTCATGAATATATTTGTAAAATATATATCAGCGTAGGCGATCCGGTAATCATATTGGGCCCTTCATACGATAATTTCCGATTGACCTGTCAGGCCAATGGCGCAGAGGTCTTTTATTCCAACTACACGGAGGATTTCGAGTTCGATGCGGCGAAATTCGAGGAGGATATCGTTAAGAAAGAGCCGGCCGTAGTCTATATGTGCAATCCGAACAACCCTACGGGAAATGTACATACCAAAGAGTATATCGAGCATCTGTTGAATGAATTTGCGGATACGTTGTTTTTGATCGACGAGGCTTATTTTGAATTTTCGGGGCAGACGGTGAAAGATTTGGTTTTGCAGTATGACAATTTGTTGATTTCGCGTACCATGTCGAAAGCATTCGCCATAGCAAATTTCAGAGTCGGTTATTTGATTGCCTCGAAAGACAATGTGCAGTTCATCAATAGGGTTAGAAATCCTAAAAATCTCAGCACCATAGCCCAAGAGGCCGCCATAGCCGCCTTGAGCGACGTGGAATATATGCGGCACTATGTCGAGGAGGTGCATCTTGCAAAGGATTTTTTCATTCGGAAAATGGTTTCGTACAGTCAATATCTGAAAGTCTATCCGGGACATGGAAATTTTTTATTGATAAAGTTCCCATCGTATGAGGAGAAACGCGGCTTGTTTGATTTTTTGGCACAGAACAATATTTTCGTACGCGATACCACTCAGGATCCTATTGTTTATAATTGTTTTCGCATGACGATTGGAACACGGGAACAGATGCAGCGGGTAGTCGGCGTGATCGATCTTTATTATGCCGGCCGGAAATAAATTGGTTTTTTTCGATTTTTGCGAAACGTTGGTTTCGTTCCAGACGGCCGATCGTTATGTGGATTTCTGTCGGGAACGTCTCCGGCGGCCCCGTATGCGTTTGTTGCAAGCTGTCACCCGGATTTTGACGAGGATGTACTTTTTTCGGGCTATGGGTCGATTACGGCCAGATAATTCCATGCGAAAGCGATTGATTCTTTGGCAGTTAAGAGGCATAGAGTATGCCGAGCTCGATCGGCTGGCGAGGATGTATTATGAGCAGAGTCTGAAACCTGCTGTTATTCCGATGATGCAGGAACGCATGTTGCAGCATCTGAATGCAGGCGATGCGGTTTGGATTGTATCGGGTGGATATGATATTTATATCAAATATTTTGTCGAGGCTTTCGGCTTGGCCGGTTGTGTCAGTACGAAAATCGCTTTTTCTGAATGCGGAATTTGCCGGGGAGTATTCGAGGGTCTCGACTGTATGTCTGCCAATAAGGTTGTTCTGTTGCAATCGTTGATGGGCAGGACATTATCCGAACATAAAAGCATCGCTTATTCAGACAGCTGTTCGGATTTGCCGCTTTTGTTGATGGCGACGGAGGGATATGCAGTCTCGAAGCATCGATCTCAAAAATGGAGTGCGGATAATAATCTAAAAGAGTTGATATGGGAATAAGGGAATTTGTAAATAAGGCTCGCTTTCGAAATGGCTTTTTATTTTTTCTTAGCCGGGTCGTTTATGAAATCTGGGTCTTCTTCAAATTTCGGATTCGTAGAAATCGAACGATCATTCGAGACAAGTACAGACGGATTTTCGGTTATACTTTGGATTTGTCGGCACCTCGAACGTTGAACGAAAAGCTGCAATGGCTGAAACTCAACGATCAGAAAGACTTTTATACGATTTGTGCGGACAAATATGCCGTTCGTGATTATCTCGCTCGAATGTTCGGAGCCGAATATCTCATTCCGCTCATTTATCATACCGATAATTGGCGCGCTGTTGTTCCGGAGCATATCGCCCGCTATCCATGCATCGTCAAGGCCAATCATACATCGGGCGACTACGTTATTCTTCGGAATCCCGATGATGTGGATTGGAAAGAGCTGAAACGGAGATGCAGATGGTGGCTTAAAAAGGATTATTATGCCGTGTCGCAGGAGTGGCAGTACAAGAATATCAAACGGCAAATCGTCGTCGAGGAACTGTTGCAAACCCGGAGCGGCCGCATTCCCAATGACTATAAGTTGCACTATATCAATGGGAAATTGCAATTCGTTTATGTCTCGATAGATAGGGAGGGAGCTAATAAGCGCAACATTTATGACGAAAACTGGTCGCCGCTTGATTTTACATGGGTGGAGAAAGGGGCCGGAAACGTACGCGGTGCCGAAATCGAAGTGCCGGCAACTTTTGAGACGATGAAAGCGATCGGTTCCAAGATTGCGGCGGACTTCAAATACGTCCGAGTCGATTTTTATGATGTCGACGGGAGATTGTATTTTGGCGAGATCACCTTGTATCACGGTAGCGGATTCGATGTTTTTACGCCGCCCGAATATGATCTGAAATATGGGGAATTGCTGAATCTTAACGAATAGTCTTATGCCGCAAATTCCATGTATCTCGGTCATCATGAGTATCTATAAGGAGCCGGAATCCTGGATTCGGCTCTCTGTCGACTCTATTCTTGGACAAACTGTTGCCGATTTCGAGTTCATCATCATCAACGATAATCCGACGCGGCCCGAGAACGACCGGTTGTTGCAGGAGTATGAGCAGAAGGATTCCCGAATTCGGGTGATCCGGAATGCCGAAAACTTGGGGTTGACAAAATCTCTGAATGTTGGATTGCAGGTAGCGCAGGGCACGTATATTGCCCGAATGGATGCCGATGATTTCGCTTTTCCTGAACGTTTCGCTGTGCAGCTGCAGTACCTGCAGGAACATCCGGATTGTATCGCCTGCAGCGGACTGGCTTATCTCTGGGATGGTACGAACATAACTGGTAAAATGTACCGGCCGGTCGATTATCCGGAGTTTCTCTATTATTCGTTCACTTCTTCGCCGTTCGTGCATCCGCTGTTGATGATGCGGCGGGAATCTTTGGAGAAAGGAAATATCCGTTACGACGAAGATTTCCGTTATTCGCAGGATTACAAGTTGGCGGTCGATATGCTTCAGGTCGGCAAGATCGGAAACGTCGATCGTTATTTGCTGAAATATCGGATTTCGGCCCAGCAGATCACGTCCAAGTTCGGGCGCGAGCAGACGGATTTGACTACCCGGATTCGTCGCGAGCTCATCGATTGGTATTACGGGATGTTTTCGCTTCCGGCTCTGCCTTCGGTTATTTCAGTCGATACATTGAGGGAGAATTATCGCTATACGAAAACCGTATGCTGCGACGGTGGGTTGACAGCCTCGCAGAAGCAGGAATTCCGTCTCGTGATGAATTGCATCCGCCGGCTGTTTTATTATTCGCTCCCCAAATATTCTTGGTCGAGTTTGTGGCTGTTTTTGAAATCCGGCGATTATTTCTGCAAGCCATATAAGTTTCGTCGGTTTGTCATCATTGTCCTGAAGCATTTCAGGGCCACGATCGTTCCGAGATTATTATAGTTATGCTATATAATATAGTCATTCTTTTCTTGTTGTTTTTCTGTTTCCCGATTCCGGGAGCGGTCAATTCCATATGGATTGCCGCTGCGGTCGCTTTGGGACGTATCGTAGTGAAAGGACGGCTCTCTTTTTTCTATCATAATTTGTGTTCCAAATATGTCGTTGGCATTTTGGTCGCTACCGGTCTGTTGATTTTGTATTCTTTTTTGGTTACGATATTCACCGAGGCTTATGATTTCTCTCGAACGATGGCGTTGCTATCCTTGTTCATCGGTCTTCTTTTAGTGATAGTCGTTTATTCGTCTCTTTCGTTTGATCACGTTAAGGACCGCGATCTCGAACGTTCGATCATTGTCGTTTTCGTGATTCAGTCCATGATTTCGGTCTTGGCATTCGTTTCGCCGTCGTTTCGAGAGATCGTTTCTCTTTTTCAGTTTCAGGACGATGCCGAGTTGGCTTCGTTGTCTTATGCCGGATTCCGGGGCCTTGCCATTTCCGGACGCTTGTATTTCGAGTTCGCGGCTACCTGCGGTTTGGCAACCATTATTCAGATGAGGCGGATACTCGAACAGCAGCATCTTTCTTATTATTTGATTGTCGAGTTCCTGCTTTTGATCGTCTGCGGTTTTTTTGCCGGTCGGACAGCGCTGGTTGGATTGGCATTCGCTTTTCTGTTGTTGATCGTCTATCGGCGGCATGCCGGTTATAAGATGGCATTCATCCGGAAACTCTTGTTGAGCCTGTTTTTTGTGGGTTTCCTCGGCTTTGTGCTTCTTCCCGGCGAAATACTTGCGCTTATTACCGAGCATTTGCTTCCGTGGGTCTTCGATCTCTTCATCAAGGTCTATGAAACCGGCAGTACGGAGAGTAGCGCATCGTTCAATAATCTGAATGAAATGTACGAGACGATTCATATCTCTTTGCAGGAATGGATCGTGGGATCGGGTCAATACAGCAATGCTGATGGCAGTTACTACAAACATGTGGATGCCGGTTATCTGCGTCAGCTGTTGTATTGGGGTCTTGTCGGGTCTTTCATCAACTTGATCTATTCGATTCGTTTCTTCGTACAACCGTGGCGGGTACATAAGGGGGAGAGGAATGAAACGTATTTTTTGTCGACTCTTTTTGTCTATACATTGGTCGTGCATTACAAGGGCGACTTGATGGGAATCAGCCGGTTCTATTATGTGATTTTATTTATGTACTTGTTGCATATATACTTTTCGGCCAATCGAGAAGCTTTGCAGGGTAGACCGACGGCGCTCGTCGATTTTGCTTTGAAAAAATAGATATACAATGAATGAAATAGATGTCGTTATTCCGTGGGTAAGCGATCAAGATGAGCAGTGGTGCCGGGAGCGTCAGCGTTATCTCTCGGACTTCATGGATAAGCCGGGAAGCATGGATAAGTTTTTCCGCGATTGGAATACGTTGCTTTATGTGTTCCGGGGAATTGAAAAATTCATGCCGTGGGTTCATCGGATTCATTTGCTTACCTATGGGCATGTCCCGGAGTGGCTCGATTTGCAAGCTGAAAAATTGCATGTTGTCAAACATACGGATTTTTATCTCGATCCGCAGTGTTTGCCGACTTTCAATTCGCAGTCGATCGAGATGAATCTGCTGGGGATCGAGGGACTCGCCGAACGATTCATCTATTTTAATGACGATACGCTCGTTTTGAAAGAGACTCCCGAAACCCGGTTCTTTCAAGATGGCAAACCTTTGGATTTTATCATTCAAGGAATACCGAGACAAGGATTTCTTTATAAGTTCCTTATATCGAATGATTCGTATGTTTATACAATGGCAAACAATCTGTGTCTGATAAACGAACGATTTTCAAAAAAGCGGTTGTTGAAAGAGAATCCGTCCTTGTTCTATAATCCCCGTTATAGTTGGAGGAGCCGATTGCTGAATCGCTTTTTCAATCTGTTTCCCAAGTATTATTGGTTTTCGAATTACCATTTCCAGCAGCCTTATCTGAAAAGTAATTTGCAGGAGACCTATGCTCTCTATAAGAAAGAAATGGATTTGACTTCTTCAAGCCGCTTCAGGAACAGACACGATGTGAATCAATATTTGTATCGTTATGTCTGCTTGGCCAAAGGCGAATTTGTTCCTTATGAGCCGAATGATACTTATTCCCTGGTTTTGAGCACCTACAAGAATTTTTGCAGGAACAAAGACAAGATATATCGGGCGCGTTTTTTCTGTCCCAATGATAGTCCTCGTATTTCCGAGACCGATTATATGAAAACCAGGCAGGAGTTGACCGGTATTCTGGATGAGATTCTTCCTGAGAAATCGTCGTTTGAAAAATGAATAAATTAGCTGTTGTCCTTTCGGTTTACAAGAACGATAAATTGGAGTTTTTCCAGCCTTGTATGGAGAGTTTGTTGGGGCAGACTTTTTCCAGGGCTGATATTTGGATTCAGTTCGATGGTGCCGTGTCCGAGCAAATCGAAACATACTTGGCCAAGTTGGACGGTGAGCATCTTTTTGTACGGAAACGAGCCGAAAACAAAGGTCTTGCCTGTTCTTTGAACGAGTTGTTGGAGGAAGTTCTTCAAAAAGATTATCGCTATATCGCTCGGATGGATGCTGACGACATTTGTTTCGAGGACCGGTTTCTTCGGCAAATTGAATTCATGGAGGCGCATCCGCAGATCGATATTTGCGGCGGATATATCGAAGAGATGAACGAAACCGGAACCCCGACAGGTATCGTAAAATATCCGTTGGAACAGGAGGCGATGAAAGCATTCTTCGGACGACGGAATCCGTTGGCTCATGTGTCGGCGATGTTCCGCAGATCTTATTTCGACAAAGCTGGACTCTATCCGACAGATACGAATAAGGATGAGGATACGATGTTTTGGTTGCAGGGTTTTTTGTCGGGATGTGTGTTCGCCAATATTGATGAACCATTGGTGCATGTTCGGGTGAACGATGATTTTTATTGTCGCCGCAATGGATTTGCCAAAAGTTGGGGCGATTTGAAAAATCGGTGTACGATCATTCGCTCTCTGCGACTCTCTCCGGTCGATTATCTCCTGGCTTTCGGTCGTTTCCTCTTTTTCCTGATTCCGATACCTTGGTTGACCCGACTGGCTTATCGCTACTTGAGATAAATTTTTTATAAGTATGTTCCGATGATTCTCAAATTCGTTTTCGACAGAACGATGGCCCTGGTCGGGCTGCTGATGCTTTGGCCTTTGTTGCTCGTCGTGGCATTGTTGATCCGTTTCAAGATGCCGGGCGGTCCCGTTATCTTCCGACAGCAGAGGGTGGGGCAGTATGGCCGGTTGTTTACCATGTACAAGTTCCGGTCGATGGTTGTGTCGCATTCCGGTAGCTCGGTTTCCGTCAAGGGCGAAAGCCGAATCACTCCGTTAGGTGCTGTGTTGCGGAAATATAAGTTGGACGAGTTGCCCGAGCTTTGGAATGTGTTGGTTGGCGACATGAGCTTCGTCGGTCCTCGTCCCGACGTGCCGGGTTATGCGGATCGGTTGGAGGGTGAGGCTCGGAATATTTTGTCGTTGAAACCGGGTATAACGGGGCCGGCCAGTTTGAAATATCGCGATGAGGAGGAGTTGTTGGCGGCGCAGGACGACCCCCAAAAGTATAATGACGAGGTCTTGTTCCCCGATAAGGTGCGGATTAACTTGGAGTACCTGAAAAACAGGAGTTTCGGTCTCGACCTCAGAATCATCGTATGTACGGTGCTTGGAAAAAGTATGTAGTGTTGCAATTATCTATAATTATGAAAAAACGGATTCATCTTTGCCTGGCCCACATGAGCGGCAAAGAGCAGGATTTCATCAAGGAGGCTTTTGATACGAATTGGGTGGTTCCTCTCGGCCCCAATGTGAATGGATTCGAAGCTGACTTAGAGGCGTTCGTTGGGCAGAATAAATATGTGGTTGCTTTGTCTTCGGGTACGGCGGCCGTTCATCTGGCTTTGGTGGCGTGCGGCGTAGGTCCGGGCGATGAGGTGATCGTGCAAAGTTTTACCTTTTGTGCTTCTTCGAATCCGATTGCTTATCTGGGGGCAACTCCCGTCTTTGTCGATTCCGAGGCCGACAGTTGGAACATGGATCCGGACTTGCTTCGTACGGCCATCGAAGACCGTATTGCCCGAACCGGTCGCAAACCGAAAGCCATCATTCCGGTTTATCTTTATGGCATGCCTGCCCGGATCGACGAAATCATGGCCGTCGCCGATCGCTTCGATATTCCGGTAATCGAGGATGCCGCCGAGGGCTTCGGCAGCAGATTCGACGGACAGGTTTGCGGAACATTCGGAAAATACGGCGTTCTGTCGTTCAACGGCAACAAAATGATTACCACTTCGGGCGGCGGCGCCTTGATCTGTCCTGATGAAGAAACCAAAAAGCGGATCATGTTTTATGCAACGCAGGCGCGCGAATCGTATCCGTATTACCAGCACGAGCAGATCGGTTATAACTACCGCATGTCGAATATCTGCGCCGGCATCGGCCGGGGACAGATGACGATCCTCGATCAGCATATCGATCATCATAAGCATGTTTGTCGGCTTTATAAGGAGCTGTTGGCCGGCGTCGGAGGGGTCTCGCTTCACGAGAATCCTTCGTCGCGTTATGACAGCAATTACTGGCTCGTCGCCATCACACTCGATCCGACCTTGCACGTGAAAGGCGAGGAGCGGGCTTATGAAGCTGTCGTACAGGGCGCTGTCGGGGGTGCTGCCGGTGTAACGCATACCGCCTCTTCGGCGCATACCGACAGCGAGCCGAATCGCAATGTCGAGGCGATGCGTCTGGCTTTGGATGAGGCCGGTATCGAGTCGCGACCCTTGTGGAAGCCGATGCACCTGCAGCCTATCTATCGCCATAGTCCCGCCTATGTCAATGGGGTTTCCGAGCGGATTTTCCATCAGGGCCTTTGCCTGCCAGCCGGTCCTTGTGTAACGGATGAGGATGTAGCTTATATCGTCGAAAGTATCAAAAATAACATCGCTTGATAGGCGTTCCATAGCAGACGGGCTTTTTTTGAGAATCCGGGCATTTCGTCCGGATTTTTTTGTCGCAGAATCTCCGTTCTGTCTTCATACAAAAACAGCCGCCCCGAACGGGGCGGCTGTCGATTTTCACAGAGCAGGGGATTACTCTGCCTTTGCGGGGCGCATGATGACCTTTACGAGGTTGCCGTCCTCCAGCATCTTCTTGGCCAGGGCCTGCACGTCGGCGTTCGATACCTCGCGCAGCGCCTTTTCGTAGTCGGCCAGATAGTCGGCTCCCGAAGTCTGCTTCGACTGGATGTAGCGCATCCAGCTGTTGTTCTTCTCTAAGCTGTTCTTCCAGTCTTTGAGCATGAACTCGCGGTTCTTCTCGATGTCTTCGGTCAGGGGACCTTCATTGGCGATCTTCTCGATCTCCTGCATGACGATCTCCAGCAGCTCGTCGGCCATCTCCTCGTTCGTGTCGAAGACGATGTGCATCTTGTAGCCTTCGGTCGGGAGATACTCCGTCTGTCCGTATACCGACACGCCGTAGGTGCCGCCTTTCTCTTCGCGGATCGAGATCAGGTAGCGCGAGTCGAGGGCCTGCGTCAGGAAGATCAGGGCCGTGCGGTTGGCGAAAGTGTAGGGCAGCTCGCCCGAGAAGAGGTAGTGTACCGAGACCTTGGGCTGCTGCATCGGCGTGCGGAAATCCTCGGCTACGTCGCCCTTGACGGGTGCGCAGTGGTCGTCGACGGCCGCCGTCGGCTTCTTCGCGACGGGCAGCGAGCCGATGTACTTCTCGACGAGCGGCTTGAGCTCCTCAGGATCGATGTTGCCCACGAACGTGAACACGAAGTCGTTCGCGCCCGAGTAGAGTTTCTTGTAGATGCCCGGCAGCGCTTCGAATTCGAAAGCGTCGATCATCTCGGCGGTCGTTACCTGACGGCGGGGATTGTTGCCGTAGGCTACCTCCGTGAAACGCTTCTCCATTACGAAGTCGGGGTTCGACTCGGCATTTTCCAGCTGGGCGCGGATCATCTTCATCAGCGTGTTGTAGTCCGCTTCGTCGAAGCGCGGCTGCACGAAGTTCAGGTAGAGGAGCTGGAGCATCGTCTCGATGTCTTTCGGCGAGCAGACACCGTTGAGGTTCGTCTGGTAGTTGGCTACGTCGATGCCTACCGAGGCCGAAATGCCGGCCAGCTGCTTGCGCAGGTCCGTCGCCGAGAACTTGCCGACGCCCGACATCGAGGTGATTGCCGGCAGCCACTCGGCCAGCAGCAGCTCCTCGTCGCTCAGCAGCGAAAGCCCGCCTTCCGCCACGGCGTTCAGACGTACTTCGTCGGCCTTGAACTTCGTCGGCTTCACGATGACTTTCACGCCGTTCTTCAGCGTCCATTCCGTCGTGCCGTAAACTTCGTCGTTCTTCGTCGTCTTGACCGGCGAGCCTTTCAGCTTGGTGCCTGCGGGCAGCAGCGGTTCCTTGACGGCCGTATCTTCGTAGGCTTCCAGCTCGGTGTTCAGCACCTTGTCGCGGATCGCCAGAATCTCGGCTTCGGTCGGAGCCACGAGACCCTCTTTCTCGGGGGCCGTGATCGTGATGACCTGGTTTTTCGGCATGATCAGCTGCTGGGCGACCGCATTGACTGCGTTCACGTCGATCGACTTGATGAGCATGCTGTCGATCTGCCACTCGGTTTCGGCCGAGGGCATGGGGGTGTTCTTGCTGAAGTTGTCCAGGTAGATGTCCACGAACTCGTTGTTCGTGCGGTCGTTGCGGTTGGTGTACTTCCGCTCGGCGCTGCGCAGCAGGTTGTTCTGCGCGCGCTCGAACTCGCCCTGCGTGAACCCGTGGCGGCGGATCTTCTCCATTTCGCCGTAGATCGCTTCGAAGCCTTCCGGCAGTTTGCCGTCCTGCGTCGTGGCGATGAATACCGTCAGGTTCATCGTCGGGATGACGCCCAGAATGTTGCCGGCGCTCATGCCCGCACCGAGGAATGGCGCATCGGGCTGCATGGCGATCTCCTGCAGACGGGCGTTGGCCATCGTCGACATGTAGGCCTGCGCGATGTCGAGTACTTCGGCTTGCACCGTGTTGTTCAGCTCTTTGGGCAGGGCCGGCCGCTTGATGAAGAGCTGGATGCGCGAGCCCTGCATCTCCGGATCGGTCGTGATGCTCACGATCGGTTCTTCGTTGTCGGGCACCACGATCGTCTCCTTGTGCGAGGCGTCGGCTTCCGGTGCCGGAATATCGCTCATCAACGTCTTGATCTTCGCTTCGATCGTCTCTACGTCGATGTCGCCGACTACGATCACGGCTTGATAGTCCGGGCGGTACCACTGGTGGTAGAAGTCGCGCAGCGCCTGGTGGTCGAAGCTCTTCAGGTAATCCAGGTAGCCGATCAGGTTGCGGTGTTCATACTTCGTGCCTTTGCCCAGCGCCTTGATCATCGCCATCATCGAGCGCCACTGCGCACCGTCGCGCGTGCGGAGCTCTTCGCAGATCACGCCGCGCTCCGAGTCGATCTCGTTGCCTTCGAGGGCGATGAAGTGCGACCAGTCGTGCAGCACCAGCAGCGCCGAGTCCACGATCCCTTCGCGGGCCGTCGGCACATCCTTGATCTGGTAGGTCGTCTGGTCCCAGCCCGTCGCCGCGTTGAGGTTGTAGCCGAACTTTACGCCGACGGTCTCCAGATACTCCGTGAGCATCTTGCCCGGCAGGTTCTTCGTGCCGTTGAAAGCCATGTGTTCCAGGAAGTGGGCCAGACCCTGCTGGTCGTCGTTCTCCTGAATGGCGCCCACGTCGTGCAGGATGTAGAAGTCGGCCTGCCCTTTGGGCTTTTCGTTGTGGCGGATGTAGTAGGTCATGCCGTTTTCGAGCTTCCCTACGCGCGTCGCCTCGTCGGCCGGAATCGGGGCCATCATGCCCGGTTGGGCCGTCATGCTTCCTGCGGTCAGTACCGCAAGCAGCAGGAGCATCATTTTTCTCTTCATACGTATTATTATAAGGTGTTTTGTGTTCGGTCTTCCTCCGCCTCGGGCCGGTACTCGATGATGTCGCCGGGCTGGCACGCCAGCTCGCGGCAGATCGCTTCGAGCGTCGAGAAGCGGATGGCTTTGGCCTTGCCGTTCTTGAGGATCGAAAGGTTGGCGGGCGTGATGTCCACGCGCTCGGCCAGTTCGCCGAGCGACATCTTGCGACGGGCCATCATGACGTCGATGTTGATGATTATAGCCATTTCCCCCCCCCTTTCATAGTGATGCAGGTTGTCGTTATCATGCTTGCAATCTTGGTCTTAGATGGTCAGTTTCTGTTCTTCGCTCAGGTGTTGTCCCACGGCGAATACTTCGGCCGCGAAGAGGATCAGCACGCCTATGAGGATCGTCGAGTAGGAGACATGGAACGCCGTGTCCACGACGTAGCCGCTGCCGGTGAGCAGCTCGGCGGCCCGCGAGCTCATCGTCCAGTCGATCGCATCGTCGATCAGCTCCGTGGCGATGGCCAGCAGTCCGATGATGCGCAGCAGGAGGATGTTGCGGCGTTCGAGGGGCCGTTCTTCGCGGATCGAGCGGCGGAGCGAATGGACGATCAGCAGCATCAGCACGATGATTGCCAGGTAGGCCAGCGGGCAGAGCATGAGCCCTAAGTAGATCCAGCCGCTGCCGCCCACCGAGCGGAACGAGAGGGCGAAGATCGAGCTTCCGGGGGCTTCTTCTTCCACCACCAGTCCGATTTTGCGGATATGCGTCCTCACGCGCACGCCTTCTTTCAGCTCCGGGGTCGGGATCGCATCTTCGGGGCTTTCGAGGAGCTTGACCCCTTCGAGCATGTAGATCAGGCGTGGGGCGCCCAGCGCCCAGTTGCGGGTCAGGTCCGTGCCCATTTCGTTGCCTTCGGTGAATCCGCGGGCGAATCCCGGGCCCACTTCGAGTGCCAATCCCGCCGCGATTACCAGAAAGAAAGCGATGTAGATCGCCAGCAAGCGTTGCAGAAACTTCTTTTTGTTTTGCATCTTCCTTTGATTTCAGGTCGACCTTTCGGTCCGGACAAAGATACGATTTATTTCTGAAAAACAAATAATATTTATCGTTTTTCGATAAAATCGATCGTCGGGGACAAAAAAAGACGGTCCGAAGACCGTCTCGGCCGTGTGCCGGCCTGCTTATCGCACGTTGTCTTTCAGTTGCTTCCAGATCGAGGCGTTGATCGCCATGCCGATCGAGGAGGCCAGTACGGCAAATGCCAGCAGCACAAGGAACGTGATGAATCCCACGTCGATGAATCCGCAGATCGCCTGCAGAACGGCCAGCACCAGCATGCTCGCGATGCCGAATACGATCGACACGCCGAAGATCGTCCACTTGCTGCCGTAGGTCGCGTCGTTCGAGGCCTTGATCGCTTCGATCGGGTTCTTGCCCTTTTCGATCAGGTAGTAGTAGGCGAGCGACCAGGCCAGGGAGAGGACGATGGCCGGCACGAATCCGAAGAGCACTCCGGCGAACATCGGCACGATCATCAGGCCCGTCGTGATGAGATATTCGCCCATGTAGCGGCGGTACTTGCTGTCGAAGATGCCCAGCGGGTTGATGACGCTGCCTTTCGCCAGTTCGGTGGGCAGCAGCGAGATGGCGATCGTCGTTCCGACGTTCAGGTAAGGAATCCAGATCGTTACGAGCCACAGGGCCACGGCGGCGATGATCGAGGGGGCGTTCTTCATGCCGATCGCGAGGGCGTCCCGGAAGGTTTCCGCAAAATCGAGTTTCTTTGTCTCCATAACGGTTTTTTTAAGGGGTTAATCTTGTCGCAAAGATAAGAAAAAAGTATCTTTGTCTTGTTCTATTTCTTGAAAATCATGTCGGCAGAAAAATCGGTCTATGCGTTCCGGGTCGAACCGCAGGAGGTGGATTTCACCTTGCGGGCGACGATTCCCGCTTTGGGCAGCGTCATCCTCAATACGGCGGGCGTCGATGCCCACCGCAAGGGCTTCGGCGTCGACGCCCTGAACGAGGGCAACCGCTCGTGGGTCCTCTCGCGCATCGCTTTCGAGTTCGACAGCCGCCCGTCGCAGTATGCCGATTATTCGGTCGCGACATGGATCAGCGACTACGGCCGGGTCCTCTCGACGCGCAACTTCACGCTCGCCGATGCGTCCGGCGCCGAGTTCGGGCGCGCCGTCTCGCAGTGGGCGATGATCGACCTCACGACCCGCTCGGCCGTCGATCTCTCGGGCGTGGGCGATGCCCATGCCGATGCCCTCGTCGATGCGCCGCCCCCGACCGAGCGGCCGCGGAAAATTCGGGCCGTCGTCCCGACGATGCACGGCGAGCACCGCGTCGTCTACAGCGACATCGACTTCAACCGCCACGTCAATACGATGCGGTATATCGAGATGATGCTCGACATACTGCCCCTCGACCGGCTGACCGATGATCGGCCTGTGCGGCTGGACGTCCACTTCCTCCGGGAGTGCCGCTACGGGCAGACGCTCGCCCTCGGCGCGGAGCTCCACGACGACGATGCCTTGTTCGAAATCTCCGGCGACGGGGAGTCCGCCGCCGTGCGGGCCGCCCTCGGGTGGCGATAGCGCTTGCGGGGAACCCATTCATGGAACGGGTTTTGCAGTCGACCGGCTGCAAAACCTTTCATTTTATGGAGACCACCGCAGCAAAAACCAAGTATCAGGTCAGCATCGACCTGCTGAATGACGCCGTCGGCAAGGAGATCGCCACGTCGCTCCAGTACATGTACTTCCACACCCATTTCGAGGATGCCCGCTACCGGTATCTATCGCGCATCATGCGCGAGATTTCGATCGCCGAGATGCGGCATATCGAGGAGTTTGCCGACCGCATCCTTTTCTTAGAGGGCGACGTCAATATGAATCCCTCGTTCCGCACGCGGCAGATGACCGACGTCAAGGAAATGCTCCGCATGGCCATGCAGCTGGAGCTGAGCACGATCGAGGCTTACAACGAGGCGTCGCGCATCGCTTCCGAGCAGAAAGACGCCGTAACGCACAAGATGTTTCAGGACATCATCGCCGAGGAGGAGCAGCACCTCGATACGTTCCGCACCGAGCTGCAGAACTTGCTCGACTACGGCGAGGAGTACCTCGCGCTCCAGTCCGTCGCCGGCAGCAAGCATGTGGCCCACAGCCTGCACCACGCCGAGGACGGCGAGTAGGGCATACCCCGGCCTTTTCGCAGCGGAACCCTGCCGAGGGTTCCGTTTTTTTTGCTTCGCCTCAGATATTTTCGCTCCGCAAGAACTTCACTTTTCAACTTTCACCTTATTTTTCGTATCTTCGTGTAAGAAATAACCGGCGATCCGTTATGAAGATTACGATTTTGGGGCCGGCGCACCCCTACCGGGGCGGGCTGGCATCGATCATGGAGACGATGGCCCGCGTCTTCCTGCGGCGGGGCGACGAGGTGAAGATCGAGACTTTCACCTTGCAGTATCCCTCGCTGCTCTTTCCCGGCAAGAGCCAGACGGTCTCGACCCCGCCGCCCGACGATCTGCGGATCGTGCGGTGTGTTCACACGATGAATCCGCTGAACTGGCTCCGCGTCGGACGCCGGCTGCGGCGCGAGCGTCCCGACTTCCTCCTGCTGAAGTACTGGACGCCGTTCATGGCGCCCTGCTTCGGGTCGATCGCCCGCCTGGCCCGCCGGAACGGCCATACGAAAGTCCTGTGTCAGATCGACAACGTGGAGCCGCACGAGCACCACATCGTCGACAGACCGTTCAACCGTTATTTCCTGCGCTCGGTCGACGGCTTCGTCTACATGTCCGAGCAGGTGCACCGCGAGCTGGCGGCCTACACCGATGCTCCGGCGCTCTTTTCGCCGCATCCGTTGTTCGAGCACTTCGGCACGCGGGTCGACCGGACCGAGGCCTGCGAACGGTTGGGGCTCGACCCCGCCACGGGCTACGCCCTCTTTTTCGGCTTGATCCGCGATTACAAGGGGCTCGATCTCCTGCTGGATGCCTGGGCGAAGCTGCACCGTGAGGGCCGCACGGCCGGCCGGAAGCTGATCGTCGCCGGGGAGTTCTATACGTCGAAAGAACCCTATCTGGCACAGATCGCCGCCCACGGCCTGCAGGACGAGGTGATCCTCCACGACCGCTTCATCCCCGACGCCGAGGTGAAAGATTACTTTTCCGCGGCCGACTGCGTCGTGCAGCCTTACAAGACCGCTACGCAGAGCGGCGTTACGCAGATCGCCTACCAGTTCTGCACGCCGATGATCGTTACGGCGGTCGGCGGGCTGGCCGAGATCGTGCCCGACGGCCGCGTAGGCTTCGTCTGTCCGCCCACGGCCGAGGGGGTCGCCGGGGCGATCGTGCGGATGTACGAGCCCGGCGTCTTGGAGCGCTTCCGCGAGAATTGCGTCGAGGAGCGCAAGCGTTTTTCGTGGGAGGAGATGTGTTCCCGCATCGCGGAGCTCTACGAACGGGTGAAATAGCGCTCCCTGCAGCCTGCAAAAAAATGCCGGCCGCCCTTTTGAGGCGGCCGGCATTTTTACGTACCTGAGGCTCGGGTTACTTCTTGATGTTGGGAAGTTCCAGTCCGTAGCCTTTCTTGCGGTCTTCGATCTTGAGGTAGAAGCTGAAGATGAAGGCCAGC
>CAZIUJ010000002.1:0-37341 GCA_964542345.1 uncultured Alistipes sp.
CACCTACTCGTTCTTCGCCCTCTATGCCAACATCGACGGCTTCACGGGCCGCGAAGCGGAGGTGCCCGTCGAAAAACGCCCCGAGATCGACCGCTGGATCATCTCGCTGCTGAACACGCTGGTAGCCGACGTAACGCGCTGCCTGGAAGATTACGACCCCACGCCGGCGGCCCGCGCCATTCAAGACTTCGTAGGCGAAAACCTCTCGAACTGGTACGTGCGTCTCAACCGCAAACGCTTCTGGGGTGGAGAGATGACCGACGACAAGCTGTCGGCCTACCAGACGCTCTACACCTGCCTGGAGACCGTGGCGCAGCTTGCGGCGCCCTTTGCGCCCTTCATCTCCGACCGCATTTTCTGCGACCTGAATGCGGTGAGCGGCCGCCATGCCGACGAATCGGTCCACCTGTCGACCTTCCCGAAAGCCGACCCGACGCGCATCGACCGGGGACTGGAAGAGATGATGGCGCTGGCCCAACAACTGTCGTCGATGGTGCTGGCCCTGCGCCGCAAAGTCTCGATCAAAGTACGCCAACCGCTGCAGAAGATACTTGTTCCGGTGCTCGACCCCGCGATGGCGGCCCGCATCGAAGCGGTGAAGAAGCTGGTGATGAACGAAGTGAACGTCAAGGAAATCGAGCTGATCGAAAACACGGCGGGCCTCATCACCAAGCGCATCAAGCCCAACTTCAAGACCCTCGGGCCCCGCTACGGCAAGTACATGAAGCAGATCGCGGCCCTCACGGCGGGATTTTCGCAAGAACGCATCGCCGAAATCGAACATGCGGCGGAGACGCTGCTCGACGTGGACGGCGAGCGGATCGCCGTTACGCCGGCCGACTTCGAGATCACGTCGGAAGACATGCCGGGCTGGCTGGTGGCGACCGAAGGCAAGCTGACCGTGGCCCTCGACATCACGCTGACGGACGACCTGCGAGCCGAAGGCGTTGCCCGCGAACTGGTCAACCGCATTCAGAACATCCGCAAAGATGCGGGATTCGAAGTAACCGACCGCATCCGAGCCGAGATTGTCCAAAGCGACCTGGTGGCCGACGCCCTGACCCGCTATGCCGACTACATTGCCTCGCAGACGCTGGCCGTAGAAGTCCGTGCCGCGGCCGCGCCGGCAGGCGAAGTGTGCGCGGAAACGGAAATCGACGACCGGCCGCTCCGCATAGCCCTGACCCGAATATAGAAAAAGGCGCAAAATTTGGTAGTGTCAGAAATAATACCTAATTTTTTCCACGTAAAACCTCTAAATGCGACCGAGACTATGGCAGACGAGAGAACGAGATACAGCGATGCCGAGCTGGAAGAGTTCCGGCAACTTATTCTGAAGAAGCTCGAAAACGCCCGTGCCGACTACGAACTGCTGCGTGCGACCATCACCCACACGGCCGACAACGACACGGAAGACACCTCGCCGACCTACAAAGTGCTGGAAGAAGGGGCCGCGACCCTCTCCAAAGAAGAAAACGGCCGGCTGGCGACCCACCAGATGAAGTTCATCCGCAACCTGGAGATGGCGCTCGTCCGCATCGAGAACAAGACCTACGGCATCTGCAAGACCACGGGAAAACTCATCCCGAAAGAACGGCTGATGAAAGTACCCCACGCCACCGAGTGCATCGAAGCCAAAGAAGGCCGCCGCTAAATGGGCCGTCGAGGGGGGGGGCTGAGAAGAGGAGCTCCGAGAGAGGGCCGTCGAGAAGAGGGCCGTCGAGAAGAGGGCCGTCGAGAGAGAAAGCGACACCCCGCCGTACCCTGTCTATGCCAAAAAGACCTGCGAACATGCAGGTCTTTTTTTATGTCGGTGCCCGCCGATGCCGTAAAAAAACCGCTTCGCGATGCGCAGAACGAGAGAAAGAAAGCCGGAACGGCACGGTTCTGCCGGCACCCCCGAAAAGAGGGGAACGAAAGCCCTTTCATACGTTTTTCAACGAAAAAACCGTTATCATCGACGTGATGACCGGCCGGCGCTGCATATTCCTTATGGCCCTGCTTGCGGTTCTGTTCCTTGCCGGAACGGCGGCCGCGAGTCCCGGCATGTACTCGCCCGACCGCTTCCCGGAAGACAGCCTGGCCCGAATGACGGCCGAACGCAACCGCCGCCTCTACGACAGTCTCCGCCTGAAGTCGAGCCGCCATGCCGTGCCGCGCCTGCTCTACCGGTGGCTGGTCCGCCCGACGGCCGACACCACGCAAAACGGCCGGGTTGCGGACGAAAGCCGCGCGCTGGCCCCCTATGCCGGCAAGACGATCGGCGAAATCGAGATCGAACGCGAGCAAGTCTTCGACCCCGACGGCAACCGCCTCGAACGCCTCGGCAACAAACTTCATGCGCTCACGCGCGAACGGGTTATCCGCCGCGACCTCCTCTTCCGCCCGGGCGACAAGCTCGATCCCCAGCTCATCGTGCGCAACAAACAACTGCTGCGCTCGCGCAGCTACCTTTCGCAGGTGGCGATCGACGTGCGGCCCGACCCGCTCGACACCTCGCGCGTCGACCTGCTGATCCGCACGCGCGACAGCTGGACGATCACCGTCGACGGCGATGCCCGCTCCGAAGGCCGCACGATGGCGGCGCTGGTCGACGCCAACATCCTCGGCACGGGCAACCTGCTCCGGCTGAAGACCCACTTCAGCCGCAAAGACCTCTCCTACGGCGGCAACATGGTCGAATACGAAATCCCCAACCTGTTAGGAACGTTCTACACGGCGGAGTGCGCCGCGGGCCGCGACTTCCACAACTCGACGCTCGACCTGCAACTGCGCAAGGAGTTCCTGCGGCCGACCGACTACGAAGTAGGTGCGGCCTACAGCAACCTCAAATTCAAGCAATACATGATCGAACAAGACACCTCGCTGCGGGTCCGGCAACGCAACCTGAACCTCTGGGGCGGCTATGCGCACTACCTGCGGCCCGTCGCGTCGAGCCTCTTTCTTACGGGACACTACAACTACCGGCGCTTCCTGCAGCGGCCCGAAGGAGTAACGGCCACCCACCACCCGGCGCTGCACGGCCACGACCTGCTGCTTTTCGGAGCGGGGCTCTACCGCGAGAAGTTCCTCACGGCCAGCCTGATCTACGGCTTCGGCGCAGACGAGTATCTTGCGACGGGCTACAAAGCCGAAATCACGGGCGGCTGCTCGTGGGGCGAGTTCAACGACGAGCTCTACCTCGGTGCGAGCTACAAGACGGGCGGATTCCGCTCGATAGGCTACATCATGGGCGGCATCTCGGCGGGCAGCTACCTCGACCGTCGCAGCGGCGCCTGGAGGCGCAACGCCGTGGATGTCGACCTGCGCTGGTTCTCGAACCTGTTCCTGCTGCGCCGCAGCCGCATGCGCCAGTTCCTGATGCTCAACTACACGCAGGGCTGGAACCGCGGCACGGGCAACGACGAACGCATCCGCTTCACGAAACACAACGGACTGCAAGCCCTCGAAGAACGGGCGATCGGCACCAACCGGCTGGTTCTCAACACGGAAACCGTCGTCTTCACGCCGTGGCAGCCGTTCGGATTCCGCCTTGCAATCTTCGGATTCGCCGACTTCGGGCTGATCGGCTACGCCCCCAATATCTTCGAAAACAGCTTCTACACCTCGTTGGGCGGAGGCCTGCGCATCAAGAACGAGCGGCTGATCTTCAACACGATCCAGATTCGCCTGGGTATTGCGTTCGGCAAAAACGGACTGGCCGCCAGCCAATATTTCCGACTCTCGAACGCCACCCGGCTGGAGCAGTACCGCTACCGCCCCGAGCGGCCCGAACCCGTCGCATTCGAGTAACCCGGTCAGTTCAGGCGGGCCGCCTCGGCCGAGGGTCCGGCCTGCACGTAGCGCGTTTTATGGCCGTTGAAGAACCAGCGCGCCGTGAAGCGTACGAAGCGAAATTCGCGGTCGGTGAGCATCGTCGAGACGTAATAACCGTAGCGGTCGTGCCAGCGGTCGCTCATGCCCTGCAAGAGGTCGTACCCCAACAGCGAGAGCTGCAGCCGCCGGGAGAAACAATAGTGCGTGATCCCGACCGTCAGGTTGTTCGTCGGTTCGAAACTTGTCATCAGCTCGTAGTTGCGGCTGCAATACCGGAAGCCGCACGTCAGCACGGTGTTCCTGCCGATCTCCAGATCGACATTCGCTGAGCCGTACCAGGCCGGCCTGCCGACCGTGATCCGCCCCTCCAGAAAGGGAATCCGGGCGTGGGAGAACTCCATGCCCGCATCGAGCGTCAGGGAGAAAGGGCCCCAGCGGTCGACGTAGGTCAGGTCGACGGTACCGAAGCGCGAACGGTCGACGTTCAGCGGAATGAAGAGGATGCTCGCGCCGTCCTCGCCGAGCATGCCCGAGCGAAGAATCGCATCGAAGCGGAAATCGAAGTCGACGCTCAGCGTCAGTTTCTGCCGGTACGAAGCCATGAAGCCGAGGCTGTGGTGGAGGGTCGAGCGCAGCAGCGGATTGCCGCATTCGGTAACCATGCTGTTCTCATAGAATCGCGACGGATCCAGATCGCTGACCGAAGGACGGCTGATGCGGCCGCTGTAGGAGAGCGCGAAGTCGCACTGCGGCAGCAACTCCGAAGTCGTGTAGAGACGCAGCGAGGGAAAACAGCGGTTCTCCCAGCCGTCGCGCAGCGAGGTGCCGTCGACCCGCACGCGGTCGTTGTGGAACTCGCCCCGCAAGCCGGCCTCCCAGCCCCACTTGGCGTATTTGCGACCGAAGGTGGCGTAGAGCGAAAGGTTGTCGCCCGACAGGCGGGTGTCGGAGGTCAGGCCGTCGAAATCGGAAAAGGTCCGGCTCCCGATGCGGCCGTAATGGGCGCCGACGAGCAGCTCGCCGCCCCACAGCGGCGCCGAAAACTCCGACTGGAGGGAGACGACATCCGAACGCGAGCGGTTGCGGACGTCGAGCCGGTCGGCAGCGTCCGACAGCAGGCGGTTCAGCACGACGCTCTGCGTGCTCCGCGGGGCGGCATGCGTGTAATCGGCTTCGAGCGTCCACGTGCAGGCGGAGTCGACGGCGAAGCGGTAGCCCAGATGCGCGGCGTGGGAAGGCTGCCGAAGCTGCAGCAGATCGTGCGTCTCCGAGCTGTCGGTCTGTCCGTTCGGGCGATACTCCCGTTCCTGATGGAAGTTATCCGACTCGGCGTATCGGAAGAGCCCCGTATACTGCCACGAAAGACGATGCCGCGACGAGAGGTCGAGCGTGCTGCCGTAGAGCAGCGAATGGGTCCGGTGCCCGAGAAGCGATTCGGTGCGGACGGTATCGGCCAGTTCGCTGCCGGGGAGCAGAATCCCGTTCATGCTGTTCAGGTAGTTGTGGTCGGCGCCCACGAAATAGCTGTAGGAAAAGTAGTTGAGCCACTTCTCCGAAGCGATTTGGAGCTGCGCCCCGGCCGTGTCTCTGAAACGCCGGCCGAAATAGGCCGAATTGTAGAGCTGTCCGGAAATCTGCTTTCGGGGGCGCTTCGTGCGGACCCGAACCACCGACTTATAGGCGGCCTCGTAGCGGGCCGAGGGGTTACGGTCGATCTCCATCGAGACGATTTGCGAAGGCTGCAGCAACTGCAGCTCGTCGTAGGAGCTCTTCCGATCGTCGATGTAGATCAGGGGCTCGCCCTTGCCCAAGACCGTGATGCCCGATTCGTCGGCCTCCAGTCCGGGTGTACGGCGCAGGATGTCGACGACCTCGGCAAGGTGCTGCAGCGACGACCCGGCGACCTGCACGAGGGTTCTGCCCGCCGAAAAAGAGATCGCCGGAGCGGCCGCCGAGACCACCACGTCGCCGATGCCGACGACCGCCGCGGTCATGACCAGCGTATCGGGCGACGAGGGCTGAGCGAAATCTTCGAGAAACGAGAGGTCGCGGAATCCGAGGCTGCGGAGCACGACCCGCCGCGGCCCGCTGTCCGGAGGATTCGGCACCTCCAGCCGGCCGCCGAAGCAAGCTTCTCCGCCAAGAAACGCGGAGTCCGCGAGGTTGAAAATCAGCAGATCGAAATAATCGAGCGGCTGCTGCCGCTCATCCACGACGACACGCCGGTAAGCGGCCGCCGACTGGGCCCGGGCGCTGCCGCAAACGAAGAGCGCCGCCCCCAACAGGAAAAGAAATTGCTTCATACGCACACGCATTCATAAGGTTCCTCCCATGTCCGGCAGCCGCAAAAAAAACGTAGAGCCACTGCCATACGTCATCGAGGCTCACCACAAGCCCGCCTGTTGAAATGGAGCAACCCTACGCTGGAATGCGCAGTCCGCCCTGCAACAGGTTCTGAAAGATGCTCGTGTACGATCCGAGGTGGTGATTCCGATGACGCTTGAGCAAACCATATCCGGGGAAGCGACGCCTCCCCGCCGTATGCGAAGGTAGGGCAATTTTCGGAAACTGCCAAACAAAGCGACAACAAAGCGGGCCGCCCCGAAGGGTGGCCCGCTCTCCGAGTGAACTTTTTATCTATTTTCTGCGAACCTTCGCCTGGACGTCGACCGCGCCGCTGCGGGCCTCCTCGCCGAACTTCTCGACGGCCTTTGCGCCCTTGTAGACCGTCATGCGGCGGATCTTGCCGGCGGGAATGTCCGCCAACTCCTCCGGCGTAGCCCGCCGGCCGTTGATGAAGATCAGAAAGTCGCGATAGACCGTACCGGCGTCGACCACCGTGATGCGGCCCGTCGCCTCCGTAACCTCCGACCCCTCGGGATGCTCGGCATAGCGGTCGGCCCGGATCGAGACGATCCGGCCAGCCGGCGCCACGGCGGCAGCGGCTTTGGTCGTAACCTCGATCAAGCTGTTGTAGCCCTGCCGCTTCTGCTCCTCCGTGAAGGCGGAAGCATCCTTGCGAACCATGATGTGCGCGATCTGCCCGGTCTCGATGCCGTCGAGGTTGTCGACCTGTATGCCGTCGACCCGGTAGAGCGGCTTGAATCCATGCTCACCGGCCGATCCTACGGAGATTCCGGAAAAGCGGCTGCTCGTCTCGGCGATCTTGCGCTGAGCCTCTTTCCATTCGTCGGACTCGAAATATTTATCGGCCGCGGCGATCTTCTTCTGCGCCTCCTTCCATTCGTCGCTTCGGAAGTATTCATCTATTTTTGCCAGCTCTTTCTCTTTAGCTTTCCACTCGTCGGAGTCGAAGTAGGCTTGTGCTTTCTTCATCGCTTCCAGCTGCCCCTTCATCTGCGAGCCGTAGCCCACGACGACGACCGTGTCGGCCACATAGGTCTTCTTCGGAGAGTCGGCCCCCTTTTTCAAGGTAATGACCGCCACGCCGTTGCGGCCCCGCTCGCCGTAAGGAGCCAGATGCTCGGCATCCTTATAGATATCGACCGACGCGATGCGGTCGGGATCGAGACCGTTCAGATACCCGGCATCGACCTCCTGCCCGTCGACGATATAGAGCGGAGCGGACTCCGACGGCACCGAATTGCGGCCGTAACGGACGACGACCTCATCGATCTTCTCGGTCGAAAAATCGGGGTCCGAAAGGTCGACCGTAACGGATTCTTTGTTAACTTTGTCGTCGGAAACGACATAAGCGGTGCGGGCGAAAGCCCCGACGGCGATGGCCGCGAGCGGCAGGACGAGGAGCGCACGAGCTCCGGTCCACCGCGACGATTTTTTACGCAACATCATGGTAATACGGTTTTTAAGTTTACTGTGATTGAAGCTGTTGGCAACGGAATACCACCTCCCGCCGACAGCTTTCTTGATAAGTAACAATTGATAGTCGCGGGCATCGATGCCGCTTTCGATGACGGCGCGGTCGGCCTCGTACTCGTGGATCGCCCGCAGCTCGCGGCGCAGCAGCCACATCGCCGGATTGAACCACTGGAGCAAGCCCGCCAGATCGGTCAGAAGCAGATCGGCCGAATGGTGCAGGCGCCGATGGGCCTCCTCGTGCAAGACGATCTCCCGCCCGGCCGCAGCCATATCCTCCTCCGAGACCACGATATAGCGGCCCCAGCTGAAAGGCGTAACCGCCTGCCGCACCCGCACGAGCAAGGCGCCGCTTTCGAGCCGCTCGCGCCGTCCCGAGCGGATCAGCCGGAAGATCGCGCAAAACAACCGGACCAGCCAGCCCAACATCCCGACGGCACCGGCCAGATAGAGCGCGCCGGCGAAACGCTCCCAGTCGAAGCCGGAAGCGGCCGGCACGACCGCCGGCTGCGGCGCCTCCCCGGAAAACATTATCTGCGGCACTGCGGGCAGCTCGCGGTAGACCGTGATGACGCACAGCGGCAGCACGAACGCCAGCACCATGCCGGCCAGTACGAAGATGCGGTTGAAGCGATGCAGGGTCTCGCGGCTGAGCAGCAACTTGAAAAAGAGGTAGAAGACCGCCAAGCAAATCCCCGCCTTGAGGCTGTACAAAAGGAGCGCGTACATGGCTATGCCCGGTTTTGACGATCGATGCGGTCGATGAGCTCGCGCAGCTCCTCGACCGAGATTTTCTCCTCCTCGACCAACGCCGAAACGGCCCCGAGGTAGGAATTCTCGAAATATTTGCGGATCACGCCGCCCAACGTCCGGCGCGAAAATTCGGCCTCGCTGACGAGGGGAAAATACTGGTACGTCGAGCCGTAGGCCTTATGGCCGACGTAGCCCTTCGCTTCGAGGGCCCGCACCATCGTCGAGAGGGTGTTGAAATGGGGCTTGGGGTCGGGCGAGAGGTCGACCAGCTCCCGGACGAACAGCGGTCCGTGTTCCCAGAAACAGCGCATCAGTTCTTCTTCGCGCGGCGTAAGTTTTTCCATAACAGACGATTGTTAGCGGCGGCACCCCGGCGGCGCACACCTTTCATCCGCAAAGGTAACTAAAAATTCTTCACGTACAACTATTTTCTATAGTTTTTCAACTAAAAAATTTAGTTACATAAAGAAACCGGGCCCGGAGATTTTGATTTCCGCACGTCCGGCCTTATCTTTGTTATTCGGAACAAGCAACTTCCGCAGCCGTCCATGAAACCCCTTTTCACCGATCGGGAAGTCCGCGCCGTCGCGGTCTTTCTGCCGCTGGCCCTGCTGGCGGTCGCCGCCGGCATGCTGGCCCGCCCCAAGTCCGACCCCGCGATCGCCCGGCAAGTCGAAGCGCAAGCCGAGGAGCGCACCCGGCCGCTAAGCCCCGAGCCGTTCGACCCCAACACCGTAACCTACGAACAGCTGCGCGACATGGGGCTCACCCCGAGCGAAGCCGCCGGCCTGCTCCGCTACCGCTCCTACCACAAAACTTTCCGCATTCCCGAGGAGGTGGCCGCCTGCTACGCCATCGGCGACTCGCTCTACCGGCAGCTGGCCCCCTACATCCGCATCGGCCGCCGTTATGCCGCCGCACCGCCGGCCGGCCGAAGCGAACGCATCGTGGCCCGGCCGCTGAAGCCCGTCGCATTCCGCATCGACACGGTCAGCGCCCGCTACCTGCAGGCCATCGGAGCCCTGTCGGCCCGACAGGCGAAAGTCTTCGTCAACTGGCGCCGCACACACCCTATATATAATATGGAGGAGCTGCGCAAATGCTACGCGATAAGCGACTCGCTCGCCGAGGCGCTCGAACCCTACATCCTCTTCGAGGAAGAGGAACCTGCCGAACCTCTTTTCCCGCTGGCCCTGAACACGGCGGATTCGGCCGCACTGCTCCAGGTACGCGGCATCGGCCCCCGCACGGCCGGGCGGATCGTCCGCTACCGCGAACGGTTGGGCGGCTTCGTCCGTGCGGAGCAGCTTGCCGAGGTGCCCGGCATCACGGAGAGCAACTACGAAAAGATTTTGCAACAAATTTATTGCGACAGTTGCGCAATTCGGAAAATTCCTATTAACTTTGCGACCGCCGACGAGCTGGCGCGACACCCCTACATGGCCCCGCCGCTGCTCCGGAAGCTATTGAAGAAACGACAGTTGAAAGGAGGTTGGAGCACCGCTGAAGAATTTTACGACGAACATCTGCTGAAACCGGACGAAGCCCGCAGACTGGCTCCGTACCTGGGTTTCGGGTTCCCGGGCGGTTCCGACGACGAGTAAACCACACGATTCAGGGGAGCAGACGAGGGAGGTCCCGGCGATCTCCGCCCCGCAGCCGACGAAAAACAAAAATTACGAACGATCAAAAAAAGAAGCATACTATGATCATCATGCAGGTAAAGGAGGGCGAAAACATCGAACGCGCCCTGAAGAAATTCAAGCGTAAATACGAGCGGACGGGCGTCCTCAAGGAGTTGCGCCGCCGCCAGTACTTCACCAAGCCGTCGGTGCAGAAGCGCGAAGCGATGATGCACGCCGTCTACGTGGAGCACACGTACCGCAACGAAGAGTAACAGCGCGATCCGCTGTCGAGAAAAGGAGGCCCCGAAGGCCTCCTTTTTTGCATCCCGGAAGGCGTTCTGAAAAAAATTCCGGAAAATTTCCGGAAATTTGTTTTATAATCCGGATATGCTATCTTTGCACCTTTAACAACGTATCGTTCCAATGCAAAAAGCCCAACTTCTACTCACGATTTTTGCCTTCGTGCTGTGCCTCGGTCCTATGACGGCCTCGGCGCAGGGGGGGGGTAAAATCCAGGTCGGCGGCATCGTTACGGCAGCGGAGGATCGCCAGCCTCTGATCGGCGTAAACGTCATCGCAGGAGCCACCACGGGCGTCTCGACGCTCGCTGATGGCTCCTATTCCATTACGGTGGAAGCCGGCACCCGGCTCATCTTCCAGTACATCGGCTACCGGAGCGTCGAATACACGGTACCCGCCGGTGCGCCGACAATCCGCTACGACGTAGCCCTCGAAAGCGATTCGCAGAAGCTCGAAGATGTCGTCGTCATCGCCTACGGTGTCCGCAAGAAAGGCACGGTAGCCGGGTCGGTGGCGACCGTCAAGGCCGACAAGCTGGAAAACACGCCGACCGCTGCGTTCGACCAAGCCCTGCAAGGCCAGGTGCCGGGTCTCTCGGTCATGGCCGCCTCGGGCGAACCGAGCCGCGCCACGGTGATGAAGATCCGCGGCGTGAACTCGATCAACTCGGGCACAGAACCGCTCTACATTCTTGACGGAGTGGCCATTTCGAGCGCCGACTTCAACACGGTCAGCCCCTCGGACATCGAGTCGCTCTCGATCCTCAAGGATGCCTCCTCGACCTCGATCTACGGCGCCCGCGCCGCCAACGGCGTGATCGTCATCACGACCAAGCGCGGCCGCATGGCCGAACGTCCGATGATCAACTTCCGGATGCAGGTAGGCTTCTCCCAGATCAACAAGGAGAAGTGGGAGATCATGAACACTGACGAGCGCATCCGCTACGAGCAGGAAATCGGCCTGACCACGGGCAAGAACTACGACCTGCTGCGCAAGACCGACGTCAACTGGCTCGATGCCGTTTACAACAACACGGCCCTGCAGCAAGAATACGAACTCTCGGTCTCGGGCGCCACGGAGAAGACCAACTACTACATCTCGGGCGGCTACCACAATCAGGAAGGAACGGCCGTCGGCTCGAACTTCGAACGCTACGCGCTGCGTGCCAACGTCGAGCAGCGGGCCGCCAAGTGGCTGAAGATCGGCACCAACACCTCGATGAACTACCAGGCGATCGAGCAGGCCGACGACGGAGAGCCGACGCTCGTAACGCCGATCTCGGCGGCGCAGTTCATGATGCCCTACTGGAACCCGCTGCGGGCCGACGGCTCGCGCGCCTCGATCGAAGACGGCAGCTGGAAAGGCGACGGCCAGAACCCGCTGGAGTGGCTGGCCAACAACCCGCTGACGTACAAGAAATACAAAGTATTCTCGGCCATCTATGCCGAAGCGATGCCGATCGAAGGGCTGACGCTGCGCTCGCAGTTCAGCATCGACTACACCCACACCACGGGATTCGGCGTCTCCTATCCGGAATACTCGCCCAACCAACATGACGGCACCGCCCAGCGCAGCACGACCGACGGCCTGACGCTGCAAGTTACCAACACGATCAACTACCATTTCAAGGTCGGCCGTCAACACGACTTCAACTTCCTGCTCGGCCACGAAGGCATCGACTACCACTACGAAGCCTTCTCGCTGATGGGCCGGGGCCAGACGAGCAACAAGCTCACCGACCTGAGCAACGCCACGCGCGTGATGCGCTGGAGCGACACCACCGACAACGACTACGGCTACCTGTCGTTCTTCGCCCGCGGCGAATACACCTACGATAACCGCTACTTCGTGGAGCTGGCGGCCCGCACCGACGCTTCGTCGCGCTTCGGCAAGAACAACCGCTGGGGCCGCTTCTGGTCGGCGGGCTTCATGTGGAACATGCGCAACGAACGCTTCATGGAGAACGCCAGCCGCTGGCTGACCAACGCCCAGGTGCAGATCTCGACCGGCACGTCGGGCAACTCGGCGATCCCCAACTACGAACACCTCGCCCTCATCGGCGGCGGATACGACTACATCGGCAATGCGGGCGTCGCCCCGATGAACCAGGCGACCGACGGCCTGAAATGGGAGAAGCCCTGGACGACGAACGTGGGTCTGCACGTCGGCTTCTGGAACCGCCTGAACGTCGACCTGGAGTTCTACCATAAGAAGACCTCGGACATGCTCATGGAGGTGCCCCAGTCCTACTCGGACAACGGTTACGGATTCCGCTGGGACAACGTGGGCACGATGGTCAACCGCGGTGTCGAGCTGACCCTTGCGGGCTCGGTGATCACGACCGAAAACTTCCTCTGGACGCTCAACGCCAACGTCTCCTACAACAAGAACAAGATCACGGCGCTCTACAACGGTGTGCAGGAATACGAGATGAGCAACACCAGCCGCAAGTTAGTCGTCGGCCACGACGTCGGCGAGTTCTACCTCAATCGCTTCGCCGGCGTGAATCCCGCGAACGGCGATGCCCTCTGGTACACAAAAGAAGGCGAGCTGACCACCGAGCTGCGCGACGAAGACAAGGTGATGACCGGCAAGAGCATGTACGCCCCGTGGGAAGGCGGCTTCGGCACGGCCCTCGACTGGAAAGGGCTCTCGCTCTCGGTGCAGTTCAGCTGGGTCGCCGACCGCTGGATGATCAACAACGACCGCTTCTTCAACGAATCCAACGGCCGCTTCGCCTCCTACAACCAGTCGCGGCGCCTGCTCGACCGCTGGAAAGAACCGGGCGACATCGCCGACATCCCGCGCCACGGCATCTACACGGAGTTCGACTCGCGCCTCCTGGAAGACGCCTCGTTCCTGCGTCTGAAGAACGTCATGCTGAGCTACTCCTTCCCGAAGGAGCTGCTGCGCAAGAGCCGCGTGCTGAGCGGCGTGCGCATCTACGCGCAGGCGCAGAACCTCCTCACCTTCACCGGCTTCTCGGGTCTCGACCCGGAGAGCCCGTCGAACATCTACGTGATGCAGTATCCGGCGGCCCGGCAGTTCACGTTCGGCCTCGACCTCACCTTCTAACAGCGAACCAAGACGATGAAAAACATGTTACACAATATCCGATTCGGCCTCGCGGCGCTCGCGCTGCTCCTCGGCACGGCCTCCTGTCTGGAGAAGTACCCCGGGCAGGCCATCCCCGAGGAGGAGGGCATGCGGACGTTCAACGACGCCGAGCAGCACATCATAGGCATCTACGCCGGACTGAAGAGCGCAGCGCTCTTCAGCGGCTACCTGACCCTGCTGCCCGACATCCAGAGCGACCTGGTCCACGCCGCCGAAGGCAACTCGAACACCTACGGCAACCACTGGCAGTGGACCGTACGGTCGACCAACTCCGAGATCGAGGCGGTCTACGGCTCGCTCTACGCCGTGATCGGCGACTGCAACTTCTTTCTGGACCGCATCGACCGGGTCAAGGCCAACGAAACCGACGATGCGAAGCTGGACGATCTGGACCTTTACACGGGCGAAGTCTACGCCATCCGCGCCCTCTGCTACTCGGAGCTGCTGAAATGCTTCTGCAAGGCTTACGACCCTGCTACGGCGTCGGAGGAGCCGGGCGTCGTGCTGCGCACGAAATATTTCGAGAAAGAACCCGTCGTCCGGGCGTCGCTCGACGCCTCCTACCGGTTCGTCCTCGACGATCTGACCCGGGCCGAAGCGCTCCTCTCCGACAAGGACGAAGACAACGAAGCCAACGCCGTCTTCTTCACGCTGGCGGCCGCACAGGCGCTCCATGCCCGCGTAGCCCTCTACATGCAGGACTGGCAGACGGCCGTCGACTACTCGACGAAGCTCATCGAGGAGTACGACTTCTCGCTTGCGTCGGCCAAAATTCAGGTTCTCAGCGACGGAACCACGCAGTTCGACTACATGTGGTTCTACGACGCCAGCCCCGAGGTGATCTTCCGTGTCGGCTTCACGCCCACCTCCTACGGCGGCAGTTTAGGCACCGTGTTCCTGAACTTCCAGCGCGACTACTACTATTTCTACCCCGACTACGTGCCGTCGCAATGGGTCCTCAGCGCCTACGACAACAGCGACCTGCGCTACCTGACCTACTTCGCCGACGCGAGCAACGGCATCGTCATCGGCTACGGAAACGGCATGCAGTGGCCCGTGCTGGTCAAGTACTACGGCAACCGGACGCTCATTCAGAGCATGATCTACCATGTTTCGATGCCGAAGCTCTTCCGGCTGGCCGAACAGTACCTGATCCGCGCCGAAGCCTACTGCAACCTCCCGACGCCCAATTATGCGGCCGCCGGCAAGGACCTCACGGCCCTGCGCGCCACCCGCTACCAGACGAGCGGCACGATGAACGTCTCGCAGGAAAACTGGCAGCGGCAGATCGCCGACGAACGCATGCGCGAACTCTACATGGAGGGCTTCCGCCTGCACGACCTCAAGCGCTGGCACATGGGCTTTGAACGCAAGGAACAGCGATTCGCCCAGCAGGAGGGCAGCACCCTGAAGATCGAAGCCGACGACCCGCGCTTCGTGTGGCCGATTCCCCAGCATGAAATCGAAGCTCCGGGTTCGCAGATCGAACCCAACGAGAGCAACTAACCCTCACAACGGACGAACCATGAAACGAATCATCACGGTTTTACTGGCAACAGGCCTCCTCGGCGCCCTCACGACGGGCTGCGACGGGGAGCGCACGCGCTACTCCGATGCCGAGTACGTCATGTTCGCCGACACGATGTCGGTCAATATGGTGCTGCAGGATCAGGAGTATTTCGCCGTAACGGTCGCCTCGACCACGGCCTGCGACTACGACCGCAACTTCGGCGTCGAGATTCTCGACCGGCAGAGCAAGGCCATCGAGGGGCTCCACTACCGGCTCCGCTCCAACACGATCACCATTCCGGCCGGCGGGCGCAAGGCCGACGTACTGGTCCACGGCTGCTACGACGAAATCGAAGCGGGCGATACGCTCAACTTCGTGCTGCGGCTCGTCATGCCCGAGCAGCTGAAGTGGGACCTCTACGGCGACTGCACCAACGTGAAGATGGTCAAAAGCTGCCCCTTCTCGATCGACGACTTCACGGGGTGGTGCATGCTTACCTCGTCGTTCCTCCAGTCGTTCCCCGGCGTGGAGAACCGGAGCATCCAGCGGCTGATCCGCACGGAGAAGCACCCCACCGAAGAACACACGATCATCCTCCGCAACTGGCTCTTCACGGGCTACGACGTTACGATGCGCTTCGACCCCGAAGACCCGGCCCGCCCGACGGTTTCGATGGACGAAGATCAGGTGATCAGCGACGAGGAGTCGGTTTTCGGCCAGATCAACGGCGACAACAAGATTCTGGCGAAAAGCAGCCCGGCCTACCTCTCCTACTTCAACGCCTGCGGCACCTACGCTGCACTGTGGATCAACGTCTACGTCAAGGACTTGGGGGCGCCCGTCGGCTCGCTCGGAAACTACCTCAACATCCTCGAATGGGTGAGCGACGAGGAGGCGGAACGGCTCCAGAAAGAGGAGGGTCTCTGAAAACCGGACGCCCTGCCTACGACCAAGATCAATCGGTTTCTCTTTTAATTATAGTTAGTTTAATGAAAAAAACGATCGTTATGAAGAAGTACTTCCTGCAGCTGGCAGTCGCACTGCTGGCGGGAGCCGGGGCGATGACCTCGTGCTCCGACGACCCCGAGGAGGTCGCTCCCGCGACCCCGATTTTCCCCGAAGCCGAGACGGCTACCGTCCTGGCCGGAGGCACCTATACGCTCCACCTGGAGCCCAACATGGACTGGGAGGTGAAAATCCCCGACGAGGCGGCCGAATGGTTCTGGATTGTCGACGGTTCGCAGAAAACCTACAGCGTCCGCGGCAAAGCCCATGCAAAGACGAACGTTACGATCGGCGTCTCCGACGTCGTCGAGTTCGACACCGCGCACACCTGCGAGGTGAAGATGACGATGGGCGACCAAACCCAGACCATCGCCACGCTGACCATCGACAAGGCAGAACGTACGCTTGCTCTTTATGTGGGTCAGCTCGACGAAGATGGCAGCTTCATCTACAGCGAGGACGATGATCTCCGCTACGTCTACAGCGAAACGCCGGCCGAGACCATCGACCTGACGTGGCCGGCCGGACTTTCGGGCTACATGTTCCCGATCATGGTAAAAGCCAACTTCGCATGGCGTCTGGCCGAAAAGTCGGAATGGATTCAGGAGATGAACATCTCCGGAAACGGAGGCGAAAAAACTGAAATCCGCCTGGAAGCCGACCCGACGAAATATCCGCTCGACGGCGACCAGAACGGCAAACTGGTTCTTTGCGACGCAAACAATTCCGACATAAAATATGAGTACAAGGTAACGATTCCCGCCTGCCGCGACCACTTCGCGGTTTCGGGCTTCGCAGCCGAAAGCCGCTTCAATGCCAAAGGTCTTTTCTACAGCGCCGGCAGCAGCTCGGCCGGAGCATGGGTAGAGAGCGGCATGCACGGTGAAATCGTGAGCCCGGACGAGCCCGTCGTCTACAAATTCGCCGAAGTTTCGGACCAGTGGAGCGAGGGTTCGTGGCTGGAAGCCGAAGAATCGCAGACCGCATGGATCAAGATCGAGAGCGCTCTCGAGGATGCGGATAATGTGCTGAAGACCCGCCGCTACACGGTTACGGTAGAGGAAAACACGGGCGACGCAGCCCGCAAGGGTGTGATCCTGGCCCTTCCTGCTTCGGTAGCCGCTACGCTCGAAAGTGCGTGGGAACTCCTCGCCGAGACGGACATCAAAGAGGAATACCAGCAGTACATCGTAACGCGAGTGAATCAGGCAGCCAAACCCGACCTCGTATCGGCGGTGAATCCCGAGGGTATGGCCGAAGTAGGCGCCGCGCTGGAGCGCCTCGATCCCGATGGCTACGGTTTGCTTATGGAAAACTTTAACGTAACCGACGGCTTCAACCTGCTCTACACCAAAGCGTGGTCGAACGAAGATTCGGCGCTGGCATTCGAACGCGAATACACGTCGTACAAATGCTACAACTACGACCTCGAGGAGATGACCGGAAACGCCTCGTGGCTGACCGTAGAGAAAACCGCCAACGGCACGGTCATCAACATGGACCCCAGCAAGGACACGTGCGGCGCCAGCTCGCAGATGAATGAGGGTGTGGCCCATGCAGGTTTCATCGTCTTCGCCGATACCGAGGGCGACTTCGTACTGATCCGCTGCGTCTACGACGAAAACGCATCGATCGGCGGCGGTGACGAAGAAGTGAAAGTTTCGTTCTACTCTCCGGAATACGCAATGCAAGAAGACGAATCGACGCTGGAGCTGCTGACCTCGGGTCCCCTTTTCGAGGAGTACAACCCCGGCAACGGAAGCCCCGTATATCATCTGACGTACCGGAAACCGTATGCGAGCATGTCGATGCTGAAAGGGCTGTCGAATATGGCGATGGCTTATCCGTATGCGGAGTGGATCGAATATGAACCTCAAGGCGACATGGCGATCATCACAATGAATGCCGAATACTTGGAAGGCGATGCGAAGACCATGACCAGCCACATCGTATTCTACAACTCGTCGTGGGAGGCAGCAGTAACGATCATCTGCACGCTCGACCTGACGAACTACACGGAAGAAGACGAATAAACACACCCAATCCGAAACCGAGTGCCCCCGTCCTGCGGGGCGGGGGCATCTTTTTAGAACGGACTATAATTAACAGAGACACAGCAAGTTTTACGACATGAAACTTTTCAGAACGACCGTAACCGCATGGCTGATCGCGGCGGTGCTGGCGCTCCTCGGCGGATGTTCCGACGAGAAGAGCATCGACAACCGCGAGCAAGACTACGGCTACGTCCAATTCAAGCTCTACAAGGAGGCTTCCTACCAAGCCCCCGCTCCGCAGTCGCGGGCCGTACAGACGCAGCTCGACTACCTGTCGCAGGCGTCGAAGATAACCGTACGCCTCGACTACCACGGCACGACCATCGCCCAGACGCTAACGCTCAGCGCCGCGGATTACGAAGCCGCCGAATACGGACTGCGCAGCGAGAAGCTCAAGCTCCTGACGGGCAACTACCGTGTCATCACCTTCTCGCTCTACGATGCCAACGACGAACCGCTCTACAACGGTACCCCCCGGCAAGCCGACATGACCGTCGTTGCGGGAGGCCTGACGACGCACGACCTGACGGCCAACATCGTCCCGCGCGGCAAGGTGCGCTTCTCGCTGACGAAAGACCTCTCCGGATTCACGGAGACGCCCGAGACGCGCGCCGCGACCCGAGCCTACACGTTCGATGAGATCGCCACGATCGACCTCACCGTGCAGAACCAGGAGACCAACCAGCGGACGACGTTCACCGCCCTGCCGATGAAGTTCTCGGTTCACTTCGACGAGAACAACGATGCCAACGGCACGCCGGGCTATCGAACCTCGTCGAGCACGTGCGACTCGCTGCTCTCGCTGCCCGCCGGCCGCTACGCCGTCGTGGCCTACACGACCAACGACGCCGACAAGAGGATGCTGGAAAGCAACGGCCGCCCGGCCGCCTCGGAATTTACGGTCGAAGACAACAAGATCACCGACGCCGCAGCCAAAATCACGCTCTACGAGAGCGACGAATATATCAAGGACTACTACGCCCTCTACTACATCTGGGAGGCGCTCGACGGCCCGAACTGGTACTACTCGGGCGAGAACTACGCCGCCGGTGCCAACTGGGACTTCAACAAGGACCCCGACCTGTGGGGCGACCAGCCGGGCGTGCATCTCCACACCAACGGCCGCGTGGCGCGCATCGACCTGAGCAACTTCGGGTTCCGAGGCGACATGCCCGACAACTTAGGGCAGCTCACGGCGCTCGTGGAGCTCTTCCTGGGCACGCACAACGACACCAACCTGCTGGAGTACGACCCCACGGCCGACACGCAGATGAGCTCGTCGGAACGGGTGCGCAACCGCCTGGAGAACCACAAGCGGTACCTTGCGATGATCCACCCGGCCCAGCAGATGTCGGGACCCTGCGCCCATGCGCTGCGCGAGCACGACATCCACATCCCCGCCACGGCCCTCTACGATGCCGGCTACAGCGAGAGCGACATTTTCGACGCCAAAGGCATGCAGACCGGCATCCGCCCGATGGACACCCACTACGGCAAGCTCTGCAACGGGCTCAAGTCGCTGCCGGCGACGATCGGCAACCTGAAGAATCTCGAACAGCTCAACATTGCCAACAGCACGATCGAGCGGCTGCCCGACGAGATGGCCGAGCTGACGAGCTGCACCGACTTCGAGCTCTACAACTGCCCGAACCTGAAAGAGTTCCCGCAAGTCATCGCGCGCATGCCCAAACTGGTGTCGCTGAACCTCTCCAACAACATCCAGTGGAGCAAGGAAGACCCCGAAGGGCTCAAGCAAGGACTGGAAGCGCTGGGCAACGGCGCCGCCAAAGATGAACTGCAGCTGTTCTACTGCTGCGAGAACGACGTGGAGGAGATTCCCGACTCGTTCCGCAACCTCAAGAAGCTGGGGCTCCTCGACATGAGCCACAACAAAATCAGCAAGCTGCCGGCAGGCGGCTTGGGCGAGGTGGCGCCCACGCAGCTCTACTTGGATTACAACGAAATCACGGAGTTCCCGTCGACGAACGGCCGCTTCTGCGAAATCGAAGATATGGAGACCTTCTCCGCCAGCTACAACAAGCTCGAAGAGTTCCCCAACATCTTCTCCTCGAAGCTCAAGTACATCATCGGCTCGGTGAACTTCGCGGCCAACCGGATCCAGGGATTCCCGGCCGACTTCAACGGCATTCTGGTGAACACCCTGACCCTGTCGGGCAACCGGATCGAGACCTTCCCCACGTCGCTGCTCAGTGGGACGAACTCCTACGTCTCCTACCTCATCATGCGCAGCTGCGGCCTGAAAGAGATTCCCAAAGGGTCGTTCGACGGCAAATATGCCAGCTCGCTGATCTCGATGGACCTCACCTACAACCGTCTTACGGAGCTCCCCGAAGACTTCACGGCCGACAACCTGCCCTACCTCTACGGCATGGACCTCTCCTACAATGCTTTCAGCAAGTTCCCCTACAAGCCGCTCAACGCCTCCGGACTGACGGTCTACGCCGTGCGCGGCCAACGCAACGACAAGGGCGAACGCTGCCTGCGCGAGTGGCCCACGGGCATCTACCAGCATACGGGTCTGCGCGGCCTCTACCTCGGCTCGAACGACCTGCGCAAGGTCGACGACACGATCTCCTACCTGATCTACTACCTCGACATCAGCGACAACCCCAACATCACGTTCGATGCTTCGGGCATCTGCCCCTTCTGGAAAGCCGGCAGCTACTACCTCATCTATGACAAGACGCAAAACATCGTCAACTGCGACGAAATGCTGAAATAAACACCCGACGAATTATGAAACACATCCGTAACACAGTCTTCATCCTCTGCGCCTGCGGCACGATCGCCTGCTCGAACGACGACAAACACCTCGGATTCGAGCTCGACGAAAACCGGATCGCCGTCGACGCCGACGGAGGAACCCGCACGGTGCGCATCTCGTCGGGCGACGAATGGATCGCCACGACCGATGCCCCCTGGATCACCGTATCGCCGGCCAACGGCCGCGGCTCGGTCGACTGCCGCCTGATGATCGACTCGGCGCTCTTAGAGACGCCGCGGCAGGGCATCGTCCGCATCCAGAACCAGCAGACGTGGGAAAACCGCGAAATCACGGTCGAGCAGCAAGGTTACGACTACGCCATCGCGCTGGCCGAACCGGAAGTCTCGATCGAGAACTACGCCGTGCTCGAAAAGCGGTATTTCGACGTCAAGGTGAAGACCAACGTCGACTTCGACGTTGCGATTCCCGACGATGCCGGCTGGCTCCGCCACGAAACCTACAAGGTCGCCTTCGACCGCGGCATCCGCCCGCGCGAAGTTACGGTGCGCTTCCGCTGGAACATCAGTTCCGTGCCGTTCGAACGCATCGCCGACGTGGAGTTCCGGCCCAAAGGCGACAAGACCCTCGCCCGCCACGACCGGCTGCATGTCGTGCAGGATGCTGCGGCCGCCATCAAGGAAAACAGCCGCGAGGGCGACTCCGTAGCGCTCTTGGGCATCCAGCGCGCGCTCGACCTCTGGAACTACAAGTGGGAAACCTCGGAGAGCATGGCCAACTGGGAGAACGTCGTCCTCTGGGAAGAGGAGATGGAGGGCTGCACGCCCGAAAAGGTGGGCCGCGTGAAGTCGGTCGACTTCTCGTTCTTCACGACGAAAGAGAGCCTGCCGTTCGAGGTGCAGTATCTCACGGCCGCCGAGGAGCTGACCTTCTTCAGCAACACCAACACGTTCCGCTTCAACCTCGACACGGGCGAGGCCATCACCAAGCTCACGCAGCTCAGGCGCCTCACCATCTCGGCCTACGGCCTGACGACGCTCCACGAAGATTTCGCCAACCTCCGCAACCTCGAATACCTCGATCTGCGGAGCAACAACTTCCAGTCGATTCCGAAGGTGCTGACGCCCGAGAACTTCCCCAAGCTGCACGCCCTGCAGCTGAGCGCCAACCAGCGCTCCCTGATCTACGACCTGAGTAACTCGGTGCGAAACGACATCGGCGGTCTGATCGACGAACCCGAATTTCCGATCGGCTTCCTCAAATGGAGCAACCTCGACACGCTGAACCTCTCGGTCAACTACCTGCAGGGACAGCTGCCCTCGTTCGGCACGGCCGAACATCCGGAGAACGGCTGGACGGAGTTCTACACGCAGGAAGACATAGCCAACTCGTACGATGCCGAAAAAGGCTGCGACACCCTGCCGGCCGCCATGCTCGGCAAGCCGAAAGTCCTGCCGAAAGCCATGCGTTTCTCGATCAACCTCAACCGCCTGACCGGCAGCCTGCCCGAATGGCTGCTCTACCATCCGGCGCTGGACTGGTGGATTCCCTATATCCTGGTCTTCAACCAGGAGGGACGCGACGTCGACGGCAAGGCCGCCGGCTTCGACAACGAACCGGTCAACCTCAATTATTACTACGACTTCTACCCGACCAAGAGCAAGCCGACCGACGAAGAAGAGGAGTAAGAGCAACCCAAAACAACCTATGAAGATGAAAAAAGCAAGATACGGCATTTTCGCATGCGCGCTCTGCGCACTGGCCGCCTGTACGACCGAGAAGCTCCCCACGCCCGGCACGGAAACCGGCACCGAGGTGCCGAGCGTCGTGGCCGGCGAGCTGATGGTCAAGTTCGACCCCTCCGTGAGCGAAATCCTCGAACAGGCGGCGGCCGCCACTCGTAGCGGCGCCCCCGCCACGCGGTCGGGCGTGCTCTCCGTCGACGAAGTGCTCGACTTGGTGGGCGGCTACGCCCTCGAACGAGTCTTCCCCGTCGACAGCCGCACCGAGGAGCGGACCCGCGCGGCAGGACTTCACCGCTGGTACGTCGTCCGCTTCAGCGGCGACTGCAAGCCCGAGGAGGTCGCCGAGCGTCTTTCGCAGTTGGGCGAAGTGCAGAAAGTGAACCTCAACCGCACCATCAAGCGCGCCTACAACGCACAGAAAAAGGCGATTCCGCTGACCCGCGAAGCGCTGGCGGCGATGAGGTCCCGCGCCACGACCCGGAGCGCCGCCGACTACCCCTACGACGATCCCCTGCTGCCTGCACAGTGGCACCTGATCAACCGCGGCAACCTCTTCCATGAGGGCGAGGTCACCAAGTCGGTGGTCGGCGCCGACGTGCAGTGCGAGGAGGCCTGGAAGCTCTCCGAGGGCGATCCCTCGATCATCGTCGCCGTGCTCGACGAAGGCATCTGCCTGACGCATGCCGACCTGCGCAACAACCTTTGGATCAACGAAGACGAAATCGAACGCTCGCACGAAGACAACGACGGCAACGGCTACACGGGCGACTACCACGGCTACAACTTCGTGGCCGGCTCGGGCATCATCTCGTGGGACCACCTCTACGACTCGGGCCATGCGACCCACGTCGCCGGCGTCATCGCCGCCCGCAACGGCAACGCCGAGGGCATCTCCTCGATCGCCGGCGGCACGGAGGCGCATCCCGGCGTGAAGATCATGAGCTGCCAGATTTTCTCGGGCAACCAGGTCTCCAGCGCGATCGCCACGATCCGCGCCATCAAGTATGCGGCCGACAACGGCGCCGTGATCCTGCAGTGCAGCTGGGGCTACACCTCCGGCGCGGCCAACAGCTACGACTGGGCGCCGACCTTCACCACCGAAGAGGAGTGGGAGGCGGGCGCACCCCTCGAAAAGGAGGCCCTCGACTACTTCATCCATAACGCCGGCTCGCCCAACGGCCCCATCGACGGCGGCATCGCCATCTTCGCCGCCGGCAACGAGAGCGCCCCGATGGCCGGCTACCCCGGTGCCGCGGAGATGTGCGTCTCGGTAGCGGGCACGGCCGCCGACTTCACGCCCGCCGTCTACACCAACTACGGCCCCGGCACGACGATCTCGGCCCCGGGCGGCGACCAGGACTACTATTTCGAGTATGTCGACGACGAGCACGAACGCGGCGAAGTCGGCTGCGTCCTCTCCACGCTGCCCTACACCATCAGCGAGACGGGCTACGGCTACATGGAGGGCACGTCGATGGCCTGTCCCCACGTTTCGGGCGTCGCGGCGCTGGCCCTAAGCTACGCCGCACAGCTGCGCCGCCACTTCACGGCCGACGAGTTCAAGCAGCTGCTGCACGAGCACGTAACGCCGATCGACGACTACATGACGGGCCGCAAGAGCTACTACCGCTACGTCGTCGATCTGGAGCTGAGCCACCCGCGGCAGATGATCCTCTCCGATTTCCGCAACCAGATGGGCTCGGGGCAGGTCAACGCCGCCAAGCTGCTCGGCGCTATCGCCGGCAACGGCACGCCGTTGGCGTTCCCCCACCTCTACGTACCGCTGGCGGGGACCGTAACGGCCATTCCGGCCAACTACTTCCTCGGCGGCGAAGCACTCGCCTACGACATCGCGATCGCCGACCCGAACATCGCCTCGGCCTCGATGGAGGGCGGCAAGCTCCTCGTCAAGGGACTTCAGTGCGGCTCGACCACCGCTTCGATCACCGCCTCGAACGGCGAAAAGCAGGCGTTCAACATCGTCGTCCGCAAGGGCGCCAACGGCAACGGCTGGTTATAGCGGCATGCTGCGACGCGGGAAAATAGCGCTTCTGACGGCGGCTCTGCTCGGTGCGGCGCCCTCCCTGAGGGCGCAGTTTCCGCCGACGCAGACGCGCGAGGAGCTGGAGCGGATCGCCCATCCGGCCACGGCGCCGGGCGGCGAGCGGATGCGCTTCGAGCAACAGCGGATCGCCACGGGCCCGATCAGCGAAGACGACGCCCCGACGACCTACACGTTCCGCTGGCACAACGACGGCCGCACGCCGCTCGTCGTAACGCGCGTGGAGAGCTCCTGCGGCTGTGCGAAGCCGACTTTCGACAAGCGCCCCGTGGCGGCAGGCGGCAGCGGCGAGATCGCCGTTACCTACCGCCCCAAAGGGCATCCGGGCGACTTCCGGCGCAAGATCTACGTCTACACGCAGCTTTCGGAGAAGCAGCCGACCGCCGTGCTGGAACTCACGGGCCATGCCACGCCCTCGCTCCGGCCGACCCACAACTACCCCCATGCGATGGGACCGCTGCTGCTCAAGCAACAACGGGTCCGCATCTCGGGGCGGGAACTGCAGGTCGAACGGATCGAGTGCCTGAATGCCGGCGACAAGCCGCTGCGGCTCCGTGCCGAACAAGAGCTGCTCCCGCAGTACCTCACGCTCGAATGCGATCCCGAGGTTTTCGAACCCGGCCGAACGGGCGACTTAGTGATCCGCTTCGACCCGGCCCTCGCGCCGGCGACGCTGCCGCAGCAGCTGCCGGTGCTGCTCGACGGACTCCCGCTACCCCCCGGCCGGCGCACGCTCCGCATCGAGATAGGCAACGAACCGAAATAACAAAAAACACGATACCATGAAGCACATTTTCAAATTCGCCCTCCTCACCTTCGCCCTCGCCCTCTGCGGGGCCTGCAGCGACGACAGCAAAGCCGAACCGTGGCTGGAAGTCAACGTCAACAACGTTGCGGGCACTTGGCAGCTCGCCGAGTGGAACGGCGCCCCGCTGCCCGCGGGCAGCTACGTCTACCTGAAGCTGATCCGCCGGGACTGCCTCTTCGAAATGACGCAGAAGATCGACAGCTTCCTCAAGCGCGAACTGACGGGACGTTTCGGCATCACCAACGACGAAGAACAGGGCGCCGTGATCCGCGGGCTCTACGACCACGGCACAGGCGACTGGAAGCATGCCTACCTCATCACCGGGCTCACCGCCGACCGCATGGTCTGGACCGCGCTGGACGACCCCGACGACATCTCGGTCTACGTCCGCATCGAGGAGATTCCGGGCGACCTGGAATAACCCGGCGTCTGACGAACGAAAATAGGGAAGAACCCGTAGTGGGTTCTTCCCTATTTTCTTGGCTTCCGGAGATCGCTATTTCCAAATCGCCGAGATCACCGAGCGGGCCGGCGCTTCGAGGAGGAAATCGCCCTTCTCGCTGCGGACGACCACCTGCTGGGCCGCGCCGCTGTTGAGCAGCACCAGCGAGCAGGTGCCGTCGGGATTCTCGAACGCCGAGCAGACGGCGCCGCCGGTCGCCCGGACCCGAAAGGCGCCGCGCCGGATCACCTTCGAGAGGTGGCCGATGGCGTACCAGTGGCTGCGGTAGTTGAGCGACGCATAGGAGTAGCTGCCGTCGCAGTCGACGAAGCCGTAGCAGGTCATGCAGCCGCCGGGACGGTTGGGCCCGCGGTTGGCGTCGAGCATGAAGTTCCAGAGAATCACGGCGCGGCAATAGTTGTTGATCGTGCCGAGGCAGACATCCGACAGGTGCCACATCAGGTTGTTGCCGAAGTCGGGGCACCACGTACCGATGCTCTGCTCGGTGAAGTAGATGTGCTTGTCGGGCGCTGCGGCGTGCACCTGCGCCAAAACCGTGTAGGAACCGCCGTAGGCGTGCCAGGCCGAGCCGTCGAAATACTGGGCCGCATCGGCATCGGCGAAAAGGGAAGTTACGTAATCGGGCACGTCGAAGTTGTGGTCGTAAGCCCAGATTTTGGTCTGGATGCCGTTCTCCCGGAAAGCCGGGCCGAGGTATTTCTTGACGAACTCGCGCTGCTGATCCGACGACATGCAGGTCGAAGCCGAGTTGCCCTCGTTGAGCGGCTCGTTCTGCGGCGTGATGGCCTCGATGGCGAAGCCCTCCGCCTCCATCGCCTGAATCCATAGCACAAAATACTCGGCGTAGTCGGCATAGTAGGCGGGGTTGACGCGGCCGCCGTTCCACCCCTCGTAGGAGCCCGTGCCGCTGACGGGCATCTTCATCCACCGGGGGCAGGTCCACGGCGCGGCGACGATCTTCACCGCGGGGTTGATCGCCAGAATCTCCCGCAGAACGGGGAACAAGTCGCGCTTGTCGTACTCGTGCAGCTCGAAGAACTCGATGCCCTCGCGGTCGCAGCAGGTGTACTCGTCGAGCGAGAAGTCCGAGCAGCCGATCGAGATGCGCACGTAGTTGTAGCCCATGCCCTCCTCGGGGTCGAACGCCGCACGCAGGATGCGGTCGCGGTCGGCGGCCGACATCTTCAGCAGGTTGTAGGCGGCCGAACCGGTGATCGCGGGACCGAAGCCCTCCATTGTCTGGTAACGAGTCTTCAGGTCCACGGTCAGCTCTTTGGCCGTCGAAGCGGCGGCCGAGGCTTTCGCCGGCTCGAAAGAGCGGAAAAGCGACGTTTTGTCGGCCGTCGTGCACCAGGCTGCGATGGTCTCGGGATAGTGCTCGACCGGGGCGCCGGCGGTCTTCACCGTCGTCTGGCCGATACCCCCGTAGACGCCCTGCAGGGCCGCGACGCTGTAGACCTTGTAGACCGTGCCGGCCTCCAGCCCCTCGAACGTTACCGTTCCGGAAGCGGTCAGCTTCTGACCCTTGCACAATGCGGTCAGCGTGGGCACGGCACTGTTCGCCGCGCCGATCGTGCAGTAGGCGACATCGGCATGACGAAGCTCCGCGGCGAGCGTTACCGTCGTCTCGGTGGCCCCGGTCAGCGTGAGCACCGCCTCCGGATTTTCGGACTGCGGATTTTCGGGGCCGCCCTCCTTGCCGCAGGCCGCCAGCGTGAAGAAAGCCGCGACGGCGAAAAAAGCGTGTTTCAGCATAGATCGTTCGTTTTAGGTTTTCTACAAATGTACGAAAAAGGCGGCCGCAGCCGCCGGCACCGCCTGCAGAATATAGACATCCGGCAGAGGAAACGACCCATTATCAAGCCGTTGCGATTCAATAAAAGTGGACTGTCCGGGTCTCCGCATCCCCCGATTTCCGAGGCGGCGGAAACTCTTCGGGCGAAGAATCGGGATTTTTTTGCTATATTTGTGTATGAAACCTGCCGTCCTCCTCCTGCCGGTCGTGCTGCTCGCGGCGCTCCCTGCCGCCGCGTCCCCGCTCGACGAAACCCTCGGAGAACTCGATCGCGTCCTCGACCGGGCCGATCAGTATGTGGCCAAGCACGAGGTTCGTGTGATGACCATCGAAAACATGCTCCACTCGCGGGGCGTCTCGCTCGAACAGCAATACGAAATCTACAACCAGCTCTACGACGAGTACGTCGCCTTTCAGTTCAACAAGGCGATGGAGCTGTTAGACAAACGGGCGGAGATCGCGCGGGAACTTCGCGACGCCGCGCGGCAGACCGACGTGCTGCTCGACCGGGCCATGCTCTACACCACGTCGGGCATGTTCCTCGAAGCCAACGTCGTACTCAACTCCACGCTCGACACCCTCTCGCTGACGCCCGCGCAGCGCATCCGCTACTACGGCACCCAGCACCGCTTCTACTTCGACTTCAACGAATATACCCGCACGCCGGAGATGAACCGCATCTCGGCCGCCCGCATCCGCTACTACCGCGACCGGCTGCTGCAGGAGACGCCCGCCGTGTCGGAAGTCCACCAATACATGGTCATCCGCGACTGCATGGACCGCAAGGAGTATGCGCAGGCCGACCGCCTGAACCGGCAGCTGCTGGCGCAGTTCAGCCCCGACAGCCACCCCTACGCCGTGCATGCCTACGATCAGGCCCTGATTGCCGAAGCGCTCGCCCGGCCTGAGGAAAAAGCCCTCTGGTATGCCCGGTCGGCCATCGCCGACGTGCGGTGCGCGACCAAAGACAACGCCTCGCTTTGCTGCCTGGCGCAAGACATGCTCCACCGGCAGGAGATCGACCGGGCGTTCCGCTACATCACCCTCTCGCTCAACGACGCCCTCTTCTACAACGCCAAGCTGCGGCCGTGGCAGATCGCCAACATCATCCCAATGGTCGAGAAATCGTACCTCGAAATGCGGGCCCAGCAAGAGAAGAGCGGCCGCAACTACCTGATCGTCATCTCGGTGCTTGCCTCGGTGCTCTTGGGCATCTGCCTCTTCGTCATGCAGCTCTACCGCCGTTCGCAGATTTCGCAGCGCAAGATCGAGTCGATGAACCGCCAGATTCAGGAGTACAACGCCTCGCTCTCGGCCGTCAACGAACATACGCGCGACATGAATACGGCGCTCGTGGAGTCGAACGCCGTGAAAGAGGAGTACATCGCCCTGTTCCTCTCGATGTGCTCCAACTACATCGAGAAACTTACGGCCTACCAGCGCAACGTGCGCAACAAGCTCGCCAAAGGCCGCATCGCCGAGCTGCAGGCCGAGAGTTCGTCGTCGGCCCTGATGGATGCCGAGCTCAACAACTTCTACGAAATGTTCGACAACGCCTTTCTGCAGCTCTACCCCGACTTCGTGGAGGAGTTCAACAGCCTGCTCGTGCCCACGGCCCGCATCGAGCTCAAGAAAGGCGAGCGGCTCAACACCGAGCTCCGCATCTTCGCGCTCATCCGGTTAGGCATCACCGACTCGTCGCGCATCGCGGCGCTCCTGCGCTACTCGGTCAACACGATCTATAACTACCGCGCCCGCATCAAGAACAACGCCGCGGGCAGCCGCGACGACTTCGAGAAGCGCATCCGCACCATCGGGGTGCTGCGCTCGCCCGAGCAGCCGTAACGAATCAGAAAGGCAGGTCGTCGGGATCGTCGGCCGGCATGGCCGGAGCGGCAGGCTGAGCAGGTGCGGGTGCCGGAGCGGCCTGCGGCGCATAACCCGGCGTTGGGGCTGCCGGAGCGGCTGCCGGTCGGGGTGCCGCAGAACCCGGAGCCGAAGCGGCGGGAGCGGCCGAAGCCTGTCCGTAAGAAGCGCCCTCCGAAGCCGGGCCGTCGCTGCGGCGTCCCAGCAGATTCATCGAATCGGCCAGAATCTCGGTCGTATAGCGCCGGTTGTTATCCTTGTCCATCCAGTCGCGGGTGCGCAGGCGCCCCTCGATGTAGATCTGCGAGCCCTTGCGGACATAGCGGTCGACGACGTCGGCCAGGCCGCGCCACAACGTGATCGTATGCCACTCGGTATGCTCGCGCGTCTCGTTGGCCTGCCGGTCGAAAAGCCGCTCGGTCGTGGCCAGGCGCACGCGGGCCACCTTCACCCCGCTCTCGGTAGTGCGCACCTCGGGATCCATCCCGACGTTGCCGATCAAAATAACCTTGTTAACCATTGTCTCAAAGTTGTGCGATCATGCGGCGGAACAGCAGCTGCATCTTCACGCCGGCTTTCCTGCCCTGCAGCTGGACGTCTTCGTGGTCGCCGATCTCGTCCGAGAGGCCGCAGTTGGTGATGACCGAGACGCCGAAGACGGGAATCGACATGTGCCGGGCCACGATCACCTCAGGGACCGTCGACATGCCGGCCGCATCGCCGCCGATCGCCTTGAAGTAGCGGTACTCGGCCTGCGTCTCGAACGTGGGGCCCGTGCCGCCGACGTAGACGCCGTACTGGAGCTTGATATTTTCCTCCTCGGCGATGGCCGTCGCGCGGGCGATGAGCTCCCGGTCGTAGCAGTTGTGCATGTCCGGGAAGCGGGGGCCGAACTCGGCCATGTTGGGCCCGATCAGCGGATTGGGCATGAGGTTGATATGGTCGGTGATGACCATCAGGTCGCCCGTGCGGAACGAGGTGTTGATGCCGCCCGAGGCGTTCGAGACGAAGAGGCAGCGAATGCCCAGCTGCCGCATGACGCGCACGGGAAACGTTACCTGCTGCATGGTGTAGCCCTCGTAATAATGGAAGCGGCCCTGCATGGCCACGACGCGGCGCCCCTCGAGCGTGCCGAAGATCAGGCGTCCCTTGTGTCCCTCGACCGTCGAGACGGGGAAACCCGGAATCGACTTGTAGTCGAGCGTGCAGGCGGCGTCGATCTGCTCGGCGAAGTCGCCCAGCCCCGTGCCCAGAATGATCCCCACCTCGGGGCGGAACCCGGCGGTCTGCTCCTCGATCCACGCCGCGGTCTTTTTAATTTCCTCTGACATCTTCTTCTAATTTTTGCAGAAAATCCGTTGCCGAATCCTCTATGAATGAAATATTGATCGGCTGGTAATAAAGCGCGCGCCGCACCTCGAAAGGAATCTTCGCCCGGTTGACCATCTTCACGGCGTCCTTCTCCGTGGTAACGATCACGGCATCGGGGTGTTTGGCGAGCAACGCAGAGAGCATCCTCATGTCGCGCACGCGGTAGACGTGGTGGTCGTCGAGCGTCATTTCGGCCACGACCTTGTAACGCTCGTGCAGCGCCTTGAGGAAAGGCTCCGGATTGCCGATGCCCGACAGGGCGATCACCTTGCTGCCCTGAATCAAGGGCTCCGGAGCCGCCTCGTCGGCGAAGAGCGGCTGCGGAATGAAGCTCTCGAAGCGGGTGTAGTAGACCTGCTGGTAGGCGACCTGGATCAGCACCTTGCGCAGGATGCGCCGGTCGATGGGCGCCATCTTCTCGGGACACTTGGTAACGACGAAGTAATGGGCGCGGTAGATCTCGCTCGGCAAGTCGCGCAACGTACCCTCGGGCAGCATCTTGTCGTGCTGGATCGGGCGTGTGGCGTCGATCATCAGGACGTTGATCTTGGGTTCGACGTAGCGGTGCTGGAATCCGTCGTCCATGATGATGAGGTCGACCTCGGGATGCTCGGCCTGAATCCGCCGGATGCCCTCGGAACGCTTCTCGCACACGACGACGACCGTCTCTGGGAACTTGAGCTTGATCTGCAGGGGTTCGTCGCCGACCTCGCGGTAGTGCGACGTGGCCTCGACCTCGCGGTAGCCTTTCGTGCGGCGGCCGTAGCCGCGCGAGAGCAGGGCGACGTTGTGCTTCTGCGACATATAGTCGATGATCATCTCGGCCATCGGGGTTTTGCCCGTGCCGCCGACGGTGATGTTGCCGATGCAGATGATCGGAATGTCGAAACGCTCGCTCTTGAGTATGCCCCAGTCGAAGAGGCGATGACGGAACGTCACCCCCAACTTATAGAAAAAAGCGAGCGGAGCAAGCAGAGCCTTCGACATTTTTACCGGTAACTATATGGGACTTTCAAAGTTAGCAATATTTTTCGATCTTCCAAAATAATACCCGAAAATCCGAATCGACCATCGCCGCGTGCCGAAAAGAGCAAAAACCGCCCGAAAAACGAATCCTCGCCGGAAAAACCCGGCACAAAGCGTTCCAAACCGGAAATAAAAACACCCGCACGGACCGGTCCGTGCGGGTGCTCGTATGCGGAGGCGCGGGGATTACTCCTCGGCGGCCTCTTCTTTCTTGGCTTTCTTGGCCGGAGCCTTCTTGGCCTCGGCGGCCTCCATCGCGCTCTTCAGCGCGGCGAGACCCGTAACGTCGCCCAGCGTCGTCTTCTCGACCGAAGCGTTGATCTTCTTGACGGTCGACTTCGTGGCGTCGGCAGCGGCGCGCTTCTCGGCCTTCTCGGCAGCGACGGCCTCCTTGCGGGCGTCGTCGTAGGTGCGCAGGTGCGAGAGGGTGATGCGCTTCGTGGCTTTCGAGAACTCGATCACCTTGAAGTCGATCTTGTCGCCGGCTTTGGGCATCGAACCGTCCTCCTTGGTGAGCTGACGCGAGGGGCAGAAACCCTCGACGTTCTCGGCCAGCGAAACGACGGCGCCCTTGTCGGTCATCTCGGTGATGGTACCCTCGTGCACGGTGTCGATCGAGAACTTGCCCTCGATCTCGTTCCAGGGATTCTCCTCCAGCTGCTTGTGGCCCAGCGACAGGCGACGGTTGTCCTTGTCGATTTCGAGGACGACGACCTCGATGTCGGCACCCACCTGCGTGAACTCGCCGGGGTGCTTGACCTTCTTGGTCCAGCTCAGGTCCGAAATGTGGATCAGGCCGTCGATGCCCTCCTCGATCTCGACGAAGACGCCGAAGTTGGTGAAGTTGCGCACTTTGGCCGTGGTCTTCGTACCGACGGGATACTTGGTCTCGATCTCGGCCCACGGATCGGCCGACAGCTGCTTGATGCCGAGCGACATCTTGCGCTCCTCGCGGTCGAGCGTCAGGACGACGGCCTCGACCTCGTCGCCGACCTTCATGAACTCCTGAGCCGAACGCAGGTGCTGGCTCCACGACATTTCCGAGACGTGGATCAGACCCTCGACGCCGGCAGCGATCTCGACGAAAGCACCGTAGTCGGCCATGACGACGACCTTGCCCTTGACCTTGTCGCCGACCTTGAGGTTCTGGTCGAGCGCCTCCCACGGATGCGGGGTGAGCTGCTTGAGACCCAAGGCGATGCGCTTCTTGGCATCGTCGAAGTCGAGGATCACGACCTGAATCTTCTGGTCGAGCGCCACGATCTCCTCGGGGTGGCTGACGCGGCCCCACGAGAGGTCGGTGATGTGGATCAGACCGTCCACACCGCCCAGGTCGACGAAGACGCCGTAGGAGGTGATGTTCTTGACGGTACCCTCCAGAATCTGGCCCTTTTCGAGCTTCGACATGATGACCTGCTTCTGCGCTTCGAGCTCGGCCTCGATGAGGGCCTTGTGCGACACGACGACGTTGCGGAACTCCTGGTTGATCTTCACGACCTTGAACTCCATCGTCTTGTCGACATATACGTCGTAGTCGCGGATGGGCTTCACGTCGATCTGCGAGCCGGGCAGGAACGCCTCGATGCCGAACACGTCGACGATCATACCGCCCTTGGTGCGGCACTTGATGTAACCCTTGATGATCTCGTCCTTGTCGAGAGCCTCGTTGACGCGATCCCACGACTTGAGCTGACGGGCTTTCTTGTGCGAAAGCGACAGCTGGCCGTTCTTGTCCTCGGCCGAGTCGACATAGACCTCGATCTTGTCGCCGACCTTCAGATCGGGGTTGTAGCGGAACTCCGAGACGGGGATGATGCCCTCGCTCTTGTAGCCCACGTTGACGATCACCTCGCGCTTGGTGATGCCCGTTACGGTACCCTCGACCACTTCGCCCACCGTTACGTTGGAGAGCGTGCGGTCATAGGCCTCCGCGATCTCCTCTTTGGGCTGGTTGTAGACACCCAGATCGTTTTCGAATGCGTTCCAGTCGAAATTCTCGTTTGCGACCGGATTTTTCAGTTCTTCCATAAGTGGAATTTTTTTGCGATACAATCGCTCGTTAAACGGTTAATAATGTGATGCTTTCCGCGGCCGACGCGCAGGCGCCGCGCGCACGAAAGGCTTGCAAAGATAGCGCTTTTTTGCGGATTTTCAAATTCTTGCGCCGGAAAGTTCCGGCGAGCCCCGCGGCGTTACTTCGTTACGACCAGAATCTGCCCGCGGCGCGTATTGTCCGGCTGCAGCGGGCTTTTGCGCTGCAGATCGTCGATCAAAACATCCGCCACCTTCGTGTCGAGCAACTTTCCGTCGGCATAGCTCAGCCCCGGGTAGTTCTTGTAGATGTAGTCGCTCATGGCCAGCGTGTAGGTTTTGTTCTCGCGCAGATCCTGGAAACGCACGTCGAACGCCCGGTCCTGCTCGTCGACAAGGATCGTGTAGGGCGTGGTGAGGATCAGGTCGATGCGGTGTCCCTCGCGGGTCTCCTCGTTGTACTTGGCGACGATCATGCGGCGGATCTGGTCGGTGGTCATCCGCAGCGTCGCGACCTTCGTTCCGAAAGGCTCCAGGTCGTAGACGCGGGCCCGGCTTACGTCACCGGCCGGAATCTCGTCCAGCCGCACGCCGCCCACGTGGTAGACGCCGATGTCGGTCCCGGCATCCCGGGCGATCGAGCGGGCCATCCAGTCGGCAAGCCCCGCCTTGTCGATCCGCCGGGCGAACCGGCCGATCGACTTGTTCAGTTCGGGATCGGCGTAATAGCCCGCCACCTGCTCGGCATAGGCGGCATCGGGAGCATAGTCGTCGAGCGACACGATCCGGTAGTCGACACTTTCGACCTTGCGGCCGCGCAGGCGGACCGTCGAGACGCCGATATTGGCCAGGTTCCGGCCCGTCTGGGTCAGAAGCGTGCCGTTGACGAGCGTGTCCAGCTCGACATGCGTATGTCCGCCGACGGCCAGATCGAAGCGCTGCGTTTTGGTCAGCAGCTCCATGTCGCGGTCGTCGCCCATGTGCGAAAGGAGAATCAGCACGTCCACCTTCGAGCGCAGCTCCTCGGCATACTTCATCGCCTCGGCCTGCGGATCGGGGAAGCGCAGCCCAACGAACGAAGTCTTGTGGCCGGCGGGATGTCCGGGGCCCTCATAGTTGGTTACGACGCCCACGATGCCGAGGCGGATGCCGTCGCGCCGCAAAATCGCATAGGGCGGCAGCTGCGGAAAAGTGCAGGTGTCGCTCAGGCAGTTGGCGCACACCACCTCGAAATCCATGCTGTCGAGCATGCGGCCCAGGAAAGCCTGCCCGTGGTCGAACTCGTGGTTGCCGAGCGTCGCCGCGTCGTAGCCCAGCCGGTTCATCAGCTCGATCATCGGCTTGCCGGGAGCCGGCACCTTGTCGACGAACGCATTGCCCGTCCAGCGGTCGCCGGCGTCGAGCAGCACGACCAATTGCGCCGTGTCGCGGCACGCCTCGACGGCCGTGGCCAGCTGCGGGAAGCGCTGGATGCGGGCGTGCATGTCGTTCGTAGAGAGAATCACCAGCGTACGTTCGCGCGGCGTGCAGGCCGCCGTCAGCATCACGGCCGCAAGGAGGGCCGCACGAAAGAATTTTTCCATGATTTTTCTGTTTTGCGATCGAATATCGGTTCGGAGTTGTCAAAATTACAAAATATTTCTATCTTTACGTACTTTTTTACCGGGCAAACAATCTTTTCCACATGGCCGACACCCTCCCCATCGTCTGCGAAAACCTCGGCGGCGCCCTCGACGTCGCGATGGGCACCTCGCTCGCGGAGCTCGCCGCACGCATCGCCCCGGAGTCCCGCCCCTTTCTGGCCGCCACGGTCAACAACCGCCTCAAGGAACTGAGCTACAAAATATACAACCCGGCGACGATCCGCTTCGTCGACATCACCTCGTTCGCCGGCATCCGCGTCTACCAGCGGACGGCGTGGTTCATCCTCCAGAAAGCCGTCCACGACCTCTACCCCGCGCGCAAGCTCCGCATCCGCCACTCGTTAGGCCGCAGCGGCTTCTACTGCGAGATCGAGGGAATGGAGGGCTTCTCCGCCGCCGAGGCCGAGGCGCTGCGCCGGCGCATGCACGAGATCGTCGACGCCGACCTGCCGATCCGCCGCACGCGGGCCCTCACGCAGGAGGTGCGTGAGAAATACGCTGCCGCGGGCTACGACGACAAGATCGCCCTGCTCCAGACCCGGCCGCGGCTCTACAGCGAGTATTGCACGCTCGACGACACGATCGGCTACTTCTATGGGGTGCTGGCTCCCTCGACGGGCTGCATCCGCCTCTTCGGCATCGAACCTTATTATAAGGGATTCTACCTGGCACTCCCGCTGCGCACGGCACCCGAGCGCATCCATACCGATTTCTATCAGGAGAAGATGTTCGGCATCTTCCGCGAATACCAGTCGTGGGTGCAGATCATGGGCGTGCCCACGGTAGGCGCCGTCAATGCGAAGGTGCTGGCGGGCGATGCCGGGAGCATGATCCAGCTTGCCGAAGCGTTCCACGAACGCAAGTTCGCATGGGTCGCCGACGAAATCTGCCAAGCCCACCGCACGCGCGGCACCCGCATGGTGCTGATCTCGGGGCCCTCGTCGAGCGGCAAGACCACCTCGGCCAAGCGACTGGGCATCCAGTTAGGCGTGCTGGGGCTGAATCCCGTGATGATCTCGTTGGACGACTACTTCGTGGAGCGCGAGAAGACGCCCCTCGACGAAAACGGCGAATACGACTACGAAGCGCTCGAAGCCATCGACCTGGAGCTGTTCAACGATCATCTGCACCGCCTGATGCAGGGCGAGAGCATCGACATCCCGCGCTACGACTTCGTCACGGGGCGCCGCATGAAGCACGACGCGCCGCTGACGCTCGACGAGCGGTCGATCCTCATCATCGAGGGCATCCACGGCCTCAACCCGCGGCTCACGCCCTCGATTCCCGACGATCGGAAGTTCCGCATCTACATTTCGTGCTTCACGTCCGTGGCGATGGACGACCTCTCGCGCATCGCCACGACCGACAACCGCCTCCTGCGCCGCCTGGTACGCGACCGCCGGCAGCGGGGCGCCGACGCCCTCTCGACCCTCGCGCGCTGGGCGAGCGTGCGCCGCGGCGAGGAGAAGCACATCTTCCCCTATCAGGAGAATGCCGACGTGATGCTCAACTCGTCGCTCTTCTACGAGATTTCGGTGCTGCGGCCTTTCGCCGAGCAGATGCTGCGCGAAGTGCCCGACACGGTGCCCGAATACGACGAGGCGCGCCGCCTGCTCGACTTTCTGGACAACTTCATCCCCATTGCGCCCGACGAGATACCGCCCACGTCGATCCTGCGCGAATTTATCGGCGGAAGCTCTTTCAAATACTGAGTGGGTAAATAACGGAGGCATATTTGTCGGTGGGGTTTTTGAGGCTTTCAATGTCGGGC
>CAZIUJ010000003.1:0-36247 GCA_964542345.1 uncultured Alistipes sp.
TTTGGCATAAGAAGAGCCAAAACATTGTCTCCCCATACTTTCTTAGCTAACATAGGGGGGTAGCTGTGGGTGTGTTTCTCGATCTTGAAGACCTTGTTTTCGGCTTTGAGCATCACCGAAATGTCGACGTCGAGCGTCGAGTCGGCTTCGGTGAGCTTGTCGTCGTAGGCATTCTTGACATAGCGGCCGGCATATTCGGCGTAGTGCTTCTCATCGACGTGCGTGCGTACGAAGTCGGGGTCGAGGTCTTCCAGCACGAAGAACTTGCCTTGCCGGTCGACCATCGGCTGGTTCTTGCCGGCCCGGTCGACCAGAAAGAGGGGCGGAATCCCGGCGGCGCGGGCTACGCGGGCGTCGTCGGCGCCGAACGTCGGGGCAATGTGGACGATGCCCGTACCGTCCGACGTCGTTACATAGTCGCCGGCAATGACACGGAAAGCATCTCCGTCGGGTTTCACCCACGGGATGAGTTGTTCGTAGCGGATGCCGACCAGTTCTTCGCCGCGCCAGCTCTCGCCGGTGAGGGCGTAGGTGCCTTCCAGCTTCTTGGTGAAGTAGGCCGGAACCAGGTCGCGGGCCAGGATCACGGACTGCTGCGTCTCCGTGTAGGGGTTCGTGCAGCGCACCTTGACATATTCGATCGCGGGGCCTACGGCCAGCGCCGTGTTCGAGGGCAGGGTCCACGGGGTCGTCGTCCACGCCAGGAAGTAGAGCGGTTCTTCACCTGCGCCGAAAATCTTTTCGCTCTGCGCGTCGCGCACAATGCGGAACTGCGCCGTGCAGGTCGTGTCTTTGACATCGCGGTAGCAGCCCGGCTGGTTCAGTTCGTGGGTCGAGAGACCCGTGCCGGCGGCGGGGGAGTAGGGTTGGATGGTGTAGCCTTTGTAGAGCAGCCCCTTGTCGAAAAGTTGCTTGAGGAGCCACCACAGGGTCTCGATATACTTGTTGTCGTAGGTGATGTAGGGCTCGCTCATGTCGACCCAGTAGCCCATCTTGCGGGTAAGGTGCTCCCATACGCCCGTGAATTCCATGACGGCTTCGCGGCACGTGCGGTTGTATTCCTCGATCGAGATCGTGCGGCCGATGTCTTCTTTCGTGATGCCCAATTTCTTCTCCACGCCCAGTTCGACAGGCAGTCCGTGGGTGTCCCATCCCGCCTTGCGGTGTACCCGGTAGCCTTGCTGGGTCTTGTAGCGGCAGAAGACATCCTTGATCGTGCGGGCCATGACATGGTGGATGCCCGGCAGGCCGTTGGCCGAGGGGGGACCTTCGTAGAAGACGAACGAGGGGTGCCCCTCGCGGGTCGAGATGCTCTTGCGGAACGTGTCGCGGGCATCCCATTCGCCGAGAACTTCGGCGGCCAGCCCGGCCAAGTCGAGACCTTTGTACTCCTTGAATTTCATATGGCGTATTTCTCTCTGTTGCTCGAAAATGCAAAGATAGAAAAAGGAATTTACAATTCACAATGCACAATTCACAATTTCTTGTCAGCGCGGGCGAACCCAAAGTCCCTGCGAAAAAAGGGGAGCGCTTAGCACTCCCCTGATTATGAATTGTGAATTATGAATTGTGCATTTATTCCAGCGACTGCATCTCGATCAGCTTGGCGTAGATGCCGCCGCGGGCCATCAGGGAGGCGTGCGTGCCTTGTTCGGCGATGCGGCCGTGGTCGACGACAACGATGCGGTCGGCATTGCGGATCGTCGAAAGACGGTGGGCGATAATGATCGACGTGCGGCCTACAAGCAGCTTGTTCAGCGCTTCTTGCACTAATTTCTCGCTCTCGGTGTCAAGCGCCGAGGTCGCTTCGTCGAGAATCAGGATGTCGGGGTTCTTCAGCACGGCACGGGCGATCGAGAGGCGTTGGCGTTGGCCGCCCGAGAGCTTCGTGCCGCGGTCGCCGATGTTGGTGGCGTAGCCGTCGGGCGTTTCACGGATGAAGTCGTCGGCATTGGCTACGCGGGCCGCTTCGACGATCTCTTCGTGCGAGGCCGCGGGCCGGCCCATCGCAATGTTGCCTTCGATCGTGTCGTTGAAGAGCACCGTGTCTTGCGACACCACGCTCAGGTGGGCGCGCAGGCTCTCTTGGCGGTAGTCGCGCAGGGGAACGCCGTCGATCAGGATGTCGCCCGCCGTGGGGTCGTAGAAGCGGGGGATCAGTTCGCTGAGGGTCGACTTGCCGCCGCCCGAGGGACCCACTAAGGCCACCGTCTCGCCGCGGCGGATTTCGAACGACACGCCGTCGATCACTTCGCGGCTGCCGTCGTAGGAGAAGTGGACGTCGCGGAATTCGATCTTCTCTTTCAGGCCGGCCAGTTCGCGCGCGCCGGCTTTGTCTTCGATTTCGCTGCGCGTGTCGAGGATCGAGAAGATGCGTTCGCCGGCGGCGATGCCCTGGTTGATGTTGGCGAACTGGTCGATGAACGTGCGCACGGGGCGCGTGATCTGCGAGAACATGGCGATGAAGGCGATGAATCCGCCGGCGTTGAGCGATCCCTTGACGACCAGCGCACCGCCGAATACCAGCATGACGCCTACGGCCGCGATGCCCAGAAACTCGCTCATCGGCGAGGCCAGTTGCTGGCGCCGGGCCATCGCCAGCGTGATGCGCGAGAGGTCGGCGTTGATCTCGAAGAACTTGCGCTTGATGTACTCCGTGGCGTTGTAGCTCTTGATGACTTTGATGCCCGAGAGCGATTCGTCGAGCGTCGAGACCAGTTCGCCCATGCGTTGTTGGTTCGTCAGGGCCGGGTGGCGCAGGCGCTTGACGATCGTGCCGATCAGAAAAGCGACGATCGGCAGATAAAAAAGCGAAAAAAGCGACAGTTCCCACGAAATGCCGACCATCATGATCAGGTAGAAAAGGATGAGGAACGGCTCGCGGAACGCCACCTGCAGCGTGTTGGTAATGCAGAATTGCACGACGTTGACATCCGAGGTGATCTTCGAGATGATGTCGCCTTTGCGTTGGTCGCTGAAGTAGCCGGCGTGCATCTCCACCACCCGGGTGAACATCTCGTTGCGGATGCGTTGCAGGGTCTTCGTGCGGAGCTGCTCGACCGTCCAGGCTCCCAGGTAGCGGAACAGGTTGCTCAGGAAGCTCGATCCGATGGCGACGGCGGCCAGCAGGATCAGTACGTTCTCGACCCGGAACTCATTGAATATGCGGGCGTAGCAGTAGTTGAACAGCGTCTCCAGATAGGCCGCATCGAGCGATACGGGCGGCAGCTTCTCGACCACCTGAAAGGCGTAGTCCGGCTTGAACATCGTGTTGAGGATCGGGATGATCAGCAGGAACGTGCACGAGTTGAAAAGCGCGTAGAGCAGCGAGTAGAAGAAATAGGGGATGGCGTATTTTTCGATCGGCTTGGCGAATCCCAACAGCCGGAGGTATGTTTTGAGCATGCGGGCGGTTTTTGGCCGCTAAGATACGAAAATAAGGTGAAAGTTGAAAGGTGAAAAGTGAAAGGTAAAAGTTTACTTCGCGAATCGCAGATGCGTTGAGGCACGGAATCCTTACCTTTTACTTTTAAGCCCCTTTGCAGGGGCTTGACTTTGCTCCGGCTCGACATAATCCGCCTATGGTGGCTTCTGTTCTCACCTAATCGCAAAGTTCACCTTTCAACTTTCACTTTGTCTAAAGTCGAACACCGCATCGATGTGCAACCCTTCGTCGCCTTTTTTGATGCGGATGTTGCCGGGTTGGCTGCCGGGTCCCTGTTGTTCGATGGGCTTGAACGAGCGGATGGCCGGGATGTCCAGCAAGAGCGAAAGGTCGCCTGCCGGGAATGCCGGCATCGTGTCGCCCGTGCCGCCGGCGGGTTCGCGGGGCGTGAATATCCGCAGGAAAATTCCGTCCGAAAGGGCATGGAGACTCCACGGCGCCGTGTCGCTTTCTAAGGTCGCCCAGTAAAGTTCCGCATGGTAGCCCTTGAATTCCGGATATTCCAGTGCCTCGTAGCTCTCGCCCGTTACCGTGTCGTTGTAGCTTTTGTGCCAGATGCCGGGGCGCGTCCCTTCGATGCGATTTTTCCACACTCGGTAGGGGCCGCGGCCCAGCCACCGCATCCCCGTGCAGGCTTCTTCCGGATAGGAGAAGGTCAGCCCTAAGTTGTAGACTTCAGGGTCGGTGAACGCATCGTCGAAACCGCCGCCGCCCGAGGCCCGGTTGAGCAGCAGGGCTTTCATCTCCAACAAGCCGTCGGGCGTCAGACGCCAGACGATCGAGTCGACTCCGCCCCGGTAGCGGGCACAGTAGCAGGCTCCGTCGGGGGTCGTGCGCACACTGCTGCGTTGGGGTTGGTACTCCATCTTCATCCCCACGGCTGCAGGGCCGTCGGTCAGGGGGATCGTGCGGCCGTGGGAGCGAATCGTGCGGATTTTTCCCGTAGCCGGGTCGAATACCGCCTCTACCTCTCCGTTGCGCAGCACGATGGCTTCTTCCGTGCGCACGGCTTCGGGTTGCGAGAGGGCTGCGCGGGGCGCCCGTTCTTCTTCGCGGGCAAAGTAGCTGCGGGGCCTGCGGATCGGGTAGCTCCACGTGCAGAGGCTCCGGCCGTCGGGTCCGAAGGCTTCTATTTCCAGCAGGTCGCCGTCGCGGAAGTTCGCCGGCAGCGGCAGGCGAGCCGTGCGGGTCTCGCCCGGTGCGGCGTCGGGGAGGACGGCTTCGCCCGTCGCAAGGATGCGGCTCGTCGTGTCGGCTCCCCGCAGGGGCGAGGGGCAAGTGCGCACGGCGTAGGTCATGCGGCATTGCGACAGCGGGGTGAACAGATATTCGTTCTTCACGCGGAACGAGCCGTCGAAGCGTTCCGTGATGGGAAAAGGTTCGATGCGCAGGGGCGACCACTGGGCCCGAACGGCGTAGAAGCTGCCTTCCTTTTCGCGGCGGGGTCCCACCACGCCGTCGGGGGCGTTCGAGCCGTCGGAGTCGAGCGCGCCTCCGCGGTCGGTGCGGCTCGGCGCTTCGTCCGAGAAGGCCCAGATGAATCCGCCCGCAAAGTAGGGCGACGTCAGCCAGCGGTCCCAGAAGTCGCGCAGCCCGGCACCGCCGCCCTGGTCGTACATCGCGTGCATGAATTCGGTGGGCAGGAAGACCTTGTAGCCGTTCGTGAAGCGTCCCACGCCCGTCAGGTAGGCCGGGTAGTGGTGGGTGTCGATGCCGTCGAAGTCGGCCCACGGGTGGATGACGTGGCGCCGCTGCAGGCGGTCGTGGCGGGCGAAGAGGGGGTCGAGCCGGGTGTTCCAGCCGCCTTCGTTGCCGTTGCTCCACAGCACGATGCAGGGGTGGTTCGCGTCGCGCTCCACCATCTCGCGCAGCAGCTTCGTGCCCGTGGGGGTGTCGTAGGCGTCGTGCCAGCCGGCCAGTTCGTCGATGTAGAGCAGCCCTAAGGAGTCGCACATGTCCAGGAAGTGTTCGTCGGGCGGGTAGTGCGAGCGCACGGCGTTCATGTTCATCGCACGGATAAGTTCCGCATCTTGCCGGCTCAGCGCCGCGCTCGTCGCTCGGCCGCCCTCGACCGAGAAAGAGTGGCGGTTGATCCCTTTCATCACGATTTTGCGGCCGTTGAGGTAGATGCCGTCTTGCGGCACGAACTCCACCGTGCGGAATCCGACGCGCGTCTCGCGTTGTTGGATCGTGCGGCCTGCGGCGTCGAGCAGTTCGAGGCGCGCCACATAAAGATGCGGGCTCTCCGGCGTCCAGGGCCGAATATCGCTCCAGGCGCTTTCCAGCAGGGTCTCGGTTTCCGTAAGCGGTACGGTGAGGGCCGCTTCGCCGGCCGGCGTCGTCTGCGGCGCGTCGTCGGTCAGGTTCCGGAGCGAGAGCCGCAGCGCATGGCCGGCGGTCTCGCCTTCGGTCTCCGCCAGCACGCGCAGGCTTCCGTCTTGCGCGGCGTCCAACAGATAGCGGCGCAGGTGGGTCTGCGGCACGACTTCCAGCCATACCGGCCGGTAGATGCCGCCGTAGAGCCACCAGTCGGCTTTGCGTTCCGCGGCGTTGACGCTCGCGTTGGCCGAGTGTTTGGCCACGCGGACTTCCAGAAGATTCTGTCGTCCGAAGCGCAGCAGCTCCGTGATGTCGTAACCGAAGCGGTAAAAGCCTCCCCGGTGCACCTCGCCCGCCGACCGGCCGTTGACGAAGACCTCGGTGTCGGTCATCGCGCCGTCGAAGAAGAGCTTCACGCGCTGGCCGCGCCAGGCGGCCGGCGCGTCGAATCGCAGCCGGTAGGTGCCCTCCTCGGCGCTCGGCGCGGCTCCCTCGACCGTGTACCAGCGGCCGTAGGTGTAGTCGCCGAAGCCTTGCAGCTCCCAGTTGCAGGGCACTTCGATGGTCCGCCACGTGCCGCTGTTTTGTCCGGCCGAGCAGCGGAACCGCCACGTCGCGGGGTCGTCGGTGCCGCGGCCCGACAGGTAGATGCGTTCGGGGTGGGGGGCCTGCGCGGCGGCGGAACCGCTCAGGAGCAGCAACAGCAGGAGAAGTCGGCGCATCGCAGGGTTATTGCAGTTTGTAAACTTCCGAACCGGCCAGCAGGAAGCAGCCCAGTCCGAAATCTTCGAAGTCGGGCACCGAATCGTAGCGGACGGGCTGGCCGTCTTTGGGTTCCTTGCCCGTGCCTTGTACGTAGCCTAAGAAGCCATTGGGGTGGAGCGCTTCGTTCGCCAGCGCGTTCCAGGCCTTAACGACGACGGGCAGATACTCCTTGCGGTCGAGCAGACCATTGTTGATGCCCCACGCCATGCCGTAGACGAAGAGGGCCGTGCCGGTGCTCTCCTTGCCGCCGAAGTGTCCGGCGTCGTGGAGGCTCACGTTCCAGAAGCCGTCTTCGCGCTGGCAGGCTTTCAGTGCCTTGCACATCGCCTTGAGGTCGGCGGCGTAGGTCGCACGGTGGGTCTCGTCGGCCGGCAGGTCCTGCAGCACGCGCACCAGCGCCGCCACCACCCAGCCGTTGCCGCGCGACCAGTAGCAGCTGCGGCCGTTGGGCTCCCGGTAGGGCGGTACGAAGTCTTTGTCGCGCCACCACAGCCCCTCTTTGGCGTTGAAAAGACCGCCGGAGAGCGTGTTGCGGCTCCAGGCGTACATCTCCCACGCCTTGTCGAAGTAGCGTCGGTCGCCTTTCAGGCGGCCTAACTTCGTGAGGACGGGCATGCCCATCTGAATGGCATCGATCCACGTCCAGTCGTCGACTTGCGGCGTGTTGAGGAGCATGTTCGCCGTCGCCAGCGTCTTGGTCAGGCGGTGCGGCTCGGGACACAGTTCGTAGAGGTCGATGTAGGTCTGCGCGCAGCAGTAGTTGTCGGCGTTGCGCGTCGCCGTGTCGTCGCGGCGCATGCCCCACTTGTGGAAGTCGGCCCAGCGGCAGGCGTAGTCGTAGTAGCGGTTTTCGGGGCGGACGGCGTAGAGGGCCATCAGCCCTTCGTAGTAGACGGCGCGCGTCCAGATGTTGGATTCGTAGACTTTCTTGCGCGCATGGTAGGGGATGACGGCCGTCGGGTCGGCATACTTGCGCATGAAGTAGTCGTTGGCCCGCACCATCGCAGCGAGGGTTTCGCGGCGGTCGGGGATTTCCTGCGCCGCGACGGTTTGAAGGGTCGCGGCTAGCAGCAGAGCGAGGATTTTTTTCATGGTTTTATCGGTTGTTTTTCTTCGTTACAGGGATCAGTCGCACCGGCCCTCCGAGCCCCGAGGGTTCCACGGGCCAGGCCGAGGTGTCGAGCGGACCGTTTTGCGCGCTCACGATGTTGGCGTCTTTGAACTTGCGCCACTTCACGCCGCGGCGGTCGTAGGCCGCCATGAGGTTGGCCGGCAGGTTGGTTACTTCGATTTCGATGCGGTTTTCGCCGGCCCGCAGCCACGGCGCCACTTCGAGGCGGAACGGCACCGACCACGCAATGCCCGCTTCGTGGCCGTTCACGCGCACGCGCGCCGATTCGTATACGTCGCCCAGGTCGAGCACCCAGCTGTCGGCCGCCGCCGGGTCGGCCACTTCGAAGAGGGCCGTGTAGCGGCCCGTGCCGCAGAGTTCGGCCAAACAGGGCGTCAGCGTGTGCCACGGCGCGGGTCCGTCGAGGCGGAACGTCGCGTCGGTCGCCGGTTCCGTGTTCGGGAACGAGAGTTCCCAGTCGCGGCCTTCGATCGCGGCGCCTTCGGTGCCGGCATAGAACCACTCCGCAGCCTCCTCCGACGGGATCGTGCGGGCTTCCAACAGCAGCGACTGCCCCGGCCGCAGCTGGAGGTAGACTTCCGTCGTGCCGCGATCCGTGGGGCGTGCCGCCGCCTTGCCGCGGCGGCCCGTCAGCGGGTCGGTCAGCACGATTTCGGTCGCCGCGGTGCCTACTTCGTGCCAGCCGTCGAGGGCGGGCCCCTGCGTCAGCCAAAGGAAGTAGCGCTTGCCCGCTTCGTCGCCTGATCGGACAAGTTGGCAGCCCGCCGCCTTGAGAGGTTCGCGCACGGCGCCCGCGGCGGCCAGCAGCTGCGGCAGGTCATTGCCCGTCAGGATGCGGCCCTGGCCGAAGCGGTGTTCCGCCACCGTCGCGAAGTCGGCGGCCGGGAGCCGGCGCGTCAGCTTGCGCAGGGCTTTGCGGCGGCTCTTCAGCCGGGCGAGCCCCGCCACGTCGTCGGGGTAGCGGCCTTTGAATACGATCGTGGCTCCTTGCCGCGCAAGGTCGAGCGCCCGGGCCAGCGTCTCGTGGGGGATCAGCCGGCAGTCGGGCAGCAGCAGCGCCTTGTAGCGGGTGCCGGCCTGCGTCAGGAGGGCGCCCTCCTCGACCCGCAGGCTCCGGATGTATCGGTCGGAGATGTAGTCGGCGTCGCAGCCTCCGCGCACGATGTCGTTCATCGTCTGCTTGAGGGCGGGCATCGTCCGCTCCATCTTGTGGATGTCGAAGAGCAGCAGGTTCCGGCCACGCTGGGCGTCGCCGATGTCGTCCATCGGGATGTAGAGCAGCAGGTCGTTGTCGGGCGTGCCGCGCTGCAGAAAGTCTTGACAGCGGGCCGCATAGGCGAGCATCGCTTCGGCGTCGCGCCACAGCGGGGCCGTGGGCGAAAGGTTGATCGAGGCGTAGAAGAGCCACCCCGGAAAAGTCTCTCCCGGCGGCGAGTAGGGCGCGCCGTGGAAGCAGAGGCGGTTGACGCCCGAGGCCAGTATCTGGTCGATTTCGGGCTTGCAGCGCGCCAGCGACGTGCGGAAATGTTCGGTCAGCCACGTGAGCGTCTCGCACGAGACGAGCCGTTTGCCCGCGACGTGGGCGGCCGACGAGGCGAATTTGAGCACCGCCGGGTCGGCATCGCTCGGCTTGGCGTCGGGGTCGGGCCGCAGTCCCGGCAGGTCGAACGCCGTGCGGCCGAACGACTCGCATTCGGGGATGTCGACCGCCGCATAGATGTCGAAGATATTGCCCGGCGAGCCGTGGGCCTGGTTGCGGACACGGACGCCGCGGGCATGGGCCCATGCCGTCCATACCTCGGTGAAGTTGCGCAGCAGCATCCCCGCCAGCGTCGTCCGGTAGTCGTGCACCACGCGCGCCGAAAGATCGTCGGCTCCTGCGGCGGCAAATTCGGGCAGGAAGTCTTGCAGCCGGTAGCCGTGTTCGCGTTCGAACGTTTTCAGGAGGGTCGTTTCCCAGCTGGCGCCGTAGACTTCGAACGAGTCGTTGAAAAAGGTGTCGGGCCACGGCGCCGCAGCCTCCTCGAACGCCCGGTCGAAGCGCTGCAGGTAGTGTTCCACGGCCGCGCGGCTGTAGTGGTTGAGCACCAGCCCCTCGCCGCCCGGCGCCGCCCGCTTCACCTTTTGGAACGTGCGGCCGGCCCACAGGGCGTAGAGCGTCCAGTCGCCCGCCGGGGCCGTCCAGTCGAGCATCCCGTCGGCATCGACCCGGCCGAGCAGGTCCAGCCGCTTGCCCCGGTCGCCGACAGCTTGCAGGGCTTGCAGCTGCGCCACGGGCCGCTGCTTCTCCTCGGTCGGACGTAGCGGTTCGGCCAGCCGTTCGCCGCCATGCAGCTCCCGCGTTTCGAGGATGTATTTCTGAGCGCTGTGGTCGGTCGTTACCCACGGACCGCCGAAGGGCCAGCCCGTGCCGTTGTTCAGGTCGACTTGCAGCCCCAGCTCCGCCGCCCTGGCCACGGTGTGTGCGTAGGCTTCCATCCACGCGGGCGAGAGGTAATCTAAGTCGCGGGCTTCGTTGCCTTGTACCCCGTAAATGGGCGTGATCTCCACGCCGCCGATTCCCTTGCGGGCAAATTCGGCCAGGTTGTAGTCGATCCCTGCGGCGTCGACGGCGCTGCCGAGCCACCACCAGCGTACGCAGGGCTTTTGTTCCGGCCCCGTGGCGAGGACCGGCGCTGCTGCGAGCAGACAGAGGAGGGTAAGAAGTCGCCGCATCGCTTATTCGTTTTGCAGGGTTACGGCCATCAGGCCGATCACCACGTCGTTCGACAAAGTTTCCAGCTCCAGCGCTTCGAGCTCGCGCGTCGGGTCGAGCCGCATATCGAGCACTACGCCCGCACCGCCGTCGATCAGCCTCCCGTAGACCCCTTCGATGCCCGTTTCGTCGCCCAAGCGGCGGCTGACGCGCCCCGACTGAAGATGGAGCCGGTAGGGCGGCAGCGCACCCGGCGGCAGGCGGAAAGCTCCCTTATCGAAGTAGAAATCCTGTTCGACAGGGGCCCAGTTGAGCGGGTTGACTAATTCGAGCCGCTGCCGGGTGCCGTCGGCGTAGCGCACCGCGACAACTCCGTTGGCAATGTCGTACTGCATGTGGTTGGTCGAGCCGACCAGGAGCAGGTAGGCGTGCGAAGCACGGCCTTTCAGGGGTACGGTCGCCGCCGTGGGGTAGTTGTCCCACAGCGAGGTGTAGAGCACGTTGGGCCCTTCGGCCGGCGTGCGGAACGGGATGCCGAGCGCGGTTTCGATCAGGCCCGCTTCGCCCGCCGAGGCTCGCAGGCCGCTGTCGTCGATGTCGGCCGTCTGGTTGGGGTGGCACCACTCGCCGATCCCTTGCACCGGGATCTGCAGCGTCGTGCAGTCGGGGCGGGGCGAGAGGTAGCGGTTGCGGAAGATGTCGCCGACCGAAGCGTTGAACGGCACGGCGACCGTCCGGCAGGCGTCGCGGCGGATGTCGTCGAATCCGTTGTCGGGGGCCTGCGCGGCCGCTTCTTCGCGGCAGACCGGCTGCCACCACGCAACGTTGGCCTGCTCCATGCGCACGAATTCGACGGGCCCTATGCGGCGGGTCTCGCGGAGGCCGGTTTCCGCGCGGTGTTTCCGGGCCGGGAGCCAGCCGATTTCAAGCTCGAACTTCCGCGCCGTCCCGGCGTCGATGCGGATGCGGGGCTGCCCGACGGAGGGCTCCTCCAACGTCCAGACGGCCGCCCGGCCGTCGATCTTCACCTGCTTCACACCGTCCGTCGAGACCGGTACCACCAGTTCGATGCGCGTGCCGGCCGGGAAGCGGTTCTCCACTGTGTAGCGTACGCCGCGCGGGGTCCGTTGCATCGAATAGTTCAGGTCGGCCATTTCGATCGCGGCATCGTCCCACTCCGCGGGGAATCCGGGGCGCAGCTCCGCGCGGCCGCCGAGGAGGTCGGGCCGAATGCCGTAGAGCCCCTCGACCAGCGCGCGCGACCAGACACCCACCGGGTCGCCGAAGTCGCGGTAGCATTCGCCGCGCGCCGCGTCGTAGTGGCTGATCTGCCCGAAGTTGAGGGGCGACGCGCCCAGGTACATGTTGTCTAACGCCACGCTCTTCATCAGCCGGAACGCCTCCTCCGGGCGGTCGGCCTGCCAGTAGGCTAATGCCGTGTGCATGATTTCGGCAATGGCCACGTTGTTGATGCTCCACGAGTAGGGTTTCCAGTCGCTCGTCGAGAGGAGGGCGTAGCCCGCTTCCAGGTCGGGCGATTCCACGGCAATGTGCGGAATGTGCCGCTCGACGTACTCCGTCGCGGCCCACGCTTCGAACGGGTCGGCCGTTTCGGAGTCGATGGCGTGGTAGATCGTCCACAGGGCGGCGTTTTCGTGCAGGCGCCGGTGCCCCATCTTGTCGCGGTACTCGGCCCAGTGGCCTTTTTCGGGGAGCCACAGCTCGCGCCGCAGGGCTGCATGGATCGCGTCGGCTTCCGCCCGGTAGGGCGCCGGGTCGAGACCGAGGGCTTCGGCGATGCGGGCCGCCTGCCGGTTGGCGTAGCCGTTGTAGGCCGTGGCATGGGTTACGGCGCCGCCCGTGTAGTAGAGGGCGTCGCTCGCCCAGATGCAGCAGTAGGCGTCGTAGAGGTGGTCGCCGTCGGGGTCGAAGTTGCGCTTCTCCCACTCGAGGTGGCGGTCGATGACCGGGAAGATGCGCCGGGCATACTCGCGGTCGCCCGTCCATGCCAAGTGGCGCAGCAGTTCGTCGATGTAGCAGAGGTTCATGTCGTAGTGCGACATCTCCTCTTTCTTGCCCGGGCGGCGGGCGATGTAGCCGTCGCTGTACATCGGCGTGCCCCACCGCTTCTCGGCCCGCGCCAGGTTGAGCGTCGTGTCTTGCCGCGGATGTTCGTAGCGGGGCGGCATGTCGACGATCTGATTGGCCGCATAGGTGTCGAAATGCTTGCGGGCGCGCTCGTGCCAGCCCAGTGCGTCGCCCGCATAGGCACCGCGCCAGCCGCTGTAGGGGGCCCGCCAGCCTACGGCGCCGTGCAGCCACACTTCGCCGCTCCACAGGCCGTCGGCCGCTAAGGCCAGCGCTTCGCCGATGGGGGTGATGTAGGGATCGGGCGTGCGGATCGCGAGGGCTCCGGCCAGCCGGGCGCGGGCGGCCTCCGCCTCGGCGAAACGCGCGGGCAAGGCTTCGGGGCTCAGGTCGGCCTGCGTCGCTGCGGGGTAGACGGCTATGTAGCGCGTCTCGCCCGGGGCCAGCGTCAGCGAGGCTTCCAGCGCCGGATGTTCCGTGAGGACGATGCGGTCGGTCGGCAGCGTCAGCCGCAGCACGGCGCGTTCCTTGCGGCCGTACTCCACTTCGGCGGTGCAGCCTGCGACGGTGTAGCGGTTGCCCGCGCAGTATGCGGGTTTGAAGGCGAAGCAGTCGGGTTTGTCGACCCCGAGGTCGCCTTCGCGGTAGAACTTCACGTCGGCCACGCCTCCGAAGCGCAGGGCGACCGGCAGGGGTTCGCCGCCCGTGTTGGCGATGCGCCACAGTGCGGCATCTCCTCCCTCGCGCAGCACCTGCGCTTCGATTTCGGCCTGCTCATCCAGCCGGTAGCGCATCCGCCCCGCTTCGTAGCGGGCCGTGCAGTGCGCGTGGGCTATCTCGATGCGCAGGTTGCCGCCCATGCGGGGGAGGTAAAGCCCGAATTCGGGCACGTCGCTGCACTCCATGCGGAACCCCGTGTGGGCGCCGTAGAGGGCCCGGTTGTAGCGTCCCGGGCCGTCGACGGTCTCGACACCGCCGCCCGCCGGCCGGTAGTGCAGGGGCCGGGGCGTCGAGGGGGAGCTGTTCCACGTGTAGTCTTCGTTCACCGCCGCAGGCTTCACGCTTTGGGCCGCAACAGTCAGGTTCGCCAGCAGGGCTGCAATAAGAAAAGTCGGTCGCATCGTTCGGCAGGGTTCAGGGCATGGGTTTCAGACCTTCCCAGCGGACCTCCCAGGTGCCGTCTTTCGGGAATCCGGGGTTCGGCGTTTGGCAGCCGTCCCACCCGGCGCACATCAGGGCCACGGCCGTCAGCAGACCGCCGTTGCCGGGCAGGTAGCAGCGCAGGCGCGCATCCTGATAGTTGTGGCCGTTGACAAGGTAGGTGTTCGTGCGCTTCTCCATCAGCAGGGCGTTCACGGCCTTTTCGGGTTCGCCTAAGCGCACGGCGTTCATCGCCGTCATGGGGTAGTCCCAGCCCCAGGTGCGGCCCCAGTTCCAGTTGTCGTAGATCCAGTCGAACGTGGCGTGCATGCGGTCTTCGCGCACCAGCGGACACTTGGGCAGGATGCCCAGCGCCCCCAGGACGGCCATGTGGTCCGACGTGAAGCGGATGTCGCGGTAGGTATCTTCCGCCGTCTCGGCCGCCAAGTAGAGCCCCTCCTTGTCGGCTAAGGGCGAAAGTTTGTCGATCACTTCGTCCCATTGCAGGTTGCGTCCTTCGCCCATGCGTTCGCGCCACTGCTGGGCCGTCGAGAGGGCGAAGTGCCAGTAGGAGAGTTCGAACGGCGGGTTGACCGTCTCGGCGGCCCGCAGGGTCTCCTGCGCCGGAATGGCACCGCGCAGGACGTAGCGGTTGCCCAGCCCGTCGTATTCGGCGAACGAAACCATGAACTCCGCGGTCTTCTGCACGAAGTCATAGTATTTTTTCAGCGTCTCTTCCGTGGGATCGGCCCGGTAGACCAGCTCGGCCAGGTAGATGTAGTGGGGCTGCTGCCAGATGAGGAACGAGCCCACTTTCGAGGGGGCTTCCAGGCCCGAGGGGTCGGTCATCTTCATCCAGCGCACCCCTTCGAAGCCTTGACGCCGGGCGATTTCGCGGGCCACGGGCTCCACCGAGGGGTACCAATCGAGCGTGCGGGCCAGGAGCTTCTCGCGGCCCCACAGCGCGAACTGCGCCTGATGCCACCAGATCATTTCGAGGTGGTATTTCCCGAACCACGAGTTGTAGGTGAGGCCCGTCTCCTGCGGCGGGTAACTTCCGGCGCACTGGATGCCCAGCAGATATTGCGACAGCACCACGCGGCGTTCCAGTTCGGCGGCCCGCGGGTCTTTGCAGCGGCTGAAGTCGACGGCGCCGCCTTCCGTCCAGTAGCCATGCCAGTAGTCGGCGGCCGTCGCAAGGGTAGCTGCGGCGTCGGGCTGCGCTTCGGTCGGCCGGTCGGCGTAGAAGCCGGCCCGCAGCGTGTAGTGTTCGGCCGTGGGGGTCAGCACGAAGCGGTTGCGGCCCGTCTGCGCCAGTTCGGCTCCCTCGAAGTCGAGGGCTACGTAGTAGGTCGCGGCGTCTATTGTGCGGCGGATCAGCGCATGTCCTGCGCTGCGTTCCACCACTTCCGAGCGGTGGGCATCGTCGCGCGTCCAGTCGCAGGCGTCGTCGCAGTGGCCGCCCGTGGGGTAGGGAAAGCGGAGGACAACGGGCAGCCGGGCCGCCGTGCGGATGTCAGCGGCAATCAGGTCTTTTTCGGGATGGCAGACGGTCGTTACTTCCACGGCGGCTCCGCGCGCCGTGAAGTGCGAGTCGATGCGGCCCTGCCACAGGTCGAGCCGCTGCCGGATGTCGGCCACCTCTTCGGGGGCGAGGCCCTCGAAGCCGATGATGCCCAGGTGCAGACGGTGGGGGTTGACGCGGTACCAGTCGGCGGCCCGCTGCGGACGTCCCTTTTCGTTGAACTGCACGGCGTAGGGTTCCGTGCGGCCGCGGCCGAAGTCGTAGCCGCGCAGCGTCTCGTCGTGCGTGTATTTCTCAGGATTGGCGAAGCTGTGCCAGCCCCATTGGCTCTGCGTGCCGAGGGGTACGCCCTTGCTGTAAAGTTCGGGGAAAGTCTGCAGCCCCGTGGCATCCACGGTCAGGGCAAATTCGCCGTTTCCCACCGAGAGCGAGGCCAGCGAATCGAGGCTCGTTACCGTGGGGCTGTTGCGCCCGACGAGGGCTTCGCGGTCGATGGGCCGCTGCGGGGAGGTGCATCCGGCTGCTAAGCAGGCGATTGCGAGAATCGTGCGGAATCTTGACATCTTCAAGAAAGTTTGTTTTCGGTAAAGTTAACGATTTTCGGGCAAAATATCTTCGAGATAGAGCTCCAAATTGGTGTAGTCGGTGCTCCGCGTGCAGGCGGCTCCGTCGGCCGGGTCCGCGGGGTCGAGTCCGTGGCGGCGTTCCCAGCGGTCGGGGATGCCGTCGCCGTCGCTGTCTTTCGCGGGCTTGCCGCTGCGCAGGGCCGGCCAGCCGCCCACTTCCTCCTGCGAGTCGATGATGCCCTTGCCGCCGCCGTCGAACGAGGCGCCGTAGGGGCGGAAGCGGCCGCGGCGCACTTCCCGGATGACCCGGCGGTCGTAGGCATCGCGGCGGTGCGAGCAGCCGGCCGAGCGCAGTACGCGGCGGTAGGCCGTCGCGGCATCTTCGTTGTATCCGGCTCCCGGGCCGAAAGGCCGGTCGCTCAGGGTCGAGTCGCGGCGGTTTTCGCAGAGCCCCAAGCCGTTGTTGCGGGTTACGGCCTCGCAGCCCTCCAAGATGTTGCCGGCAAGGTAGCAGCGCGACGTGCCGTCTTCCGAAGCGTCGATCAGGCAGCAGCGTTTCTCCGCGCGGGTCGCCGGGCCGGGTTTGTAATAGTTGTCGGTCATGTCGATGCGGCCGTGGCGTCCGCCGCCGTAAGCCGCCTTGAAGCCCCAGTTGAAGACGGCGTTGTGGCGGAATGCGACGGGCGCATAGCCGTCCGAGCCGAAGCGCGGGTTGCGCGAGGAGTGGTGGGCCAGCAGGTTGTGGTGGAACGTGGCGTCGCGGCCGCCCCAGATGCCGCCGAAGCCGTGGGCGCCTTTTTCGTGCTTCGACTTGGAGAGCGAGTGCGAAACCAGGCACCACTGGAGCGTGAAGCGTTCGGTTTCGTAGAACGAGACGCATTCGTCGATCGACCACGAGCAGGAGCAGTGGTCGACGATGACGTCGCGGATTCTGCGGCCGCCCAGCGCATCGTCGACAATGCCGGCCCGGTCTCCCATGCGGAAGCGCAGGTAGCGGACGACAACGTTGTCGGCGGCGATGCGCACCGGGTAGCCCTTGATGCAGATGCCGTCGCCCGGGGCGCTTTGGCCCGCGAGCGTGAGGTCGCCTTCGCGGATGACGAGGGGGCTTTGCAGTTCGATGGTGCCGGCAACGTCGAAAATCACGGTGCGGGGTCCTTTTGCGCGCAGGGCCTCGCGCAGCGTGCCGGGGCCGTCGTCGCTCAGGTCGGAGACTTTGATGACTCGTCCGCCGCGGCCTCCCGTGGCATGGCGTCCGCCGCCTTCGGCCGTGGGAAAGGCGAGCGGCTGGGCTCCCGCCGTTCGGAGGACCGCAAGGGCGAGCAGCAGGGCGAAGCGTGTTTTCATCGGGTATCGGTTTTGGTGCGAAAAGGCCCTTTGCCGGAGTGGTGGACTGCCAGCAAAGGGCCTTGTCGTCAGGTTATGCCGCTCGGGCGGCGGGGTTTAGTAGGCCGGGCACTGCTGGTCGCGGATGCCGGCGTTGACGTCGAGCACGGCCGTCTGCGAGAGCGGGCAGATTTCCGACTTGTTCTTCACCAGACCGCGGAAGAGCGAGGTGTACCATGCCAGCTCGGTGAAACCCTCCTTGCCCTGATAGTTGCCGTCCTTGTCGTAGGCGGCCGTCTGGTATTTGGTGTTCGAGTTGGCGGCACCCTTGTTGTCGTGCATGTCGATCAGGGTGTAGCCTTCGGGTACGTCGCTGTCGGCCGGCTTGCTCTTGAATCCGATGCTTTCCAGGATGACGTGCGGGTCTTCGAATACGCCCTCGACCGGCTCGTAGGCACGGTAGCGGTCGATGTTCTCGAAGCGCGTGCCGGGCGTGCAGGCGGCCAGGTCGATCAGGTCCTGCTTGTTCTGCATGAGCGTCTCGTAGAGGATGCCCCAGCGGCAGAGCTCCGTGCGGCGCCACGATTCGCCGGCAAATTCGCGTTTGTTTTCGAGAATCACGGCCGTCAGGAATCCGTCGTGGTCGCTCGGGATCGTGCCGACTTTCGACTCGTCGCCGCCGAACGCACGCTTGCGGATCTCCTTGAGGGCATTCTTGGCCTCATCGTTGGGGGCGCCGTGGTATTCGTTGAGCGCCTCGGCATACATCAGCAGGATGTGCGAGTAGCGCAGCCACGGCCAGTTGATGTCGCGTTTGTTGATCTTGGTGCCGATTTCCGACTTCCAGACCACGCGGAACTTGCCGATCTGATACGAACCGTAGGGCAGCAGCTGCATGATACTCTTGTTGTCGACGCTGTACTGGCAGATCGTTACGTCGCGGCGCGTGTCGCCTTCTTCGAAGTCGAAGTAGAGCGTCGGGTTGATCATCATGGCCGGACCCGCCTTGCCGAATTTGCTGTCGGTGTGGCAGAACATGCCGTTGGTGTAGCCCGTTTCGACGTTGACGTTGGTGCCGTACTGGCCTTGTTCGAGTATCGACTCCTTGTTGTAGTGGCCGAGCATCAGGTCGCGGAAAATCTGTGCGTAGCTGTTGTCGAGGCCGAACGAGGCACGGTCGATGACCGCCTTGCAGGCGTCGGCCGCAATCTTGTTGAGTTCCTTGACCCGGGCGGCATCGTCGCGCTTGGCGATGCGCAGCGTGCCGGCATCGTAGGGCACGGTGTCGAGGTTCCAGCGCAGCGAGTAGCCGGCGGCGTAGAGGGCTACGCGGGCCAGGATGCCGTAGGCCGCCTCCTTGCAGTAGCGTTCGGGGGTGAAGTTCGAAATCTCGCTCTTCCAGGGAATCAGCTCCGTGGCTTTCTGCAGGTCTTCGACGCAGCCGTCGAGGATTATGTCGCGGCTGACGCGCGAGGAGAGGAACGTGCCCATCTCGGCGACGGGAACCGTCGGATAGGGTACGTCGCCCCAGTAGCGCACTAAGTTCAGGAACGCTGCCGCACGGATGGCGTAGGCTTCGCCTAAGAGCCGTTTGTTCGCGGCGTTCTGTTCCATGCTTTCAAGGCCGCGGATACAGACGTTGGCATATTCGATGGCCGTGTAGGAGGCCGTGTAGAGCGACGAGCCGGTTACGCCGCCGCTCATCAGGTAGTTGCCGATCTGGTTCTTCGAGTTGGTGTCGCCTTCGGTGGAGATCACCTCGTCGGTGCCCATGCCCAGCTGGTACCACATTTCGCGGTTGTAGCCGGCGTTGTAGGCGGCCAGCACGGCCATTTGTGCCCGGCCCGTCGTCTCGAAGATCGAGCCGCTGTCGAACTTGGTTTCCGACGGAATTTCCAGAAAATCCTCGCACGAGGTGGCGCCCAGCGAGAGAAGCGCGGCCGCCAGATATATCATTGTTCTTTTCATATCGGTATCTTTCGAATGGTTAGAAAGTGAGGTTGAGACCTACTACGTAGCTCTTCGAGCGGGGGTAGGACGACGAGTCCATGCCGGCGGTCAGGATGCTCGACGTCGACGAGACTTCGGGGTCGTAGCCCGAGTAGTTGGTGAAGGTGTGGATGTTGTTGAGCGTTACGTAGATGCGCAGCGAGTTGATGTACGCACGCGACAGCAGCTTCTTGGGCAGCGAGTAGCCCAGCGTGATGGTGTTCAGACGCAGGAACGAGCCGTCTTCCAGGTAGTAGTCCATCGGGCAGGTGATGGCCAGCTTGTTGTCCGACTTGAGGCTCCACATGGCGCGTGCGTCGTGCTGCCGGGGGTTGAGCTGGGCCAGCCGGGCCAGGTCCGACGTCTCCTTGCCCGTGGCGGGATCGAGCAGCGTGAAGCGCGAGTTCATCACCGACAGCGAGTTCTGGTTGGGCAGATACGGGCCGATGAAGCGCTGCGACGACATGTTGAAGATCTTGTTGCCGTAGGAGAAGTTCATGAAGATGTTCAGGTCGAATCCCTTGTAGGTGAACGTGTTCTGGAAACCGCCGGTGAACTTGGGCTGGGCCTGTCCGATGACCGTGCGGTCGTCGTTGGAGGTCGAGTTGAAGACCGGTTCACCGTTGTCGTCGACTTTGTCGCTCAGGCGCTTGAGTTTCATGTCGCCGGGCTTGATGTCGCTGCGTTTGCGGTTCTTGTCATAGGGAATGCCGCTCTTGAGCGTGTAGGTGCCGTCGGGGTTCTGGTCGAACATGTCGGTCGTGTATACGCCGTCGTAGCGGTAGCCGTAGAACTGGCCGAGGGGCTGTCCCACTTTGACCATGTACATGCAGTGGCCCGAATCCTGGCTGCGGGTGAAGTAGTCGTCGTCGCCTTCGCCGTAGATGGCCAGCACCTTCGAGCGGTTGAACGAGATGTTGAAGTCGGTCGTCCAGCGGAATCCGCCTGCGTTGATGTTGACCGTGTTGAGGACGATTTCGAAACCGCGGTTGCGGACCGAACCGATGTTCTGATACTGGTACGAGTAGCCCGTCGACGTGGGGATGTTGTTCTTGATCAGCAGGTCATTGGATTGGTTGTTGTACCAGTCGACGCTCAGGTTGATGCGGTTGCGGAGCATCGAGATGTCCAGACCGACGTTCGTGCTGGTCGTCGTCTCCCACTTGAGGTTGGTGTTGCCCACCGTGTCGCCCGGCTTGAGGGTCGAGACGTCGGACTTGTCGATAACATAGTGGCCCGATCCGTAGTCCGTAACATACATGTTGTTGTCGATGTTGCAGTTACCCGACGTTCCGTAGCCTACGCGGAGCTTGAGGTTCTCGATCACTTCCGACACGCCGCGGTCTTTCCAGAAGCGTTCTTCGGAGATGCGCCATGCGGCCGATGCCGAGGGGAAGAAGCCCCACTTGTTGCCTTTGGCGAACTTCGACGATCCGTCGCCGCGCACCGTCGCCGTTACTAAGTAGCGGTTGTCATAGTTGTACATCGCGCGGGCGAAGACCGAAACGATGGCGCTCTTGCTGATGCCCGACGAGCGCGAGTAGGATTTGGCCATGCTCACATCGTTGAGGCCGAAGTTGTTTTCCGGGAAGCCGTAGTAGGTGTTCTTCTCGTTCATCGACTCCGTGTAGAGGGTCTCCTGGCCGATCAGCAGGTTGAGCGTGTGCTTGTCGGCGAAGGTGTTGCCGTAGGAGAGGGTGTTGGTGATCTGGTAGGAGAATTTTTCCGAGTTGTAGCGGTGTCCCCAGGGGTAGATCTTGTCTTGCTCCTCGGTTTTGTAGTCGCGGGCCGTGCGGGTCGTACCGTCGTCCCAGTAGTCTTCGCGGGTCTGCGACCAGATGTAGCTGCCGGCCGTGCGCCACGTCAGCCCTTTGTAGAGGTCGGCTTCGATGCCGGCGTTGACCGAGTACTGGCGCGTGATCTTGTTTTGCTGTACGGCGTTGTTTTCCAGAATGGGGTTGTTCAGGTCGTACTGCGAGTCGAGGGCCGACATCTCTTCGCTCAGGTCCGTGCGGAGCATCTGGTCGTTGGTGTAGCGCACACCGCCCGTTACAGGCTGGAGAATCGTCTTCTTCAGCATGCCGCCCAGCGAGCCGCCGCCTTCGATGTTGGTCGACTGGAAGTTGGTGTTGAAGTCCAGACGCACGCCTTTCCACAGCTCATGGTTGATCTTGGCACGGACGGAGTTCTTCTTGTAGCCGTGCTTGGCCATGATGCCGTCCTGATCGTTGTAGTTGTAGCTGAGCATGAACTGCGTCTTGTCGGTGCCGCCCGTGATGCTGACGTTGTGGTTCTGCGTCAGGGCATAGCCGCCGAATACTTCGTCTTGCCAGTCGATGCCGGCACGGTTGCCGTATTCGCGGGCGATGCGGTCGTAGGCGCCCGTGTAGAAGTCGGGTGCCGACATGTCGCCGCCGAACATGTTGGTCCACTTCTCCATGTTGCCGGCGTAGGTCTGGAACTCGTACTGGTACTTCACATAGTCGGCAACGTTGAGCAGGTCGAGTTTCTTGCCCAGCATGTCGAACGAGAAGTAGGTGTTGTATTGTACGGAGGTCTTGCCGGCTTTGCCCGACTTCGTGGTGATGAGGATGACACCGTTCGAGCCTTGCGCACCGTAGATGGCCGTGGCCGAGGCGTCTTTCAGGACGTCGATGGTGGCGATGTCGTTGATGTCGACATTCTGGAGACCGTTTTCCATCGCGAAGCCGTCGACAATGTAGAGCGGCGCGGTCGACTGCGTGATCGACGAGCCGCCGCGGACGGTGATGTTGATGTCGGCGCCCGGCGCACCGCTCTGGGTTACGATGTTCACACCGGCCGCCTTACCCGTGAGGGCCTGTGCCGCCGTGGTAACGGGCATGTTCTTGAGGTCGTCGCCCATGACCGAGACCGACGAGCCGGTCAGGTCCTTGCGCTTGACTTTGGCATAACCGATGGCCACGACCTCTTCCATCATCACCGAAGAGTCGTTGAGCTTGAAGTCAAAGGCCGTTCTCCCCCCCCCGATTTTCAGGGTTTGTGCTTCATAGCCAATGAATTGGACCGAGATTTCCGCGGCGTTTGCCGGGGCATTCAGCGTGAACCGGCCGTTCGCGTCGGTCGAGGCGCCGGCCAGCGGCACGTTTTTGTGCTGTCCGTCCGTAACGAAGACCGTTGCACCGATGATCGGCTGACCGTCGGGTCCCATGACCGTACCCGTCAGGGTGCGGTTCTGAGCAGATACGGCGGTTGCCGTCGCGCAGAGCAATGCGGTCAGGGCCAGCATTGCGAAGCGTCGTAAAGATGCTCTCATAAGTTAGGGTTTTAGATTGGTTTGAAATAAAAGTTTTTAATGGGTTGTTTATTCCTCTTTGTGAGACGAATACAAAATTAAATACTTTCGGCTTAGCGTATACTGCGGAAAATGACGGAACGCATGCGTGCAATGATTCGACTTGCTTTCATTCCCGCCCGTAGTTGCGGTAGGCCGTGGGGGTGCAGCCCGTGTGCTTCTTGAAGATGGCGAAGAAGTGTTCCGTCGACTTGAAGCCCAGCGAGTAGGCGATCTCCTTGATCGAGAGCTCCGTGTCCGAGAGCAGGCGTTGGGCTCGCAGCAGCTTGAGTTGCTGGAAGTAGCGCGCCGGCGAAAGACCCGTGTAGTCCTTGAACGTCTTGCGGAACCACGAGTAGCTCAGGTTCAGCTGCGAGGAGAGTTCGTAGAGGTCGATCTCTTCGGCCACCTTCTCGTCCATGATGATCTTGGCTTTTTCCACGGCTTGTTCCAACAGGTTGGTCGTGCGGCCCGTTTCGTTGCGCAGCAGGTAGTAGAGCAGCCCGATCATGTGGCTCACGATCCCCGTCAGCAGGGTCTGGGGCGCCGTTTTGTTTTCCGAGGCGATCTCGATGGCCCGGCGGTAGAGGCCCGTCAGTTCGCTGTTGAAGCCGATGTTCCAGAGTTGCTGGCCTTTCTCCATGCCCAATAGCCGGAGCATCTGGTCGAAGAAGCTGCCTTCGAAGCCGATGTAGTACTCCGTCCAGCCCGTCGGGCGGTGCGGGGCGTAGGAGTGCAGCTCTCCCGGCCGCAGCAGGATGATCGTTCCGCGGTCCGCCGCTACGCCGCCCGCCGGAGTTCCGACCGAGCGGAACGACCCTTTCCCTTGCGTGATGTAGAGCAGTTGGTATTCGTGCAGCACGCGGCCTTTCTCCGGGTCGAAGAAGTAGTCGGCCGGGTGGACTTTGAGCGGATATTCGTCGCCCGGGGCGATCTCCTGCGAGCCCACGGCGTTGACCACGGCATTCAGCTTGCGGTCCGTGTCGTTGGCGATCAGGTAGTAGAACAGCGCTCTCGATTGGCGCGGTGTCGTCTCCTCGTTCATGGCGTCGTCAGTGTTTGCGGGTGCGTCGGCTGGGGGCGGATCGTCAGAGGTCGAACGCCCGTTTGAGTTCGTCCATCTGGGCTTGGGTCGTCCCCGTGGGTTCGAATCCCATCGCTTTGGCCGTCAGGTAGATCTGGGCCGATTTCGAAAGGACGTCGATCTGGTCGAACGCTTCGAATACGTCGGGGCCCACGGCGCAGACTCCGTGTTTTTCCCACATCACTACATCATATTCGCGCAGCGCTTCGATCGTCGCTTCGGCCAGTTCCACGCTCGACGGCATCTTGTAGGGCACGATCCCCAGCCCTTTCGGGCAGAACGCCCGCGTCTCCGGGATCATCGACCACAGCAGGTTCGTCAGCACATCTTTTTTCAGGTACTCCGGGTTGTGGGTCATCGCCACCAGGTCGATCGGGTGGGTGTGGATCGCCGCTTTGTAGCCTTTGCCGTCGGCGATCATCTTGGCATGCATCGAGAGGTGCGAGGCCAGCTCCGAGGTCGGTTTCACCGGGGCGTCGGCCACGATTTCGTAGCTCGCGCAGTCGTCCAGGATGCGGATCACGGAGCCGTTTTCCATCGGGCGGCGCGCCAGGTCGCGCATGCGGCGGTTGGTCCCTTTGCAGTAGAACCAGCAGCCTTTCAGGCGGGGCAGCTCCGTGCCGATGGGGTAGCGTTCGCTGATCGCCGGCAGGGCGCGCATCGTCTCGTCGACATGTTCCGTTATGTTGACCGTGATGTTGCCGCCGTTGCGTTCGGCCCATCCTTTTTGCCACAGGTAGCCTGCCACTTCGGCCACCTTGTCGATTTCGGCCGCTAAGGCCGGACGGTTTTCAAGTATGGATTTCATCTTTTTCTCAGAATAGGTTGGGGAATACCAGCGAAAAGATCAGCAGGGCCAGCCCCGTCGCCAGCACGGCGAGCGTCTTGCGGCTTGCGCCTTGCCACTCTTTGAGCACTACGCCCCATACGTTGGAGAAGGTTACGTTGAGCGCCATGAGGATGCACCACGCGAAGGCGGCCACCACCGAGCCTTCTTCGAAGAAGCTCTGCCCGACGGCCAGCCCGAAGAACTGCGAGTACCACAGCGCGCCGGCCAGGGCGCAGAACAGGAGGTTGTTGCCCCACAGCGACCGCTTGGCGTAGTCGCCGAAGCTCTTGTTGCGGGCGTTCCGGAAGAGACAGTAGGCCGCATTCGTCAGGAAGCCGCCCAGCGTTACCGCCAGCGTGGCCGGCAGGGCCGCAAAGAGCGGGTCGGAGTCCGCTGCCTGCAGCGGACGTCCCGCATCGAGTCCCAGGCTGAAGCAGGCGCTCATCACACCGGCCAGCAGCGCCACCAGCAGCCCTTTCGTCAGCGCGAAATCTCGCACGGCCGCCCGTTTTTCCGCTTCGGTCATGCCTTGCGCCCGCAGCGACCCCGCATAGCCGATGACGGCGATTCCCGCCAGCGTGATGCAGACGCCCAGGAGGAGGATCAGCCCCTTGCCTTGCAGGAGGTTCGTCCCTGCGAAGAGCGCCGGCAGCAGCGTGCCGAATCCCGCGCAGGTGCCTAACGAGATCGACTGCCCCAGCGCCACGCCTAAGTAGCGCATCGAGAGGCCGAACGTCAGGCCGCCCACGCCCCACAGCACGCCGTAGCCGCAGGCTCGGAGCGCGGCCGTCGGCGCCGCGGCGAAGATTTCGCCTAAGGAGCTGCCCGCCGGCACGGCCAGCAGGGCGCCTAAGAGCGGGAAGAGAAGCCATGCGAAAACGCCTTGCGTGAGCCAGAAGCTCTCCCACGACCATTCGCGCACTTTCTTGATGGGCACGTAGGAGCTCGACTGGCAGAACGAGCCTACGGCGATGATCAGCAGTCCGAGGAGCGTATTCATCGTCTCAGATGCGCTTCGACGTTACGTCGCGTTCGTATTGTTGGATTTCGGCGATGAATTCTTCGCCGACGGGTACGCCGCTTTCCAGGCAGAACTTGTCCCACACGGCATTCCAGGGCAGCGACTTCGCTTCTTCCAGGAGCGCCAGCCGTTCGAATCCTTGTCCGGCCGCTTCGTAGGCGCGCAGGCGGGCCAGCGGTTCGAGCAGCGCCTGCAGCAGACACTTCTGCGTCGCCCGCGTGCCCACTACGTAGGCGCCGATGCGGTTGATCGAGGCGTCGAAGTAGTCCAGGCCGATGTGCACTTTGTCCAGCGCATCGCAGCGCACGATCTCTTTCATGAGGTCCATCGTCTCGTCGTTCATGATCGTTACATGGTCCGAGTCCCAGCGTACGGGGCGCGATACGTGGAGCATCACTTCCGGTGTGTAGAGCAGCAGCGACGAGAGCTTGTCGGCCACGCTCTCCGTGGGGTGGAAGTGTCCCGTGTCCAGGGTTACCATCTTGCCGCGCGAGGCACCGTAGCCAATGTAGAAATCGTTGGAGCCTACCGTGTAGCTCTCCAGCCCAATGCCGAAAACTTTCGACTCGATGCAGTCTTTCATGTGGGTGTACTTCGTCTCGAAGATTTCGTCCAGCGACTCCTTCAGCAGCTCTCGGTATTTCAGGCGGTTCACCGTCAGGTCTTTCGAGCCGTCGTGCACCCATACGTTCATGATGCAGGGGTCGCCTTGCGCCTTGCCCATCTCTTCGGCAATGGCCCGGCAGCGTTTCGTGTGTTCGATCCAGAAGCGGCGGATCGCCGGGTTGGGGTTCGAGAGCGTGAGGTCGCCCGATTTGGGGTGGGAGAACGACGTCGAGTTGAAGTCCAGCTTCAGCCCGTGTTCTTTGGCCCACGCGATCCAGCCCGCAAAGTGGCGCGGCTCCACTTGGTCGCGGTCTACTTGTTCGTCGCCGAACTCGCCGTAAATCTCGTGGAGGTTAAGACGGTGGGTGCCCGGGATGTAGCTGCGGGCTTTGAGAATGTCGGCACGCAGTTCTTCGATGTTGCGGGCTTTGCCCGGGTAGTTGCCCGTGGTCTGGATGCCGCCCGTGAGGTCGCCTCCGCGGTTTTCGAATCCCGTTACGTCGTCGGCTTGCCAGCAGTGCAGCGAGATGGGGATGTCGCGCAGCTTTTTCAGCGCGGCGTCGGTATCCACGCCTACGGCCGCATAGCGTTCTTTGGCAATGGCGTAGGCCTTTTCGATCAGTTCGTTTTTCATGTCGGTTATCGTTTTTCAGGGTTGTATCTCTGGACGTCCGTCGAGCGGCGGATGTGGCGCCGCATCTCGGCCAGCGAGCCGGCCAGCCCGGCCGTCCGGGCTTGCACCATGACGTTGCCTAAGGCCGTCGCCTCCGTCGGTCCGGCCACTACCGGGATGCCGCACGCCGTCGCCGTCAGGCGGTTCAGCAGGTCGTTCTGCGCGCCGCCGCCGATCACATGCAGGCATTCGATTTCGAACGGCGCCAGCGATTGCAGCTTGCGCAGCACGTCGGCATATTTCGCCGCCAGCGAGTCGAAGATCAGCCGCATCGTCGCCGCATCGTCGGCCGGTTCGGCCAGCGCATGGTTCCGGCACCATGCGCGGATGGCTTCGGGCATGTCGGTCGGCGCCGCGAACTCCGCCGCATCGGGGTCGATCACGCCCGCCGAGGGGGCCGCCGCTTCGGTCAGGCGCATGATTTCGGGGTAGGCGTACTCCTTGCCTGCCCGGGCCCAGGCTGCGCGGCATTGTTCCAGGAGCCACATGCCCGTGATGTTTTTCAGCAGCCGCACCGTGCCGTCCACGCCTCCTTCGTTGGTGAAGTTGAGGGCGTAGGTGCGGTCGTCGATGACGGGTTCGGGCAGTTCGATGCCCATGAGCGACCACGTGCCCGACGAGAGGTAGGCGAAGCGTTCGTTTTCGGCCGGTACGGCCGCCACGGCCGAGCCCGTGTCGTGGCCCGCTACGGCTACGACCGGCACGGCGCCGAGCCCCGTTTCGCGGGCCACCGTCGCATTCAGCGTGCCGATGCGTTCGCCCGGCATTACTGCTCGGGGAAAGAGCGCGGCGTCGATGCCCGCTTTCGCAAGCAGTTCGGCATCGGGGCGCTTCGTGCGGGGATCCATGAATTGCGAGGTCGACAGGACCGTGTATTCGCAGACCGCTTCGCCCGTGAGCAGGTAGGCCAGCGCATCGGGTATGAAGAGGATGTGCCGGGCTCGTTCCAGCGCGGCGCACCCTTCTTTGCGGGCCGCACGGAGTTGGTAGAGCGAGTTGAAGTTCATGAACTGAATGCCCGTGCGGTCGTAGACTTCGCGGCGCGGCATGCACTCGGCGAAGAACGCTTCGGGCACTCCGTCGGTGTAGGGGTCTCGGTAGGCGCGCGGCAGTCCGGCCAGCGTGCCGTCCTGGGCAACGAACGCCATGTCGACGCCCCACGTGTCGATGCCGATCGATTCGATGCGCACGCCCCGGCTTCCCGCTATGCGGAGTCCTTCGACGATCTCTTCGTAGAGGGCGTAGAGGTTCCAGTAGTATTTGCCGTGGAGGCAGAGCAGCCGGTTCGGAAAACGGTGGAGCGTCTCCATCTCGGTACGTTCGGCGGACACCGTCGCCAGAATCGCCCGGCCGCTCGTGGCTCCCAGGTCGATCGCTATGAAGTGTTTCGGTTCCATAAAAGCAGGGTTAGCGGAGCTCGGTTTTCGATTGTTTTTCCAAAAATAGCGAGTTTTTGCCGGACGGCGGACCGAAAAAATGATTTTGCGACTGTTTTTTATGATAGTGATTTTTTTGAATAAAAATCTAAAATTTTTGAATATCCTGCGTATTTTGCTTTTTCTCCGGCCACGAAAAAAGCCTCCGAACCCGGTTCGAAGGCTTTCTGAGCTGAAAATTATACGGTTTTTGACTTTTCCCGGCCGGCTCGCTTACCGGACAACTTCGCCCGTGAATCCTCGCAGGTCTACTTCCCGGCAGTCGGCGATTTTCAGCGCCGGACCTTCTTCCGCATCGATGGTTACGTTTTCCAGCACGACCTTTTCGGCATGGCGGATTTCGCCGCCCGCGGTCGAACGAATGCGGGTGTCGCGGATGCGGATTCCCTCGATGGGCATCTCGGGGATGCCGTTGAAGAACATCGCCCGCCGCGCTCCGAAGCAGCGGAGCCGGCGGATGTCGATGCGGCGGAAGGCCGGCGTCGTCTCGTCGACGGGCGGCACGACTTCCGAGGCCCGTTCTTCGTCGCCCGCTTCGAGCACTTCGACCGCCGACTTGCCGCCGTAGAAGAGGTCGAACAGCAGCGGTTCGGTCGCGATGTCCGACATGGCCGTATCGTAGACATGGATGTTTTCGACCACGCCGCCGCGGCCGCGGCGGCTCTTGAAGCGCAGCCCCACGTCGGTCGACACGAAGTTGCAGCGGCGCACCAGCACGTTCTTCACGCCGCCCGACATTTCGCTGCCCACCACGAATCCGCCGTGGCCGCGGAAGACCGTGCAGCCGTCGACCACCACGTTTTCGGTCGCCACGCCCCGGCGGCGGCCGTCTTCGTCCTTGCCGCTCTTGATGCAGATGCCGTCGTCGCCCACGTCGAAGCGGCTGTCGCGTACCACCACGTTGCGGCACGACTCGATGTCCAGCCCGTCTCCGTTTTGCGCATAGGAGGGGTTGCGCACCGTGATCCCTTCGATCGTCAGGTGGCGGCAGAGCAGCGGGTGGATGTTCCACGCCGGCGAGTTCTGGAAGACCACGCCTTGCAGCAGGATGTTTTCGCAGTCGATCAGGCTCACCAGCACCGGCCGCAGGAAATCTTTCACGGCGGCCCACTCTTCGTCGGTGGTCAGCGTGCGCGGCACGTTCATGTCGGCCACGGCATCGCCCCGGAGGGCTTCTTCGCTCGGAAACCAGTAGGTCGGGCGCTTGTAGCAGCCGCCGCGCGCGGTGATGCGGCGCCACGTGCTTTCGTTCACCTTTTCGCGTTTCAGGGGCCGCCAGTATTCGCCGTTTCCGTCGATGACGCCGTGGCCCGTGATGGCGATGTTGCGGGCTCCGCGCGCCGAGATGGGCGACTGGCAGCGCCGCGTATGGTCGTAGCCTTCGAACGAGGTCTCGACCAGCGGGTAGAGCTCCTTGTCGTTGGAGAAGAGGATGATCGCGCCGCGTTCCACTTCCAGCCGGATGTTGTCGCGCAGCACGATGGGGCCCGTGTGCCAGACGCCCGCCGGTACGCGCAGCGTGCCGCCGCCTTGAGCGGCCAGGTGGTCGATCGCCGCCGCGAACGCTTCGGTCGAGAGCCGTTCGCCGCTCGGGTCGCCGCCGAAGTCGCCGATCGCAACTTCGCGTGCCGGAATGACGGGCAGCACCACCCGCGGCATCTCGAACGGCAGGTCGTCGTAGAGGTCGTCGCCGGACGTCTGCGCGGCCGCCGTCAGGGCCAGCGCACTCAGCAGGAGGGTCGTGATCGTTCGTTTCATCTTATTTTTCTCCTAAATAGTACGAGGGTACGGGACTTTGGGGGTAGCCTTGACTGCGTTCGGCCACATAGCTGCGGTAGAGCGGGTCTTGCATCAGCGTCGTCCGGCGGTCGCGGGCCGGACGGTCGGTGGCGTAGATGCGCAGCTCGCCGTCTACGGCCGTTACGATCTCTTCGCGCCAGTCGCCCGCGAGGTCGGCGATCAGCAGAATCGCCCCTTCGATGCCGTCGGCTATCGTTTCGTCGGGCCACTTGACGATCTGCGTGCCCCGCACCGTTTCGCGCAGCAGGTCGCCGTCCCACCAGACCCAGTTGCGGCATTCCGGTACGGGGCGGTTCTCGATGCGCTTGCCTTGCGCCGTCGTCAGGTAGCGGCTTTCGCTGCCGGCTTTGCGGTCTTCTTTGGCGAAGCACTCCAGCCCCGGATGTTTCGGGTCGATGTCGGCCGCCATGCCGTCGCCCACGTGCGTCGTCGGGAGACCGAGGTTCCACACCTGCTCGCCCGTCGCCGCATCCACGCAGCAGACGCCGCGGCCCGCATCGTTGCTGATTTCGCCGCACAGCAGCACCTCCATGCCCGGGCGCCGGGGGTCGATGTCGGTCATGTAGGTTTTGTCCGGGTGGCCGATGCCCGCCGACCAGAGCAGCGTGCCGTTGTCGTCCAGCATGCAGCCGCCCAAGAGGATTTCGTCGCGGCCGTCGCCGTCGGCATCGCCCGCCACCATGTTGTGCGAGCCTTGACTGCGGATCACCGGGTTCTCTTCGTCGCCGTCCCAGCGCCACAGGCGCGTCAGGCCCCCGTCGTGCAGTTGCCAGGCTTCGGCCAGCATGGCCCGGTAGGTGCCGCGCGCCACGATGATGGCCGGCGTGCGGCCGTCGAGGTAGGCCATGCCTATCTGGTGGCGGTTCTGCCGGTTGAGGTCGCCCAGGCGCGGCGTGCGTTCGATCCACGGCGCACGGGCTATTTCGCGGCCCGTCAGGCCGTCGAGCACAACCAGATATTCGTTGCCCGTGCCTACGCGGTGGCGGTCGTCGCGCTTGCCGTCGGGGCAGATGCGCAGCGCCACTTCCGCACGGCCGTCTCCGTCGAAGTCGTAGACCGCATAGGGCGAGTACCAGACGCCCGGCTCCACCCCTTCGCCCAAGTCGTATTCCCATAGCTTCTTGCCGTCTCGGCGGTAGGCCGCAATCATGTAGACCGAATCGTAGTGGCGGCCTTGCACCCCGGGGTCGACATTCGTGTCGGGCGTGCGCACCACGAAATCATATTCGCCGTCGCCGTCCAGATCGCCCACGCCCAATTTGCCCGCACGTCCCGCGATCGGAATCGCCGTGTAGGGCTTGCTCGCGCGCAGCGCGGCCAGGTCTACTTCGATTTCGCCGCATGCCGGCAGCCGTCGGTCGCCGTAGCGGGGCACTATCCGGTAGACCGCTTTTTCCGCAGGCGCCGGGTCTGCGAAGTCGGTCGTCGCCGTAATCGGCTTGCGGTTCAGCAGCTCGGTCTTTCCGTCGGCCGTGCGGTAGACTTCGAAGCCTATTTCGGGATGATCCGACGCCAGGAGGCGCCAGCTCAGGTAGACGCCTTTTCCGTCGGGCGTCGGGCGGGCCGTCAGCGAGCGGCCGAGGCGTTCGCTCACGCGCTGCGTCGCGTAGCCTTCCACCGGGGGCTTGGCTTCGTGGCTCGGGCGGAGCACTTCATAGTTGTACACTCGTTCGCGCGGGTCTTGTGCCCGGGCAGGGAGCGCCGCGCATCCGAGTGCCAGCGCGGCCAGTAGGAGTCGTTTCATGGTCGTAAGCGGTTATTTCCCCAATTCCAAGCAGCCCATGATGAAAGGACCCGTCGCTTTGGCATCGTTGTCGCGCATCTTTTCGCCGATGTAGTATTCGAAGCTGCCGTCTCGGTAGGGCGTGCCGCCCAAGCCGCCTACCTGGCAGCAGCGCGTGAGGGTCAGCGTGCCGTCGGCATTTTCGCCTAACAGTTTGTTGCGCAGCCCCTCGAACGCCTTTTCGGCATATCGGCGGTAGCTCTCGGCAATGTAGCCCCGGTTGACCGCTTTGGCGTAGGCATACATCAGCTGCGCCGTTACGGAGGCTTCGGGGAAGTTGCCTTTGCGCGTCGGACAGTCGAGCACCTGATACCACAGGCCCGCCTTGTCCTGATACTTGGGCAGGGCGTCGGCCAGCCCCTGAATCAGGGCGATCACATAGGAGCGGTCGGGGTGGTCGTCGGGGATGTAGTCGAGGTTGTCGACCAACGCCATCATCCACCAGCCGACCGAACGGCCCCAGAAGTTGGGCGAGTGGCCCGTCGCGGGGTCGGCCCAGCGTTGCGTGCGGCTTTCGTCCCACGCATGGTGGTAGAGCCCCGTCGCGGCATCGTAGGTATGTTGGTGGCAGAGCTTGATTTGCTTGACCGCTTCGTCGATCCACTCCGGCTTGCCGTACTCGGCACCGTATTGCGCCAGGAACGGCGAGGCCATGTAGAGCCCGTCCAGCCAGATTTGGTGCGGGTAGATCAGCTTGTGCCAGTAGGCGCCGTCGCACGTGCGGGGGTGGAGGCGCATCTGGTCGACGAGCCGCTCCATCGCCTGACGGTACTTCTCCTTGCCCGTTTCGCGGTAGCAGTCGAAGAGCACCTTGCCCGAGTTGATGTAGTCGATGTTGTACGACGCCCGGTCATAAAGGTGAATGTCGCCCCGTTCGTCGACAAGGGCGTCGGCCCACTGTTCCACATAGTCGAAGTAGCGGCGTTCGCCCGTCGCTTTCCACATGCGCAGCATCGCGCAGCAGCCTACGCCTTGCGCATAGCCGAAGAAGAGGCGTTTGCCGTGGTCGAGCTGCCAGGCTTCGGGGAAGCGGCGCATCTCCGAGTCGGCGAACCGCCGGGCGTAGCTGTCGGGGGCCCAGTCGTCCGTGCGGAACGGCACGGCGGGCAGTCCGGCGCCGTTGGCCAGGTTGACCCGGAACCACTTGCCCCAGCCGTAGCGGGCGGCTACGGGGGCCTCCACTTGCGGGGATGTCAGCCGGATTTCATCACCGGCCACCGTAGCTTCGGCCGGATAGAAGCGGCGGTCCGCTCCCGCCAGGAGGAATCCTTCGATGCGGTCGCCCGTCGCGGCATGCAGCCCTTCGGCGTGGGCGAATTTCACCGCCAGCGTCCGGCCTTCCGTGCGATGCGACAGATAGTAGGGGCTTTCGCACGCCACTTCGCGGCCGTAGTCTCGGTTGAGCGCCCAGCGGGCCAGCCGCTCGCCCGGAATCTGCTTGTTGCGCGGGTGGATGTCTAAGGAGTCGCCGGCATCGGTGATGACGGCCATGCCCGTGTGTTTGACGGCGCGCCACGTGCGGAACTGCGCATCGCGAATGGTTGCGGGTTGTTGATAGTGGGGTGCGATCTGCACAAAGTAGAAAGGCATGTCGGGCGCTTCGAACGCCTTGCGCCATGCGGTTATCAGCTGCGTGAATACTTGTTGGTACTTCTCCGCACGCACCGAGTTCGATTCGCCCTGATACCAGACGCAGCCTTTGACCGTGTAGGGTACGATCGGACGGATCATGCCGTTCCAGAGCGTCGCCGGGACCTTGCACCAGTCTTTCTGACGCTTGATGTTGGCAGGGTCGTATTCTTCCAGCACGTCGGCGTAGAACTTGTTGCCGGCCATCGTCTTTTTCGGCATCCACGACTCGGCGTGCGTGCCGCCCCACGTCGCCTGGATCAGGCCGACGGGTTGTCGTAGGGCTTTGCGAAGTTCGCGTCCGAAGACGAAGCCCACGGCCGAGAACTCCCGGAGGTTCTCCGGCGTGCAGATTTCCCAGCGGCCCGTGCAGTCGTCCAGTTCGCCGTCGGGCGCCAATCGGTGTTCGACATGGAAAAGGCGCAGGTCGCCGTCTTCGGCATCTCGCATTTGACGGTCGTAGTCGACCATGCCGGTCATCCACTTGTTCTTGGGGTGGCGGGCTGTCGGGAACTCCATGTTCGACTGCCCGGAGCAGAGCCATACTTCGCCGATAAGGATGTTGCGGATCACCACGGTGTTTTCCTGGCCGCTGACGGTGAGCTGTTGGTTCTTCGCGGCAGCGGGGGTCTCGATCGTTACGCGCCAGCGTCCGTTGCGGTCCGCCGTCGTGCGGTAGACGCGGCCGTCCCACGAGGTCTTCACCTCGATTTTTTCTTTCGGGTCGGCTTGGCCCCATATTGCTGCGCGGCTCTCTTGTTGCAGCACCATGTTGTCCGAGAGGATGGCCGGCATGCGCACCGCGGCATGCGCCGGCATCGATACGGCCAGCAGCAGAGTCGCCGCCACGGCCGTGCAGAGTCGTTTCATAGGTCGGTTCGGGTTTGGTTTCCTACAAATTTAGGGATTTCGCCCGAACCCGCCATGCGCCGCTCCGCAACAAAAGCATTTTTCGCAGTAGAAAGTCAACCGCCGAAGGTTAAAGGTGAAAAGTTAAAAGTGAAAAGCAGATGGCAACCAATAAAGCCTTTCACTTTTCACCTTTTAATCCCCCTGCGGGAGGACTTTGTTCTTTGTTACTTTTTACCTTTCACTTTTCACTTTTCACCTTTCACCTTTCACTTTTCGTATCCCACGTCTTCCGGCAGCCGGTCGCCGTTGGCCGCCGCCACGGCCAGTTGGTCGCAGCGGTTGTTTTCCGCGGTCTCGGCATGTCCCTTGACCCATACGAAGCGGACTTTGTGGCGGCGGTAGGCTCGCAGGAAGCGCATCCACAGGTCGGGGTTCTTCTTGCCGCGGAAGAGCTTCCTCTCCCAGTCGAAAAGCCAGCCTTTTTCCACGGCGTCGACCACATATTTCGAGTCGGAGTAGATCGTAACGTCCGAGCCGTCGAACTTCAGGGCTTCGAGGGCCGCACAGACGCCCATCAGTTCCATGCGGTTGTTGGTCGTCCGGCGGTAGCCTTGCGACAGTTCCTTGCGGTGGGGCCCCGAGATCAGGACAATGCCATACCCGCCCGGCCCGGGATTTCCCCGGGCCGAACCGTCGGTGTAGATGGTGATCGGTGCCAAGTATATGGAGGGTTGAATGCTCGATTCAAAATTCACAATTCATAATTCATAATTGTTTGTCCGAACTTCGGAAAATTTTGAATTATGAATTTTGAATTGTGAATTATTTCATCGTTTCCAGTTGCGCCTTGATCGCGGCGATGCGGGCTTCGGCGTCGGCTTGCTTGGCTCGTTCGTTGGCCACGACTTTTTCGGGCGCCGAGGCCACGAAGCGGTCGTTCGAAAGTTTCTTCAGCACCGAGGCCAGGAATCCTTCGCAGTAGGCCAGTTCGTCGGTCAGTTTCTTGCGTTCGGCTTCGGCATCGAGCATGCCGGACAGCGGTACAAAGTATTGCGTCGTCTTGACTAAGAACGAGGCCGCCGCCGGGTCTTTTTCCGCCACGGTTTCGATAGCCGACAGGTTGGCCATCTTCGTCAGCACGGGGGCGTATTCGGCCGGGTAGTTGTCATCGGCGATTACTTGCAGCTTCAGGGCTTCTTTTTGCGGGAGGTTCTTTTGGTTGCGGATGTTGCGCACCGCGGAGACAATTTCGCGGACCAGTTCGAAGCGGGCCAGCAGCGCGGCATCTTCGGCTTCGGGGCGCGGCATCGGGGCTACGCAGATCGAATCGCCTTCGGCGCGGGGCGCAAGGTCTTGCCAGATTTCTTCCGTTACGAACGGCATGAAAGGATGCAGCGCCCGCATCAGGGCATCGAAGAAGGCGCGCGTCTCGTTCATCGTCGCCGGGTCCGTGGGCTGCCCGTAGGCGGGCTTCACCATCTCTAAGTACTGGGCGCTGAAGTCGTCCCAGAACAGCCGGTAGAGCGTCGTGCAGGCTTCCGAAATGCGGTACGTGCGGAAATCTTCTTCCACGTCGCGCAGCGCGCGGCTCAGCGCCTGCCGGAACCACGCGACGGCCAGCCGGTCGTTCTCGCTTTGCGACGCTTTGTCGTCCACTTTCCAGCCGTTGACCAGGCGGTAGGCGTTCCATATCTTGTTGCCGAAGTTGCGGCCTTGTTCGCAGAGCGCTTCGTCGAACATCACATCGTTGCCCGCCGACGAGGACATCAGCATCGCCAGACGCACACCGTCGGCGCCGTATTTCTCGATCAGGTCGAGCGGGTCGGGCGAGTTGCCCAGCTGCTTCGACATCTTGCGGCCGATCTTGTCGCGGACGATGCCCGTGAAGTAGACGTTCGCAAAGGGTTTTTCGCCGCGGTATTCGTAGCCGGCCATGATCATGCGGGCCACCCAGAAGAAGATGATGTCGGGGCCCGTTACCAGGTCGTTCGTGGGGTAGTAGTAGCGGATTTCTTCGTTGTCGGGACGGCGGATTCCGTCGAAGACCGAGATCGGCCACAGCCACGACGAGAACCACGTGTCCAGCACATCTTCGTCTTGTCGCAGATCCTCGAGCCGCAGCGTCGCGTCGCCCGTCTTCGCGCGGGCTTTTTCGAGCGCTTCTTCGGGCGTCGGGGCCACGACGAAACCGCCTTTGGGCAGGTACCAGGCCGGGATGCGCTGGCCCCACC
>CAZIUJ010000004.1:0-28106 GCA_964542345.1 uncultured Alistipes sp.
CTCCATTGTATAAAATAATGTATTGTTAGAGTCCTGACTACTTCTATTCCTCGTTCAAGGAAATTGACAGATAAATACTACATTTCTTTTCTCTCAAAATATAACCAGTAATTCAAAGAACCTTGTTGAAAAAACTTCGCATTTGCGATGCGAAAGGACTGCAAAGATAAACCATCTTTTTCAATCCTGCAAATATTTTTTCAAGAACCTTGCATTTCTGCGATCGGGCACCGTTCACAAAGGATTTCCAGCTCCTTTACAGTAAACCTTCAACCTTGTAAGAACCGTGCTTTTCTCAAATGCGGATGCAAAGGTAGCGACAAATTTCGAACCTGCAAATATTTTCGCATCTTTTTGTCAAAAAAAATGAAAAAAGCGCCGAGGAGGCATTCCGAAAGGCTCCATACCTATAATATAAAAGCGACTTTTTTGTATCTTGGAGCCTGAAAGCAGCCAGCGACCCGGAGTGGCGGCGGGTTACGGCCTCCGCCAGTGCGGTCCGTAGATTCAGCAATCCCCGGCCTAAGAGGGCGGTTTTAAAAAAGGTACTTTCAAAAAACCGAGTCTGGACTTAGGTCGGTTTACATCCCAGCTTGCCGGAGAGCATGCACCGCATCCTTTCCGCCATTCATCCCAGCGATTGCTGTTCACACCTGCTTCGGGCTACCGCAACAACACGTCGGGAGCCCTGACGAACGTCGGCACGAACGGCTACGCATGGTCGTCATCGCCGCAGGCGGCGGGCAATGCCAATGGCGGCTTCATGAACTTCAACGCCGACGGTGTGAACCCGCTCAATAGCGGAAACCGGGCAATCGCGCGCCCCGTGCGCTGCGTCCAGCATCTACGGGCTGCTTTTTTGAAAGAATAATCTATATTTGCTTCAGCAAAGCAGCTTCGGCCCGGAATAACGAAGATTAAGGTTTTCGTTAGTGCGGCCGCAGATTCAGCAATCTACCTGCAGCGCTCTGATGGAGTGCCACAGGTTGTACACCCCAGTCTGCCGGAGGGCGCTTCTCTCCGGTATTCATTCAATGGATTGCTTAGCGCCTGCTTCGGGCCGCCGCCTCGACACGTCGGGAGATTTGTGGGGTGTAGGCATGTATGGCTACTCTTGGTCCTCTACGCCTTACGCTGCAGGGAATGCAAATGCGGGCGTTTTGGATTTCTACGCCACATATGTTGGCCCGATTGGCGGTCTTTCTCGTGCCTTCGGCTACCCCGTGCGCTGCGTCCAGCATCTGCAGGCTGCTTTTTATTCAAGGTAAAAGTTGAAAAGGTGAAAAGTGAAAGGTGAATTTTACAACCATAATAAAGTCCACCGTCATGAACGGCCATAATTCCGAACTCGACGTCGGAGCCGTTAAGCGTAGGACGGACTAAAAGCGTCAGCGGAGGGGCAGGGTTATACCCCGCGAACAGGCGCCCGGAGCAGCGTTAGTCCGTCCGTAGCCGGCGGAGACGTCCGTGAGGAGAGTTTTTTCCGCCGCTTTTTGTCGGTACAAAAAGCGGCAAATCCAGCAGCTGCAAAGCTGCCTTTTTCTAAAGAAATAACCTATATTTGCCCCAACAAAGCAGCTTAGCCCGGAATAACGGAGATCAAGGTTTTCGGTAGTGTGGCCGCAGATTCAGCAATCCCCGGCCTAAGAGGCCGGTTTTAGGAAAGATGCCTTTCAAAAAACCGATCCAAGTCTTAGGTCGGTATACACACCAGTCTGCCGGAGGGCCGTTCGCTCCGGCATTCATCCGAGCGATTGCTTTTACGCCTGCTTCGGGCTTCCGCAACTATACGACGGGAGACTTGACGAATGTCGGCGGTTCAGGAGTCTATTGGTCTTCTACGGCCTTGACGGCCGATAATGCCAATGCGGGCTACCTGCACGTTGACGCTTCGAGTGTCCGCCCATTGCACGGCAATCCTCGCGCTTTCGGCTTCTCCGTGCGCTGCGTCCAGCATCTGCAAAGCTGCTTTTTATCAAAGTGAAAATTGAAACGTTAAAGGTGAACTCTGCGATTGAGCGAGGACAGAGACTGCTTGCACACTTTGCCTGCAGCTTAGACAGGCGGCGCCTCGGCAAAATGCAAACTTCGTTTGCTTTTGCCCTCGGCTTGCACTATCTTTGTCCTGAAAAAACGACACCATGAATCTGAAAAAAGTATCCCTGCTGGTCCTGCTGCTACTCGTTGCGGATCAGGCCCTCAAGATATGGGTCAAGACCCACATGGCCCTCGACGAGGCGATCGTCGTATTCCCCGACTGGTTCCAGCTCCGCTTCATCGAGAACAACGGCGCGGCTTTCGGCATGCACATCGCTTCGGGCGGCGGATTCGACTGGGGCAAGCTGCTGCTCGGCCTTTTCCGCATCGTGCTCTCCGGAGGCATCGCGTGGCTGATCGTCCGGCTGCTCCGCCACCGCAAAGAGACCCCGGCCGGGGTCATCGTCGGCCTCTCCCTGATCTTCGCCGGTGCCGTGGGCAACATTCTCGACAGCGCTTTCTACGGACTGCTCTTCTCGGAGTCGACGCCCTATGCCGTCGCACATTTCGGAGGCCACTATGCCGGTTTCATGATGGGCAAGGTCGTGGATATGTTCTACTTCCCGCTTTTCCAGTGGAACAGCGTGCCGCGCTTCCTGCGCTTTCTGGTCGACAGCAACAACTACTTCTTCGGCGCGATCTTCAACCTCGCCGACACCTATATTTCCGTGGCTGTGGTCTACCTGTTGCTTTTCCAATACAAATTCCTGAACAAGTAATTTTTTCCACCATTTTATTTGCTTTTCGGAAAAAAGCGTATATCTTTGCACCTCGTAAATCCTACCATGCCCAGGTGGCGGAATAGGTAGACGCGCACGTTTCAGGTGCGTGTGCCGCAAGGCGTGCAGGTTCGATTCCTGTCCTGGGCACTGAAAACCCCGCTGAACTTACGTTCAGCGGGGTTTGTTGTTTTCGGGAAACGCGGGAGGAAACTACTCCGCGATCCGAACCCGACGAATCACCTGATAGACCGTATTGGCCCAGTAGTTCCGCAGGCCGAAACCGCCGGCTTTCGTCTCGACCCGGCGGTCGAAGAGTACTTCGCGGGTGGCGATGTCGAAGCAGACGACATGATGGACCGCGCAGCCGCGTCCCTTGTCCAGCAATTCGGCGATGAAGACCATGCCGACGCCCTCCGTCTCCTGCAGGCGGTAGCTCGCTACCGCCGCGGCGACATCCACCGAGGCACCGACATTCCGCCGTTTCTGAATCATGCCCGAATAGTCCGCCGCCGTGTTATGCCGGCAGATCGGGTCGATGTCGACCAGAATCGTTTTGTTGATCATGTGGCCACAATCGTACTTCTCGGACTGCGAAAGAAAGAGGTCGTTGATCTCCTCGAAAGTCCGAACGAAGCGGAGCTCCGACTCGTCGACGCCGACCGCCTTGACTCCGGAATAGTCGACACCGTACATGTAGACGGTATCCGCCTCGGCGATCCGATGCCGGGCCTCGGCCCGTGCCCCCACAGCCAGCAGGAGGCACCCTGCCAAAAGAATGTGTTTCATCATCATAAGATTAAAAGGTATTTAGGGTTCTTCGATCGAAAAATTTGACGGCTTTCCGGCTCGTCGCGGGCATCTGCAGCTGGGCGATCGTCTCGGGCTCCTCGAAAACGACGTCGGGCGCCACGCGAACTTTCGAGCGGAAGAGGTCCTTGATCTGCTTGACGAAGCCGTCGCTGCGGTTGCGGCTGCCGACCCGGATCTGCACCTGGTCGGTGCCGATGGCGTTGGTGAAGACCTCGACGACATAATTCACCACCTCCGGAATATTGTCCAGAATGTCGAACAGCGCCGGCGGATAGAGCGTCGTGCCCTTGAACTTGATCATCTGGCCCTTGCGTCCCAGCACCGCACTCAGACGCACCGAGTGGCGGCCGCAGGCGCACGGTTCGTCGTAGTGGATGCAGATGTCGCCGGTCTTGAAGCGCAGCAGCGGCATGCCCCGAACGCCCAACGTCGTAACGGTAACTTCGCCCGGCTGCCCGGCCGGAACGGGGTTGTCGTCATCGTCGAGGAACTCCACGATCGCCAGATCGACCGGCACGTGGCACCCCGCATGGCATTCGCATTCGGTGAACGACGACTGCATCTCGGTGGAGGCGTAGGTCGAAAAGAGCTCCAGCGAGGGCCAGCGAGCCGCGATCTTCCGGCCCAGCGTAGTCATCGCGCCGTCGGGCGTATGCAGCGCCTCGCCGATGCAGATCGCCCGCCGCAGCGAGCAGCCCGCATAGTCGATCCCGCTGGCTTCGGCGTAGTCCACCAGTTTCAGCAGGAACGACGGCACGACGAGGCACGTCGTCGGCTGCACGCGCCGGATCGTGTCCCACTGCAGCTCGGGAATGCCGTTGCCGACCCGGACGACCCCGCAGCCCAGCTCCCGGGCCCCCAGGAAGTAGGCCAGCCCGGCCATGAAACGGCGGTCGATGGTCGTCATGAGCTGCAGCACGTCGCCGGGGCGGCACCCCGCCATCGTGAAGGAGCTGGCTTCGTTGTAGGCCAGGCGGTCCAGATCGCCCGACGTGAGGGCGAACGTTACCGGCTCGCCCAGCGTCCCGGAGGTGGTTACGTAATCGATGATCTCTCGACGGGGCACACAGACGAAATCGGCATTGTGCAGCTGCAGGTCCTGCTTCGTCGTAACAGGCAGCTGCCGCAGGTCTTCGAGACGGCGAATCCGGGCGATGTCGATGCCCTGCGTCTCGAACATCGTACGGTAGAAGCGCGAATGTTCCTGAAGATAGCGCAGCTCCTCCTGCAGGCGGGCCTCCTGAAAAGCCGCGATCTCCGCCCGGGAACTGCGGTGCAGATTATTGTTTTTTATCATAGCGTGTGATTTTTCGTTCGATCTCTTCACGCTGGGCCCGCCGGGGAATCTCCCGGTCGAGGGCCTGCCACCAGGCATGGACAGCTTCCCCGTAATCCTTTCGCCGGCAGAAATAGTCCCCCTGCAGTACATAGGATTCGAAATATGCGGGATTCGTCCCAACCAAGCTGTCGACAGCCTCCGCCGCAAGTTCTTCCCCGCGTTCGATGGCCCGGCGAACCTCGGCGGCCCGGCGCCGGTATTCGCACACGCGGGGGTACTCCTGCGCAAGGAACGCCGAATCCGCCGCGATCGTGCGTGCGGCATCCGCAAAGCCGTCCGGCGCCGGAGCAGACAGCGCAAAGACCCGGTTCAGGTCGTAGCACAGGTAGGCGCCCGCCTGCCACGGCCCAGTCGAGACCCACATGAGGCCCCGTTCGGGTTGAAAGACGACCGAATGGTGCGCCAGACACTGGTCGATCGACTTTTCGTTGGTCAGCCCGATGTCGCGGCCGCCCAGCCCCCTGCGGTCGCGCAGCACGCCGACAGCCGACGTCGGGTCCAGCGGCGCTCGCTCGGCAAGCAGTTCGGCAAGCCGCCGGAGGCGGTATTCGCTGTCGGTATCGGCGATGTTCGCCCGGTTGACCGGATCATCGGCAAAGGAGGCCGACTGGTAGTGGTTCGTGCAGAGCAGCACGTCGCCCTCCGGCACAAAGAGCGCCTGCCGCTCGGGCGTCTTCTCGATCACTGCCGCTTCGCGGCCGCAGGCCGCCGTAACGAGGAAAGACTCCGAGACGAACGTCCGGCAGCTGTCGGCTATGGCCCGGGCCTCGTCGACGGTCGCCGCATACTGCAGCATCCGGCGGGCCAGCAGCGAAACGGGCATCGCCGACGAGGTCGGAATCGGCCCTTTGGCCGCATTGAGCGTTACGGTCAGCCCCCGTTCGTTCATCCCCGACAGCACCCCGATCATGCCGGGCCATCCGACCGACGCATAACGATAGCCCCGGTCGGGTTCGACGAAGCTCACCAACTTGTTCGCCGCGAAGTCGTCGCCGACATAGAAGTCGAAGTTGCGCCCCACCAGCAGCGTCGAATCGGCACTGGCACCGTTCCGCACGGCAAAGGCGCTGCATCCCACGAGCATGTATTCCTGCATGGCGTGGCCGATGTCGTGGGCGGCGTGGTAGTTGAGCTGACGGAGATAGGGCGAGCCGAAACCGTCGAAGTCATGGCTGCAAAATTCGGACATCGCCGCGATCTCCCGCCGCAGCTCCTCCGGTACGTAATCGGCCAGCCGGCGATTGAAAAAGAGGGTCAGCTTGTGCAGCAGCCGCAGGTATCGCTCCGAGGGGATGAAGCGGCGGATCTGCCGGACGAAGGTCTCCTCCTGAAAGCGAAGCAGGTCCTGCCCCAGCGCTCCCAGCGCCGCACCCCGCTCTTCGGCCGGGCCCGAAATCCGAGCCTCCCACACTCCGTAGGAGCTGCGGAGCAGCACATGGCCGCGGCATACGCGCAGCGAATCCCGGTCGACCGACAGCGGATAATCCGCCGGCCGCACCGTCAGGTCGGGACGTTTCCCGTCGGCGGTCGCAACGGCTATGCCGATCCACGCGACCAGCCCGAGCAGCCCCGCCGCCAGCAGTGCCGCCGGCACCAGACATCCGAATTTCACTCCTCTATTCATAGCCGATCTTTTTGGTCAGATACTCCTCGCCGAGCAGCGCGCAGCAGGTGGCCGCCGCACTGACGCAGACGCCCAGCGCGCCGTGGACGTTGATGTTCTGCCCGGTAAGCAGCAAATTTTCGACCCGCGTACGCACCGACAGATGCGTCAGCAGCGGGTTGCGGCAATCTTTCACGATGCCGTAAGCCGAGCCGCCGGGGGTCGACGTATAGTCGCGGTAGGTCAGCGGCGAAGCGGTGTGCACCGCCTCGATCTGCGAGCGGAGCGCCGGGAAGTAGTGCGCCGCAAAGTCGATCGAGGCTTCGGCCCGGCGCATTTTCCAGTCGGCATAAGCCTCGCCCCGGTGCCCGACCGTCGTGTCGGCCCACGGAGCCAGCTCGCCGGCCTCTACCGGCACGAGCAGCGAAACCGTCTCGGCGTATCTCCGGTCCGGCGCAGGCTGCATGCACAGCAGCAACACCGGCAGGTTGCAGCCCCGGTAGTCCGCCCGCATGGACCAGCCGTCCGACCCTGCGGGATGCAGGTAGCAGTTGCTGTCGAGATAGGGACAGCTCCCCGGTTTCATCAGGAGGTAGGTCGTGAAGATGCCGTACGAATTGTCGAGCGCGCGGATGTGCCGCGACAGCGCGGGCCGCATCGGCCCCGGCCCATCCAGCAGGGCGAGCGTCTGCGCCGGGTGGATGGCCGAAACGATGTGGCGCCCGGCCATCCGTTCCGTGCCGTTCACCTCGACATGTCCGATCCTGCGGCCGTCGAGCGCCAGGCGGGTAACCTCCATGCCGGGCCGCACGTCGCCGCCGTGGCGGCGGATGACCTCGGCCAGCGCATCGGCCACGTGCTGCGTACCGCCCGCGAAGCGCCAGGCGCTCTCGATGTAGGAGTGCTGAATCATGGCGTGTTCGTAGAGCGACGTGCGCCGGCGGTCGCGACTGTGCAGCGCCGTCGTGCCGGCCAGCACGCGCTGCAGCTCCCGGTCGCGGGTACACCCGGCGATCGCATCGAAAGCCGCGAGACCCATGTACCGGCTGCCGTCGGCCGAGAGGCGCCCCGTGTGGAGAATCTCCGCGGAAATCGTCGTCCCGACCTGCCGCAGCAAGTCGCAATAGGCATCGATGCCGGCCCGCTCGGCCGGGAATCGCTCGGCCAGCCGTTCGGCGAAGCGTTCGTAGCCGCAGGCATAGTCGTACCACTCGTCGCCGAAATGAATCCGGTCGAATGCTTCAGGATTCAGCGGATCGAGCCGCAGCCGGTCGACGATCCCGAAATATCGGAAATATTGGTGGAGAATCTGCCCCGGCGCCATGCTTCCGACGTAGTGCATACCGGTGTCGAGCAGCCGCCCCTGCCGCCGGAACGACTGCAGGCAGCCGCCGATCGTGCGGTGTTTCTCCAACACACAGACTTTCATGCCCTCGCGGCTCAGAATTGCGCCGCAGGCCAGGCCTCCTAAGCCACTGCCGATGATGATTGCGTCGTAGCGTTCCATCAGACCCGTCGTATCGAAATCAATCCCTCCTCCGTCGTCCGCACCTCCAGCCGGTGCCGGGCGGCGAAATCAGCCACTTCGCCCGGTTGTACACCATCTAGCACCACGATGCCGGCAGGCCGCAGCCGCTCTAAGCAACGGGCGACCTGCTCCGCACAGAAGCCGTGCAGCAGAAATGCGTCCGATTCGGGCAAGGTCCCGTCGCTCAGAAGTCCGAACGAGATGTTCGTTCCCCGGAGGAAAGCGTACTCCGCCACGCGAATCCGCACCTCGTCCCGGTCCAGTCCGATCATCGTGCGGCGGCGGGAGAGCATGCCCAGCATCAATGTCCGCGCGCCGTACCCGCATCCGATCTCCGTAACGGCTCCCGTGCGCGGCACGATCCGGTCCCACGCATCATAGTAACGCTCGCGGCGGGCCTCCCGCAGCACCCGGCTCATCAGCAGCGGACCCTTGTACAGATAGTTCTTGCGGAGCGCATCGCGGAAATAGGGGTTGTCGGCCCGGTCATAGCGGTCGCAGAGCGCCGCATCCTGCTCCCGATACCAGGCGCGCCACGCCTTCGCCTGCTCGCGGAGCGTCGTGCCGAACCGGGCATCGCCGCAGGCGACCCGCGGGCAGATGCGGGCGACGATCCGGCCGGGCTTGATGTAGAAACCCTGCCGTTTGGACGACACCCTGCCGGCGCCGTAGATGACGATCGGCACAATATCCAACCGCAGCTGCTCCGCCAGGTAGAAAGCACCCTTGCGGAAGCGGCCCACCGAACAGTCGGCCGAGCGGGTACCCTCGGGAAAGACCGCGACCGAATAGCCGGCCGCCACCTTGCCGCGCAGCCGGTCGGCCGCCGCTTCGTAGCCCTCGTCGGTCAGGAAGCCGCCCAGATAGCGGACGATCGGACCGAAGACGGGCGAGCGCCACACCCAGCGGTTCGTTACCATCACGATCTTCGGCGTCGTGGCGAGCAGCAGCAGGATGTCGATGAACGACTGGTGGTTGGCCACGATGACCGCCGGTCTGTCGAACGTCTCGTGCGTCTCGTTCTGCCGCTCGACATGCGTTGCCGGGATCGTCTGCAGGAAGAAGCGCGCGAACGCGCAGATCGCCCGGTGCAGCAAAAGCTGCTTCCGCACTCGACGCACCGGGATGAGGTAGCCCGCCCACATGAAAAGCTGCGCGACGAGGCATCCGAGCAGAAAGTAGAGGAACGCATAGAGCGTCCGCACCGCATCCCGCAAGGCGTAGGGAAAATCACCCTGCCGGGCGGGACCCGAAACGAAGCAGCGGAACAGCACGGGCTGCAGCGTATAGGAAACCAGAATCACCACGACCAGCCCCAGCACGGAGATCAGCGCGATGGATTTCAGCGCAGGATGTCCGGCGAAGATCAGGGCGCCCAGTCCGGCAATGGTCGTGAACGCCGAGAAGAAGATCGCGGTCTTGTGCGCCCGGAACAGGTGGCGTCCCTCGCCGTACTCGCCCAGCAGGCCGTCCATGATGAAGATGCTGAAGTCGTCGCCGATGCCGAAAATGAAGGTCGAGAGGATGATGTTCACGATGTTGAACGGAATATCCAGCAGCGCCATGCACCCTAAGATGATGACCCAGCTCACGAGCATCGGCAGCAGCGAGAGCAGAGCCAGCTCGATCCGCCCGTACGAGAGGAGCAGAGCCCCGAAGACCAGCAGCGACGAGACGAAGAGGATGAAGTAAAAATCCTCGTTGATGTCGGCCACCATGCGCGAGGAGTAGTAGCCGCGGTCAACGATCGCCGTGTCGTCGCAACGCTCCAGCTCGGCATAGACGAAAGGTTTCTCCTCCTCCCGCAGTTCGATCTGCGAGACCAGCAGGAACGACGAATCCGCGGCATTGATCCAGTCCGAAAACAAGGGTACGCCGTCCAGTTCTTCGTCCGTATAGTTGCAAACCCCGTACTCCCGCTGCAGGAGCGCCCTGAATCCGTCGAAAGCCCCCTCGCGGAAGCCGGCGTCGGCCGCGGCCCGGTCGATACGCGCCGCAAGGGCTTCGCGGCGCCCCGCCCAAAAGGCGTTCCAGCGCTCGATGCGCCGCTGCTGCTCGGCCGCCGGGACGAAATAACCCTCGACCGTAACGCTGGAGAGGATATGCCCCTCCGCCTCCAGCGCCCGGAGCCGCCCGGCCAGCTGCGCACAGGCCCGTTCGGTCTGCTCCGGGGTCTCGGCCGAAGTTACCAGAAAGACCCGGGCCTCGCGGCTGCCGGTCAGCCGCTCCAATTTGCGCTCCGCCTCGGCGATGTGCCGGGGTTCGAAGTTCAGCCCCCGCAGGTCGCTGTCGAAACGCACGTCGTTATAGAAAAAGGCGCACCCGAGCGTCGCGGCCGCGATGCCGCCGATGAGCCACCGGTTGCGCTCGTAGGCGTAGCCGTTGATCCGGTCGACAACGCGCAGCAGCCGGCGCGGCCGGTGCGTCCCCCGCGAAAGGAAGTGAGGCAGGAAGATCAGACAGAAGAGCGTCGTGCCGACCAGCGTCAGCGAGGCGAACGCCCCGAAATCCTGCAGCAGCCGGGAGTGGGTGAAAAGCAGCGCCACAAAAGCGCCGATCGTCGTGAAGCTCCCGACGGTCATCGGATAGGCCAGCTCGGCGACCACCTGCCGCGGGTCGTCGGCATGCGTATGGTGCGAGACGACATGGATCGAATAGCTCAGGGCGATGCCGAATACGGCGGCGCCGGCCCCGATGGCGATCGACGAAATTTCGCCCTGCAGGAGGCTGATCGCCGCCAACGCGAACAAGGCTCCGAAGACCACCGGCACGACGATCAGCAGCACGGCGCCCCGGTCCCGGAGCGACAAGGTGATGACCAGCACCACGAGCACGAGGGCCACCGTCAGGGTGAACATCGTGTCGCGCTTGATCTGCCGGGCGTTGTAGACCGCGACGGCCGAGCCGCCGAAGTAGCTCGTCCCGACGCCGGTTTCCGCCGAGACCTCCGCGAGCGCCTCCTCCATGCGGCGGATGAGTTCGTCGTTTTTCCCCGTGCTGCCCATGCCGTGGGCCGGATCGGCGAAAAGGAACATCGCGGAGAAGTCTTTTGAGAAGATGTGGTCCGCATAGAGTTCGTACTCCGCCTGACTGCCGAAGCGCGACAGTCCCGCGAGCAGCGGCGTACCCAACCCCAGCGGGTCGCGCAGGCACATCTCACCGGCGAAAAGTCCCGACGGCGAGGTCAGCACCTCGAAGCAACGCTGCACGGCCTCCGCCGCCGAACGTTCGTCGAGCGAGGCTTCGATGCGCGCATAGTCCGCCTCGGTCAGAAACGAGGGCAGATAGTCGTAAATGAACGTCGCGCTCCGCTCGACGGTCGAAGCGTCCACGCCCTCCATGACCCGCAGCAGCAATCCTTCGTCGACGAGCGGTTCCAGCGCTTCGGCCACCCGCTCGCCCGCCTCGATCATCCGGTCGGGATCGTCGCCTTCGAGCAGGATGACCATGCGATCCTTGAGACGCAGGTTCTTGAAGACGAGAGCCTGCCGGCGGCCCGTCTCGTCGCCGGAGAAGAAGTTGGTGATGTCCTCCACGAAGCGCATCCGCGAAGCCAGCAACCCCGCCCCTGCGAGCCACACGACAAGCAGCAGATAGAGCAGCCGGCGATGCCCGCAGAACCAGTCGTAGAGTCTGACGAAACAGTTATTCATGGCGAGACGATCGTTTTAAGAACGAGAGCACGGCCCAACCGAGCCCCCATGCACCGGCGCCGCACACGGCAGCCAGCACGACGCTGCCGACAAGGTACTGCCCCAGCATTTCGCCCGCCGCGGCGAGCGACATATCGGACAGCTGCAGGGAAAATTCCGCGCCCCACAGCCAGGCCCCGATCCGCAGACTGCCGTAGAGGATAAAAGGAATCATGGGCGGGATGCTCACGTTCGAGCAGACGGCCGCCACGATCTTGTTGAGCCGCAGCAGATGGGCCGTGCCGAGCGCGACCAGGAGCTGATAGCCCCAGACGGGCAGGATGCCGCAGCAGACCCCCAGTCCCACAGCCGCCGCGAGCCGGCACGGGCGCTCGCCCGAGCGGGTGATGTTGTCCCGCACGAACGCGCGGATGTTCTCCCGGGTCAGCGAGCGCAGGAAACGCCACGGATAATAATACAGCAGGGCCCCCAGCACCAGCAGCGTATTGAGGATGCTGATGCGCGTGAAGTCCTTGAGCGGCCGGAAGTGCGAGACCCGCTCCTCGGGCGGCGCATAGTAGACCCGGATCGGCACGTTCTCCACCCGTACGCCCCGCCATGCGGCCCGGACGATGATCTCGACCTCGAACTCGTAGCGCGACGTCAGGAGACGGATGCCTCGGAGCGGGGCCAGCGGATAGAGCCGGAATCCCGACTGGGTGTCGGAGAGGCGGATGCCCGTCTCCACGGCGAACCAGAAATTGGAGAAACGATTGGCGAAGGTGTTCTTCGAGGGCATGTTGTCGGCCGTCAGGTTGCGTGCGCCGATCAGCAGCCTGTCGGGCCGGCGCTCGGCATGCTCCAGGAAAACAGGGATGTCGTCGGCGTAATGCTGGCCGTCGGCGTCGATGGTCAGGGCATAGCGGAATCCCCACGCTGTGGCGGCCTCCAGCGCCCGCCGCAGCGCATACCCCTTGCCGCGGTTCCGGGCGTAACCGATCGTGCGGATGCCCTCGACGCTTCGCAGCAGCTCGGAGGTCCCGTCGGTCGAGCCGTCGTCGACCACCAGCACATCGTCGGCATAGCGGCGCACGTCGGCGATGACCTGCAGGATCGTCCCCGCATTGTTGTAGGTCGGAATCACCGCGATGCAACCGATGCGCCGCAGGCGCTCGCCGTATGTCGGAATCGGATCGTTCATACTCCGCGGGCCGGCGCCAGCGTGCCGGCAAGTTTCAAGACCGTATTTCCCTGCCACTCCATCGTGCAGCGTATTTCGTCGTCCGCCACGGAGAACGCGACGCGCAACCGTTCGCCCTCCGCGGGAATCACCGGCGCAACGAACTTGCAGCTCCGGATCGCGGCGAAAGCGACCGGCCGGCCGAGCGCCGCCCCCACGCATGCGCGGAGGATCGCCAGCAGGCAGACGCCCGGCGTTACGGGATGTCCCGGGAAGTGGCCCCCGTAGACCGCATGCCGCGGGTCGAGGGCAACTTCGGCCGCATACTCCGCCTCGTGCCGTTCCAGCCGGCAAATCCGGTACAGATCGTTCTCCAGCATCATTTTTCGATTTCGAAGAGTTCGTCGGCGACCGGTTCGTCGAACCGCTTGTCGCTGAAACGGTATGTCATGCGGTCGCCCGACGCTTCGTCCATGCGCAGCGCATCCAGCGACATGTCCTTTTTCGCAAAGAGCAGAACGATGCTCTTCAGCCGGTTTTTGCGGCGTGGCGCAAGCGTCAGCTCGTAGTGTTCCGCGGTTTCGCTCAGCGTCGAGACGAACCCCACCGTCAGCCGCTCTATGTCGGCCGTCATGCAGGCGACCAGAATCCGCTGCAGCTCCCGCAGCATCGGGTTCGACTGCATCTTCACCAGCGTGCGGCGGCCCGACGTCAGCAGCAGGAAGTCGGTGCCGTTCATCGTGATGCAGTCGCCGTCCGCAAAGAGCAGACGCATCCGCTCGGGCCGCTTATAATGGAAAAGACCCGTCTTGCGGACCGCATCCTTAAGCACGGCGCTTTCGCGCACCTGCTCGAAGCGGCAGGCGATCGTACGGATCTCCCGGCTCTTTGCCGCCAGCTCCTCCTCGAATCGCTGCCGGCTCTCCGCCTCCTGGGCGCAAAGGGCCGCAGGCAGCAACGACAGCAGCAACGTCAACAACAGCAATTTACTTCTCATAAGCCTCTATTTTGAACAGGCGGTCTGCGGTCTCGAAGCGATAGCCCCGCTTCCCGGCCTCCCCGATCAACGTTTCGAGCAGCCAGTCGGCCCCCTCGCAGCGGTCGTGCAGCAGCACGACGGCCCCGGGATGCAGCCGCCCGACCACGCGGGCCAGCACCTTGTGCCGCGGCGTCCGCGCCACGGTGTCGAACGAACGGACGCTCCAGCCGACCGTCGTATAGCCGCCCGCGCGCACGACCCGCGCCACCCGCGGATTCGTTACGCCGAACGGCGGACGGAACAACCGCACGCTGCCGCCCGTCAGGGTTTGCAGGAGGCGGCGCGTCTGTTCCAGCTCGGCCGCCATACGCACGCTGCCCCGCAATGGGAAAAGCCCCGAGTGGGTGAACGTGTGGTTGCCGACCGTGTGCCCCTCGGCCACGATGCGGCGCACGAGCTCCGGACAGCGTTCGGCCCGCTCGCCCACCAGGAAGAAGGTGGCCCGAATCCCGTGGCGGGCCAGCACATCCAAGACCTGCGGCGTCATCCGCTCGTCGGGCCCGTCGTCGAAAGTCAGCGCGATCGTCCGCTCCCCGCCCCGTCCGCGGCACAGTGCCTTCAGGTAGACGCCGCTGCCGATGCAGAACGAGGCATAGAAGCCGAAAGCCGCGATCGCCGCGACTATTCCGATCGCCGTATATCCTATCGCACCCATTTCAACACGACGACCGTCGGTTCTTCGCCGAAATATTCGTTATAGACCACCGCTTCGGGTCTCCCCTGCGCGACCGCTTCGGCCCCCCGCACGAACAGAGCGGCGGAGCGGGTCGGATAGCAGGCATCGTCCGCCCCCGGCGCGACCAGCAGCGCCTCCGGCTGCGAGGCATATCGCTCGATACATTGCGCGGGCGTGAGCGGTGCCGGCGGAAAATCCAGCCGTTCCAATTTTGCCAGGCTCCGCGCAGTGCGGGCCGCCGTCAGCAGGACGAAAGCACATCCCTCGCCGTCGCGGGCCTTGCGCCAACGCCCCATGCGCTCCATGATATGATGCTGCGTCGGGGTCTCCTCCTCGTAGGCGCCGACCAGCACCCGCGAGGCCTCGCCCTCCTCCAAACGCATCATGGCATCCAGAAGGGCGCTCTCGAAGCTGCGGCTCCGATGGACGTAAGTCGTATTATAGCCGTGGTTATGGCCCAGCAGGGCGATCTGCGCCCCCACCGTGTTGAAGGTCGACTGGATGAACGGCGTGGGGGTCAGCAGCTGCTCCTCCGTCTCGCAGTCGAGGCGCAGGAAGCGTTCGCTGTCGGTCAGACAGCCCCAACCCGTGGCCGTGATGATCGCGTCGAGCTCGGCGATCCGCTCCACGCCGTCCGCACAGGCCACGGCGGTCGCCACGCCCTGCCTCACGATGCGGCTCATGCGGCGCCGCATGGCGGCGTCGGGGATCAGCTCCCGCAGATCGTCGGGGAGCATGCCGTGCGTAGCGATGGATTCGAGGTAACACATGGTTTCGGTCATCCGTTTTTCGAAAAGAGCAGCGAGGCGCAGTTGCCGCCGAAGCCGAACGAATTGGAGAGGACGTATCTCAGCGGTTCGCCCTCGCGCAGGCGGCATTCGGGCCTTAAGCCCAGCTCCTCGATCGGCTGCGCGAAGTTCGGGTTCGGCCAGATCGCTCCCCGGTGGAGCGCCGCCACGGAGAAGACCGCTTCGATGCCGCCGGCCGCCGCCAGCGTATGGCCCGTGAAGCCTTTCGTCGAGCTGAACGGCGGCACCCGGTCGCCGAACAGGCGGCGCAGGGCACGCCCCTCGGTGAGGTCGTTGTTCGGGGTGCCGGTGCCGTGGACATTGATGTAGTCCACCTCGTCGGGCGTCGCGCCGGCCCGCTCCAGCGCCCCCGACATCGCCCGCCAGGCCCCCTCGCCGTGCTCCGACGAGGCCGTCTGGTGAAAGGCGTCGTTGGCATTGGCCCAGCCGGCCAGATAGCCGTAAGGCTCCCGACACAGCGTATCGTCGCGCTGCAGCACCAGATATCCGGCTCCCTCGCCCAGATTCAGCCCGGCCCGCGTCGCGTCGAACGGACGGCAGGGGGCATCGTCGAGAATCTGCAGCGATTTGAACCCTCCGAGCGTGAAGCGACTGAGGGCATCGGTGCCTCCGACGACCACCCGGTCGAGCAGTCCGTGCCACAACAGTTTGGCCCCCAGCAGAATCGCATTGGCTGCCGAGGAGCAGGCCGTGCTGACCGTGGTCGTGAAGCCCTCGATGCCGCAATAGCGGGCGATCGCCCGTGTCGAGGCGGCGCAGTCGTGCATCGCTGCGTCGCGCAGCCGTCCGGCGGCCGGGTCGGAGAGGTAGGCGCGGTAGAAATCTTCGGTGCGATCCATGCCGCCTACCGACGTCGCCGAGACCAGCCCGGTGCGCAGCTCCTCGGCCGGCCCGGCCATGTCGAGTGCCTCCCACGCAGCGAGCATGCCCAACAGCGCCGTGCGCGAAACATGCGCCCCGACGCCGAGCATCGCAGCCAGCTCGTCGTCGGACGCAGACACTTCGCCGACCGGCACGCGCAGGTGCGTCGCGAGCAGCCGGGGGCTGTCGACGATCCCGCTTCGGGAGCGCTGCAGCGCCTCGATATTCCGCCCGACGCCTATGCCGAGCGCCGAAACGACTCCTATGCCGCTGACGGCGATCTTCATGCTATGCGCGGTTGTCCACGATATACTGGGCCAGCGTCTTCACCGAGTAGAAGATCGGCTTGGCGTCGGCCGTGTTGCGGAGTTTCACCCCGTAATACTTCTCCAGAATGAGAATGATCTCCAATGCGTCGATCGAGTCCAGTCCCAAACCCTCGCCGAAAAGCGGCGCTTCGGCGTCGATCTCGTCGGGGGTGATCTCTTCGAGATTCAGCTCCTCGATCAAATGCTCCTTGAGTTCCTGTATCAGCTGTTCCATAAACTTATTGTATGTTCGATTCGGTTTCCAACAATTTCAGCGAAACGTCCCAGCGGCCGTTCAACAGCTCGCAGCGGCCGCAGATCGCCGCCCTGGCCCGCCCCTGCCCGAGCAGCAGGCGCGCATAGCGCTCGGCCGAAACGTCGCCCTCCTCGTCGATGAAGAAGGTGTTGTCGCCCTGGATGCGGTGGCGGATGCACACCTCGCCCGCCGCGACGTTGGGCAGCGTATAGACGAATACGGCCGGCGAAGCGGGTTCGGTGCCCTCGTCGAGGATGCGCTGGTGCTCCAGATCGGTGTCGAGCGACGCCGCCCGGTTGCTCAGCACGAGGGCCACTTCCGTCGGGGCGATGCACCCGTCGAGGGGCGCCTCGCGCAACAAGCGCTCGACCGCTACGTAGAGGGCTTTCGAGAGGTCGCTCATCTTATAGAACTTCATGTTCGGCGCTTCGAGGGCCCGGAACTCCTCGCGGATGAAGTCGCCGAACGGCTGCGGCGACTGCGGTAGCCGGTAGGCGGCGCGCTCCACGATGCGGCAGGCCTCCGCCGGGGCGATCGTCGGTGTCGCGCACCCCTCGCCCGCCAGCACGATAGCGGCATTGCAGCCGCCGAATCCCGATGCGGTCTTCACGCAACAAGGCTGTTCCAGCGGCCGGTTCTGCGGCGAAAGATTCAGCGCGAACGGCACGCCCGAAGTCCCGTAGCCTTTCGTCCCATAGACGAGCCCCCGGCGCAGCTCCTCGGCGCAGACGATCGTCTCGACCACGCCCGAAGCGCCGAGCGTATGGCCGACATAGCCTTTCAGGCCGTTCATCGGCACACCGTCCAAACCGGCCCACACGAGGGCTTTGCTCTCCATCTCGTCGTTATAGAGCGTCGCGGTGCCGTGGGCGTTGACCAGTCCCACGGCTTCGGGGCCGATGCCGGCCTGCTCCATCGCCTCGCGGATCGCATAGTAGAGCCCGTCGCCCGTTCGCGAGGGGCCCGATATGTGGTTGGCATCGTTGGTTACGGCGCCGCCGAGCAGTTCGATGGCCGGCTCCTGCGCCTGCGCACGATCGGTGGTCAGCAGCAGAGCCCCGCATGCCTCGCCGAGCGACAGCCCGTCGCGCTGGGCGTCGTAGGGGCGGCACGGCCGTTCGCTCACCGACTTGAAAGAGCGGAAGCCCTCGGCGATGAACTCCGACAGCAAGTCGCAGCCTACGACCGCCACAGCGTCGCACTCGCCCGCCAGCAACAGCCGCTGCCCGACGATGATAGCCGAGAGGCCCGATATGCAGGCGTTCGACAGGACGATCGGCAGCCGCGCGGCCTTGAAATGGTCGGCCACCTTGCGGGCGCAGGCAAAGAGGAAGGCCTCCGCAGGAGGCTCCGCGCCGCACCCTTTCAGGCGGTCGATGTTGCCTTTGGTCGTGGAGACGATGAGTTGCACGCGCCCGTCGTCGAGCCGGACGCCCGACTGCACGACGACCTCTTCGATCGTGCGGATCATCAAGGCCTCCATGCGGGTGCAGCCCGCCAGCGGCTCGGCAAGGGGCATATCCGCAGGAATCGCACCGCAGACCATCCGCAGCGCCTCGCTGGCCGCCAGTCCCGTCCGCCCGGCCTCGATCGCGGCGAGCGTCGAGGCCCGGTCGCCCAAAGCCGTGGCCAGCGCATCGGCCCCCAGCCAAATATGTCTTATCGCTTCAGCCATCGTTCTCTCCATTGGCGGTAGAAGTCGGGCAGCGCGAGACACAGCTCGCCCTGCGCATCGACGAAGACCTGCACCGAGCTGCCCGTGGCGACGACTTCGCCGTCGGAATCGCGGCGGATTTCGTACTCGAAGCAGAGTTTCGCCGCCGGCGAATCCAGGTAGCGCACCTCGACGGTCGCCGTATCGCCCACGGCAAGCGGCCGCACGTAGTGCACCTGCAGGTCGACGACCGGCGCCGTATGTCCGCTCGCGTAGATCTCCATATACCCGATGCCGCCGTAGCGACGCCCGAACGCCTCGCGGCCGTCCTCGAAATAACGCACGTACTCGCCGTGCCAGACGATGCGCATCGAGTCGACCTCACTGAAACGCACCCGCAGCGGAACAGTGTGCGTCAGGACCGGTTCGCCCGGCCGCCGGGCTCCCCTATTCCGCCGCATCGTCCAAAAATATTTTCAGTTCGCCTTCGGCCACGACCTCGCCATTCACGCAGGTCGTCGCCCTCACGAGCGAAACGTTGAACACCTCCTGCACCACCCGGATCGTCGTCTCCAGGCGGCTGTCCGCCGGAGGAAACGCCACGACCCGAAAGCGGTTCACCGAGCCGATGTAGCCGAGCGCCACGTCGCGCCCCTGCTGCCGCGCGAGCCATCCGACACGCGCCGCGGCCGACTGGGCCATGTGCTCGATCAGGCCGCATTCGGTCAGCCGCCCCTCCTCACAGAAGAGGCATGCCGGCACCACGGCGAACTCCGTATGCGACACGCCCTCGCCGTCGATCCCTCCGAAGCGGTCGACCAGCACCACCGGCGGCCGCTGCGGGATCAGCTCCGAAATCGCTACCCCCGTCTGCATATCAGGATCGAATGGCCCTTGCCCAAGCCGTCGCAAAGTTTCTCGACCCGCAGCCCGGCGGCCTCGGCGCAGCGGATCATGTCGTCGGAGTGGTACATCTTGCTGTTGCCGTTGGCCAGCGCCGTGAAGTAGGGACTGGTGAGCGTCAGGCAGTAGGCCGCCGTCTCGAAACGCTGGCGATCCCAGAACGTCTCCATGATACAGAGCCGCGTATCGTCGTCCATCGATGCTATGGCGCGCCGCAGGATGCTCCGCACCTGCTCCTCCGAGAAGCAGTCGAGGAACTGGCTCATCCAGATGACATCGAACGGCTGCACGGGAAACGTCGTCGCCTCGTCGAGCAGATCGGCGCCGTAGCCGAGGATGCGGTCGGCACCCGGCTGTCCGGCCGTCTGAGCGCGCATCATCTCCAACTGCTGGGGCAGGTCCATGACGGTAACCTCCACCTCGGGATCGTGAGCCACGCACTGCAGCGCCCAGCGGCCCGTATTGCCGCCGACATCCAACAGCGTGCGGACCCTGCGGCCGCCGAAAACCACCTCCAGCGCCTCGGCGAACGACTCGTCGGAATAGTAGTGGTCGAAGCCGAACCAGCTTTTCTGCACCTCCGCAGGCAGCTGCGAAAGGCCCTCGTAGATGGTGGGCCACTCGCCGAAGACCTTCAGCCCCTCGGGTTTGCCGTTCTTCAGGGCTTCGTCCAAGTGGAAAAGCCCCAGGTAGTTGACATCGTGGTTGAAGTCGAGGTTGGCCCGCACCATCGGATCGTTCAGCAGGAACCAGCCCGCTTTCGAGAGCCGGAAGCGGTCGTCCGAAACCTTCACCGTGCCGATCGACAACGAGGCTTCGAGCAGTACCTGCGCGGCATACTCCGAGAGGTCGCACTGCCGGGCCACCTCGTCGCGCGTCAACCCCTGCGAAGCCTCCGAAAGGGCCTGTAGCACGCCGAACTTCAACATCGCCCGCGACACCTGGAAAACCACCGGTGCGAAAGCGATCTCCTGCGCCAGGCGCTGCGCCTCGACGGCCGATTGTTTTTCGTGGGCGTAGCGCGCCTCCAAAGCCGGAAACAGATTCATAGCATCACCTTTTTATTCGTCCCAGAAACGATAGAAATTGAACCACTGCCGCGGATAGCGCCGCACGACCTCCTCCAACGAAGCGACATACCGGTCGATCAACCGCCGCTCGTCGCAGGCTTCGCCGGCCGGCACGTCCGTAAAGAGGAAACGGTACTTGCGACCCCGCTCCCGCATGGCGTAATAAAAAATCACGGGCCGCCGGCACCTCGAAGCGATCCGGAACGGGCCGCCTGGAATCCGGACCCGCCCGCCGAGAAACTCCGCCGGCACGGCCGTCGCCGCATCCAAATAGCGGTCGCCGTTGAAGCAGACGTACTCGCCCTCGTCGAGCGCCTGCTTGATCTGCAGCATGGCCGTCAGGGGGTCTTCGTTCACCGCAATGATCTTGTAGTCGGCCGCCTGTCCGCCCTGCGCCAGCACCTCCTTGATCCGCCGGTGCTCGGCATCGAACATCACGATGTTGATCTTGCGGCCGTAGTGCCCGAAAAAACCGGTGCCGGCCTCCCAGCATCCGACATGCGCGCCGATCATCACCGCACCCGAATGCGAAATGAGGTCGATGAAGCGGTCGTAGTTGTCGAATTCGAACTCGAACCGCCCGCCCATTCCGCAGCGGAAAGCCATGCGGTCGATGAGCGTCTGCCCGAAGACATAGTAGTGGCGATACAGCTCCACGGCCGAACGGAAGCGTCCGCAGCCCCGACGGCGCCGGTTGTAGCTCCAGATCGCCGCGGTGGCTTTCGGCGCGAACGGAACGAAGTAGACCGCGATGACCTCCAGCAAAGCGTAGGCGCAGCGAAGCCCCAGCACCCGGATGACGAAAGCGAAAAAGAGGTAGCCGAACCTCCCGCCCCGCGATTTACCGCTCCACCCGAGCCGGGCCGTTTCAGCCATCGATCTTCGAATCGAGCAGTCGGTAGAAATCGGCGAACGTCTTCACGCCCACGAAATCGGGGCCTTTGAGCGTGACGCCGAAATTCTGGTCGATCAGCACGACGACATCCACCAGGTCGAGGCTGTCCAACCCCAGCGTATCCTTGAGCGATGCTTCGGGCGCGATGAGCGCCTCGTCGATTTCGAACTCTTCGGCCATGACACGATTGACTTTGGCCATCATCTCTGCATTCATATCTCTCTATGCGAATTTTTTTATGATAAGGGTCGAGTTCGTCCCGCCGAAGCCGAACGAATTGCTCAAGAACAGGTCGAACGGCCGGTCGACGCGCCGGGCGGGAATTTCGAGCAGCGCCGACGCTTCGTCGGGTTCCTCGAAATTGAGGTTCGGGGCGATGAAGCCGCCCTGCATCATCAGCATCGAGTAGATCACTTCGCTGGCGCCGGCCATCCACATCTCGTGACCCGTCATCGACTTGGTCGAAGCGACATAGGGGCGGTGCGCGCCGAAGACCTCGTGGATCGCCAAGGCCTCGTTCCGGTCGCCGATCGGGGTCGACGTGGCATGGGCGTTGACGTAGCCGATTTCGTCGAGGCCGACGCCCGCACAGCGGATCGCCATGCGCAGCGAGCGCACCGGCCCGTCGACATTGGGCACCGAGATATGCTCGCCGTTGGACGAGAAGCCGTAGCCGACGACCTCGCCGAGAATCTGCGCGCCGCGTTCCACGGCCGATTCGTAACTTTCCAGAATCACGGTCGCCGCACCGCCGCTGGGCACCAACCCGTCGCGGTTGCGATCGAAGGGGCGCGACGCCTTGGCCGGCTCCTCCTCGCGGACGGAGAAGGCGCTCAACGCGTCGAAATTGCCCACCGAATAGATGTTGACCTCCTCGGCGCCGCCGCAGACGACGCGTTCCTGCAAACCCTGCTTGATGAGGAGGTACCCCATGCCGATGGCGTGCGAGCCGCTGGCGCAGGCTCCCGCCACCGTGAAGTTGATGCCCCGCAGATTGAAGATCGTCGAGAGGTTCATCGTCACGGTCGAGGTCATCGACTGGAAGATGTTGCCCGAGCCGACCAGTGCCGTGTTGCGCTTCGCGCGGATGATGTCGACGCCCGCGATCGTGGGTTCGGCGCAGCTGTCGTTGCCGTAGAGGATGCCGACCTCGTGCGAGGCGAGGTAGTCGCCGTCCATGCCGGCCTGCCGCAGAGCATCCGACGTGGCCATATAGGCATACTGCCCCTGCTCCGAAAGGCAGAGGCGCTGCCGCCGGTCGAGCTTTCCCTTCAGGTCGGGGGTCGGCAGCATACCGGTCAGCATCGACCGATAACCCAGCTCCTTGCGCCGCGGATCGACGCCGATGCCCGAGCGCCCCTCGTAGAGCGACCGCGACACCTCGTCGAGGCTCGTGCCGATGCAGGAGTAAATTCCCATGCCGGTTATGACGACTCTGTGATCCATCGTGTTCTTTTTTCGCTTAACAGTAAATACCCCCGTTGATGGAGATCACCTCGCCGGTGATGTAGGCCGCCTTGTCGGAGACCAGAAAGGCCACCAGCTCGGCCACCTCCTCCGCCTCGCCGAAGCGGCCTGCGGGAATCTGCTTCCTCAGCTCCGCTTCGTCCAGGTCGCCGGTCATCTCCGTGCGGACGAAGCCCGGAGCCACGGCGTTGACCGTAACCCGTTTCTTGGCGACCTCCTGGGCCAGCGCTTTGGTCGCAGCGATCAGGCCGCCCTTCGCCGCCGAATAGTTGGTCTGCCCGGGCATGCCCTTGATGCCGGAGAGCGAGACGATGTTGACGATGCGGCCCCACTTGGCGATGAGCATATCCTTCAGCAGCGGCTGCGTAACGTGGAAAAAACCGTCGAGCGACGTGGCGATGACCGACCGCCACTCCTCGCCGGGCATCCACATCATCAGGTTGTCCCGCCGGATGCCGGCATTGTTCACCACGACCGAGACGTGTTCCCCGGGATGCGCCTGCTGCCACGCAGCGACCGCCACCTGCACGGCTTCCGCATCGGCAACATCGAACGGCAGCAGCTCGCCCTCGGAACCCGCCGCACGCACCGCAGCCAGCGTCTCCTCGGCCGCCGCGCGGTTCGAGACGTAGTTGATGACGATCCTAAATCCCGCTTCGGCAAGCTTGACCGCAATCGCGCGGCCGATGCCGCGGCTCGCCCCCGTAACGAGGGCGTATCGTACCTCTTGCATCATGCTTCAGGATCGGTTTCGGACAACAGACGCTGCAGGAGCTCGATCTCCCGGTATTTGGGCGTATCCTCCCGGAAAGCCGGCACGAGCCCGCGCACCCGGTCGTAGAGGCGGCGGGTCGCCGGCGCCAGCCGGTCGGCGATCGACAGGCAGTCGACCGCCTGTACGAGGGCCATCATGTGGATCGCCAGCACCTGCGAGCTGTTTTCGAGGACCCGGCGGCAGAGGAGCGCCGAGTTGGTGCCCATGCTGACGATGTCCTGGTTGTCGTTGTTGTTGGGAATCGAGTGGACGTACATCGGGTTCGACAGCGTCTGGCACTCGGCGGTCGTCGACGTGGCCGTGAACTGCGAAGCCTGCAGGCCGTAGTTCAGCCCCAGGACCCCCATGTTGACGAACGGCGGCAGGATGCCGTTGATGCGGTCGTGGAAGAGGTAGTTCATCTGCCGCTCGGCCAGCATCGTCATCTTCGTAACGGCGATCTTCAGCTTGTCCATCTCGAACGAGACGTAGTCGCCGTGGAAATTGCCGCCGTGGTAGACATTTTTCGTCGTCGGGTCGACCACCGGGTTGTCGTCCACGGCGTTCAGCTCCTCGACCAACACCCGCTCCACGGTCCGCATCGTATCGAGAACCGGACCCAGAATCTGCGGGATGCACCGCAGCGAATAGTAGGGCTGCACCTTATGTTCGAACGTTGCGGTCTCCTGCGCCCGATAAAGCTCCTCCTCGCGTCGCCGCAGGCACCGGCTGCCGGCCGCCGCTTCCCGCATGCGGGCCGCGATCTCCTGCTGGCCCTCGTGGTGTTTCAGGGCATTGAGGACCTCGGACATGAAGTCGTCGTACGACGCGGCGATTTCGTTCATCAGCACCGATGCAACGATCGACCACGACAGCAGCCGCTTGGCCTCCGACAGGTTGACCAGCCCGATGCCGGTCATGACGGCCGTACCGTTGGTTACGGCCAGTCCCTCGCGTACATCGACCGCCAACGGCTGCAGCCCCGCTTCGGACAGTACGCCGGCCGTCTCCCGGCGTTCGCCCTTGTAGAAGACTTCGCCCTCGCCGATCAGCGCCAGCGCAATATGGGCCAGCTGCACCAGGTCGCCGCTCGCCCCGACACTGCCGTGCTCGGGAACTACGGGCGTAATGCCTGCATTCAGGAAATCGACCAGCTGCTCGACCAGCTGCGGACTCACGCCCGAGCGGGCCTGCACGAAAGTCTGCAGCCGGGCCAGCATGGCCGCACGCACGCAGACGATCGGCAGCGGCTTTCCGGCACCGGTCGCATGGCTGCGAATGATGTTGTATTGCAACTCTTTCAGATGGGCATCTTCGATCCGCCACTGGGCCATCGGCCCGAATCCGGTGTTGATGCCGTAGATGACTTTCTCCTTCGAAAACTCCTTCAGAAAGTCATAGCACACCTGTATTTCCTCCCGACAAGGGGGGGGGAGAATCAAGGTCTCCGTGCCGTACAGGACGCGCACGATGTCGTCGAACGATCTGTTTTTACAAATTTCCATGCAATATCTTCCGTCGTTTCTTTCGATTCATCCGCCTAAAAAGGCGTTCAAAGTTAGCAAAAAAGATCGTTTCGTCCAATATTTCAGCCGAAGAAAATACCCCTCCCCATAATATACAGGTAAAAACCTATTTATCAGTGCATTGCATTCCCATAGCCCGTTTCTTCGCCCTATCTTCCTAAAAAACGAGTACCGCCGCAACATGCGTTGCAGCGGTACTCGTCGTATTCCGGAACAGAGCCCGGCCGGCTTGCCGGTTCCCCGGCTTCCTCCGGCACCTCCAGCCCCCTCCGATCATCTTCCGGCCACAGGCCTCTCGGCCCCCTCGGCCGGAGAAATTACATCTTCTTGCCGACGTTGGTCTTCTTGGCGACCTTCGGAGCAGCCGTCTTGGCGGCGGCAGCTTTCGGGGCTTTCGGAGCAGCGGCTTTCTTGGGAGCTGCGGCCTTTTTGGGAGCGGCAACCTTCGTCTCGCCACCCTCGACAACGGTAGCCTCCTCGACAGCGTCGGTCGCTTTCTTAGCGCGCGAACGACGGGTCTTGGGTTTGGCCTCGGCAGCAGCGGCCGAAGCCGTGCCGAACGTGTAAGCCTCGTTGAAGTCGACGAACTCGATGATGCACATGTCGGCGGCATCGCCCAGGCGGAAGCCCGTCTTCAAGATGCGGGTGTAGCCTCCGGGACGGTTGGCGATCTTCGGGGCGATGGTCCGGAAGAGCTCCGTAACGGCCTCCTTCTGCTTGAGGTACGAGAAGACGACGCGGCGCGAGTGGGTCGTGTCCTCCTTCGACTTGGTTACCAGCGGCTCGATGAACATGCGCACGGCCTTCGCTTTGGCCACGGTGGTCTCGATGCGCTTATGCAGGATCAGCGACGACGCCATGTTCGAGAGCATCGCTTTGCGATGTCCCGCCTGACGGCCGAGGTGGTTGAAATTCTTATTGTGTCTCATAATTAGTCTTTGTCAAGTTTGTAGATAGATACGTCCATACCGAACTTCAGGTTCAGAGAAGCCAGCAGCTCGTCCAGCTCCGTCAGGGACTTCTTGCCGAAGTTGCGGAACTTCAGCAGGTCGTTGCGGTTGAGCTTCACCAGATCGCCCACCGTATCCACGTCGGCAGCTTTCAGACAGTTCAGGGCGCGTACGCTCAAGTCCTGGTCGGAGAGCTTGGTCTTCAACAACTGACGCATGTGGAGCACGTCTTCGTCGAACTCCTCGGCACCGTTGTTGTCCTCCATGTTGACGGTGATCTTCTCGTCGGAGAAGAGCATGAAGTGCTGGATGAGGATCTTGGCGGCCTCTTTCAGCGCCTCCTTGGGGTGGATCGATCCGTCGGTCGTAATCTCCAGATTCAACTTTTCGTAGTCGGTCTTCTGCTCGACGCGGTAGTTCTCGATGGCGTACTTCACGTTTTTGATGGGCGTGAAGATCGAGTCGATCGGCAGGGTGCCGATCTCGCTCTCGGCAGGGGCGTTCTCCTCGGCGGGCACGTAACCGCGGCCCTTGCCGATGGTGAGCGTCATCTGCATCTTCGTACCGGGAGCCAGGTGGCAGATCACCAGATCGGGATTCAGCACCTTGAAGAACGAGAGATAATTCGAAATGTATCCGGCAGTCAGCTCCGTCACACCCGCAACGTTAATGGAGACCTTCTCGGCATCCTGATTGTCGACTGTGCGGATAAAACGAACCTGCTTGAGCTTGAGGATGATGTTCAACATATCCTCCATCACTCCGGGAATAGCGGCAAACTCGTGATCGACACCGGCCACCTTGACAGTCGTGATCGCATAGCCCTCCAGCGAGGAGAGCAGAATACGACGCAAAGCATTACCGACAGTCATCCCGAAACCAGGCTCCAGCGGACGGAACTCGAACTTTCCGAACGACGAAGTGGATTCGAGCATAATAACCTTCTCAGGTTTCTGGAATGCTAATATTGCCATAACTATGAAAGTGAATTTTTGATTACTACTTCGAGTACAACTCGACGATGAGCTGCTCCTTGATGTTCTCCGGAATCTCCTCGCGTTCGGGTTTCTGGAGGAACTTGCCGCTCATCGAAGCGTGGTCCCACTCAAGCCATGCGTAGCGGCTGCGGGCGGCACCGGCCAGCGAAGCAGCGATCACCTCAAGGCTCTTCGACTTCTCGCGAACCGCGACGATGTCGCCGGCGCGCAGCGAGTACGACGGGATGTTCACGACGTTGCCGTTGACGCAGATGTGGCGGTGCGACACGAGCTGACGGGCTGCGGCGCGCGTAGGAGCGATGCCGAGGCGGTACACGACGTTGTCCAGCCGGCATTCGAGCAGCTTCAGCAGGTTTTCGCCCGTGATGCCGCCCATGCGGGCCGCCTGCTCGTAGGTGCGCTCGAACTGCTTCTCCAGGAGGCCGTAGGTGTACTTGGCCTTCTGCTTCTCGCTCAGCTGCGTGCCGTACTCCGACACCTTCTTGCGCTTACGAGCCAGACCGTGCTGTCCGGGAGGATAGTTGCGCTTTTCGAGCACCTTGTCCGCCCCGTAAATGGCTTCGCCGAATTTTCTGGCGATCTTCGATTTTGGTCCAATATATTTTCCCATGATCTTTTACCTGTTAATACGTGTAGAAATGTTAACCGATGACGCGAAACCTTAGACGCGGCGACGGTTGGGAGCGCGGCAGCCATTGTGCGGCAGCGGCGTAACGTCGATGATCTCCATCACCTCGATGCCGGCGCCGTGGATCGTGCGCACGGCCGACTCGCGGCCGGCACCCGGACCCTTGACGTAAACCTTGATCTTGCGCAGACCCATGTCGTAGGCGACTTTGGCGCAATCGGCGGCCGACGTCTGAGCGGCATAGGGAGTATTCTTCTTCGAACCACGGAAACCCATCTTACCGGCCGAAGACCAGCTGATTACATCACCGTTCTCGTTGGTGATGGTGATGATTACGTTGTTGAAAGTCGAATGAACGTAGGCATTGCCCACGGCACCCACCTTAACAACCTTTTTCTTGACTGTACCAGTTTTCTTTGCCATAATTCTCTAAAGATTACTTTGTTGCCTTTTTCTTGTTA
>CAZIUJ010000005.1:0-24663 GCA_964542345.1 uncultured Alistipes sp.
CCTTTCTTAATGAATAATGAATAGTTAATAATGAATAATTATCAAGCGGATTTGTAGATTTCGTAAATAATTATTCTCTATTCATTATTAACTATTAATTAAGGTCTGCTTCCTGGCAGACTGAGGTACATAACTGACGGTGCTGAAGTTTGCACCGTCAGCAGATTGCTGAATCTGCGGCCGCGCTGGTGAATGCCGTAACATTTCGCCACTCCGGACCGTAACTGCTTTTACTGCTGTTTCCGTAAGTTTGGACGCCCTCGCCCGATGTGCTGCACGCCGGCAACGTGAAAAGCGATGGCCGGATTTAAGGAAAAAACCATAATCATTTCATCCAACCCGTTCAGCAGGAACGGGGTTTCTCATATCCCGGTTCAAGGCTCCAGCTACCCTTATACTTATAGAAACTTCTACATCAAACATGCGGTCTATTCGCTTTTTCGGGTGCGGACGTCGATAGCCCAATAAGAGTTGGCGTTGGTTGTTCCCGCGCCGCGGCCGAAGCGGGCGCCGTACATGCGTATCCGCAGCAATCGCGCCTGTGTGCCGCGGGGAAAGACGAATGTTTCGTAGTCGTCTTTGCTGTTTCCTACGCCCGGCATGAGCTGCATGCCCATGATATGTCCGCGACCTAAGTTGTCGGCCTGCCAAGCGGCATTGTCCACCCGAGTCCAATGGTATCCGTCGTCGGAAATCTCGAAATCGAAGTAGTACTGCCGGCGGCTTTGGGTGTTGCGGCAATAACCGAGCGAAACATCTTCGATGACGACGGGCCCGTCGCCCAAATAGAATTGTATGCAGGGCGATCCGGACTGACTCCACGAAGTGGCGGGATCGCCGTCCGTGAGGTTGAGGAGCTGTCGGGCCGAGCCGTCGCCGGAGATGCGCTCTTTGGAGACAAAACCGTAGCGGATGGTATATTCGCTGGGGATGCACCCCGGTTTCGTAACGGTGAACGTGATCGAACGGCTGTTGTCGCTCCGTTTTACAGAGGTACCTTTGGCGCCTCGCACGGTGATCGACGGCAGCTGTGCGTAGTCCAGCGCTACGGGAATGTCGTAATTCAGAATCTCCCGGTCGAACTCCGGAAGAGGTTTGCCGTCGACGAGTATCTCTGCCAGGTAGGCGAACCGGTCGAGGAAGCCTTTCGACTCATCTTTCCACCTCGGGATTCGATCGTCGTTCGTGTACGCGACGGCTTGTGCTCCCAAACGATCCTCCAGCTGTTGCAGATAGAGGCTTTGCGGCATCGTCGCAGCTCCCGTGTGCTGCTCGTGCGCCTTGAAGTTCGGCACGTTTCCCGGATCGACCTCGTCCATGACGAAAGGCAGCCGGTCCGCCGCATCGAATCGCTCGAAGAGGTAGTTGGCTGCCAGCGGATTCTGGCTGACGATGAACTTGCCCGTGCAGTTGTAGAGCGTGTAGTTGGCGCCCGCCCAGCCGTGGGCCGTGCCGTTGTTCCAGCGGTTCTGAACGTAGATGCGTCCCGTAACGTTGTCGTAAAGTCCGCCTGTCGACCAGCGCAGGTGCGGCTCGTTGGCGTCGAACTGATATTCGCTCCGGTCGTTGAGGAATACGTTGGGGCCCATGACGTTGCCCATGACGATGAAGCCGTGCCGGGTGTAACGTACGTAGTTGCGCTGGTTCAGTACCAGCGTACCGCCCGAATTGGAGAAGCTGTACCGGCGTTCGCCGCCCGTACCGCCGACCGGTTCGAGGCAGTTCACATCCTGCACGGTGATCCATCGGGAGCCGCCGGCGATGGTTACGGCTACGTCGATATGGTAGCTGGTGATGCGGCGTACCCAGCAGTTTTCCGCATTGCCGATGCGGACGCCTACCTGAGCGTGCCGTTCGTGGTCGTAATATTTGTAGTCGACGTCGAATGCGGAGGTAACCGCTGTGCCCGATTTGTCGAAACGGGAGAGCAGCTGCAGATTCTCGACCCCGGCATGCGCCACCCGCTTGTCGGCCGAAAAACGGATCGCCTTCGAAATGCCGTATTTCCGGTCGAGGGGGTCGACGATCGGTTCCGTAAGGGTCAGGGTGCCGGCGGCGGCATCCACGGCCGCGACGGTCCGTTCCTGGTAAATCCCTTCGTAGGCATGTCCGAGCCGGCCGTTCGAGACCCATTGGTTGGCGGAGAGAATCCCTGGAGCATCGGTGATCGCATCCATTTTCAGGTCGTGGGCCCAGGCGGCATTGACGGCCCGAAGAATCCGGACGTTGTCTCCCGAACGGAATCCGCTTACGTCGGCGAGGTGCAGCGTGCGGCTCCCTGCCGGGACGTAAAGGTCGGTGATGGCGACCTGCGTTTCGTTTTCGGCGTTGTTGCCGCTGATGTCGAAGAGCGCTTCGTTCTTGTTGTAGGAGTCCGAGACCCAGGTGGCGACGACTTTGGTAATGCCGGGTTCCGGAAGCTCCGTCCGGGCATAGTCGAACCAGTTCTTCGGCCCGAGGGGCGTGTCGTGCCGGTCGATCTTTTCGTGTCCGTCGCCCTCGCCGCGAATGATGATGCCGCTGCGATCGATGCGGATGGGACGGGAGATGCGGAACGTGCCGGCTTTGAGCAGCACGGCGCCCCGGAAGCCGTCGGCGTCGGTCGGAATGCGCCCGAGCAGATCCACGGCGCGCTGGATGCGCTCCGTGTCGTCGGCCTCGTCGCCGGAGGGTTCGAGGATGATCTTGACGGGAATGTTCGGAATGGCTACGCCGCCGCCTTCGTAGCCGGCGTGGGAGTAGTCGACGAGGGTGTTGCCCCGATAGTCGGGCGTGTAGACCAAGTGCCCGTTTTCAAGACGGATGGCCGGGTAGGGTTCGGCATAGGTGTAGCGGGCGGTCTCTTCGTCGACGGCCGTGAAATAGCTGGCGTCGTGAAGAACCGGAGTGCCGTCGAACGTGAACTCCATGCGGTAGGTGCCGCAGTGGTCGGCCCTCCTGTCCGGCGAGAGCCGGTAGATGTCGCCTTTTTTTATGGAGGCGGGAGTGGAGGTATATACGGTCTTGCCGTCCGGGTCGATCAGCCGTGCCGTAAAACGGAGGTCCTGGCGTGCGGCGAGCAGAAAATCCGGAACCGCGTCGCCGAGCCGAACCAAAGCCGGACGCCCCGGTGCGAGGGCCATGCCTGCCAGGTCGGGACGGATGAGCACAGGTTCTTCGGTGGAATATTCCGTTTGGGGAGCAGCGCCGTTGAGGAGATTTTTGCGGAAGACGAAGAAGTTATAGATTTCGATGCTTCCCTCCGCCACTTCGCCCGTTACCATGACGTAACGGGTCGTAAGCGGGCGGTCGAGCGACCGGATGAAGACCTTGTTGCCGTTGGCGTCCGGCAGCTCCTGTACGTTCTGGGCATAGACCTCGGTCCATCCTGTCGGTGCGGCATACGCTTTCAGCCCGTTGCGGCCCGGTACGGAGGCATCGGAAAGCGCTTCCCACTTGGCCGGATCGTCGGTGCAGGCGATGCGATAGGTGCCGTCGCGCAGGCGTTTCTTCAGCTGACCCACTGCGGTTCCCCAGGCTACGCCGAAAGCGTCGATCCGGCATGTTTTTCCCAGATCGAGCGCCAGCCAGAACGTCGACTTGCCCGGAGCGGAAGCCTGCGATCCGTCGGTCTGCCATCCGCTGCCGGAGAATCCGGTGGCATTTCCGTCGAACGCATTCGCTGCCTGGCTCTTGTTCGGGAACGAACTTTTCTTGATCTGCTGCGGAGCCGGATGCAGGGCCAGGTTCGTCAGCTCGTAGTGCTTGATGGCGACCGTATATTCCCGGGTGCCTCCTTTCGATGCGATGGTTACGCGGTCTCCGTCGCCGATCTGTTCGAGATCGGCTCTTGGAAAGCCCTCTTTGTCGGTAACCCGAAGGAGCTCGCCGTGGCGCCGCGGGAACTGTTCGGCCAGCTGGGCCGGGCAGATGTTGTCCAACAGCTCGATTCGACCTTCGCCGACATGCAGCACTTTGCCGGACGTATCGAAAGGCCGATCCGCTTCGGGCGTTTCGTCCGTTTTGGTCTGCTCGACCGCCTGCTTCAGGTTGCTGATGAAGCGAAGCGTCTCTTCGTAAGGCGGTGTCGGCAGTTTGCCCGGATAGCCTTCGTCCTTGCCGACCCAGAGCAGTTCGACAGGCAGATACCCCCGGTAGGGACTGCGGCGGATGTCGCGCATGATCCGTGTGAGGTCCATCAGCTCCTGCGTTTCCGCGCCGGCCGGTTTCTTCTTGATCTGGAAGTTGTTCGAATAGGGAAGCACCAGCGCGATGTCGCGGTACCAGTCGTACGCGGTAGCATCGGTGCTCAGGAAGTCGCGATAAAATCCCGTGTCGTTGATGATGCCGACGTTCTCGCAGTCCACCCATCCGAGAACGCGGATCACCTGATTGGCCGTGGCGAGCATGCCTCCGTGGTTCTGCAGCCCGATCCGGACGGAGGGGTAGTGCTCCCGGGCCCACGCGGCGACTTCGCGGATGTGGGGAACCATGCGTTCGCGGGCGATTTTCTCCCATCCTTCGCGCCGGATGTCCGCCGGGGGCGGGCCTGCGAAGATCCGAATGACCGGAGCCCCCATTTCGGCGGCGACCCGAATCCAGAACTTGATGCGCTCGACGTCCGTCTTGCGGCGCAGCTCGTTCGGATCGGCGAAGTTGTTCTGCAGTCCGGTGCCGCTGATCTCGATGCCGAGCTGCGTGCAGAGCCGGCGTATCTGTCGGGCGAACTCCAGTATCTCCTCTTCGGGCCGTGTGGGCATGGCGGTGTTGCTGTAGCCCGGAATATAGTAGCAGGTGATGTCTACGGCGTCGAAACCCGCTTTCGCGGCCCAGCGGATCGCATCGAGCGTGCTGAGCTGCGGAGCGGACGAGGAGTCGTTCATCCATGCGTTGAGATTCATGTTGAACGTATAGAGGTTCAGGCTCAGTTTGAAGTCTCCCGTGTAGTAGCCGCCCGAAAAATCCTTGTCCGTTTTGTCGAAACGGGGCAGCAGCGTGTTGCGCAAGGCGTCGTAGGCGCGGTCGTCATAGGGTTCCGCCATCACGATCTCGGGCAGCTGGTCGCCGTTGTCGGCCCGAAAGGCGAAAGCGCTCCAGTCGAGGTCGCCGCAATTCTCCGGGTCGATGAACCGTTCATAAGTTTTTCGGTCCGGGACATGGATGACCATGCGCGTAACCCGTTCGAACCACAGTCCCTCCTTGCCGACGGGACGCTCGGCCCGGGGCGGGGCGGCCAAAAAGAGCTCTTCGAGATTCGTGCAGTAGTAAAAAGCCCGGGGCTCCAGCTTCTCCAGCTTCGGGAGCCGAACCGTACGCAGCTGTCCGGCACTCGATCCTTTGGCCTGAGCGAAAGCCTGCACCCCGATATGCGTTACATCCGGAAAGTCGGCTTCGGTCAGCCCTTCGCAGTTGCTGAACGCCTTCGTGCCGATTGCGGCGGTCCGTTCGATGCGGACTCGCCGGAGCGTTCGCATGCCTTCGAAAGCGCTCTTCGGAACGGTGCTTTCACTGAAGGAGGCTTCATGTTCGACGACGAGCTCTTCGAGGCCTGTGAGGCACTGCTTGATGAACCGGCAGTCGGCGGCGGTGATTTCTCCCGACCGGATATGAAGTCGCTCGATGGCGGCGTAGTCGGTTCCGAACGCATCGTCGATACGCTTCTGCAAAAGAACGTTGTCCGTGAGCGCTTCTTCGAGAACGACCGTTTTCCGCTTCTCCTTGAGCGGGGCTTTTGCCGGCGTCGCGGTTCGCTCGGCTCGGGCGGTCGGAGCAACATGTGCGTCGGATGCTTCGACGACCCATATCGAGATCGCGCTTGCCAACAGCAGCGCGACTGCGGTGTTGATCGTGGTTTTCTTCATCGGTTTCGGATCGGTTCGTTTTGTGTGCTGTGTAAATGCGGCTTGTTCGCCGGATTCAGCCTCGTTATTTGAGGCAAAAATAGCATTTATTTTTGTATTTCGTGCGAAAAATGTGTGCAATTAAGAAAAAAAATCTATATTTGCGCATATAGCTGTGTACGTACAAATCGGATGTACACTTGAACTTTTAAGGATTTATAGGGTTGAATGAAAATCTCGGATTCCGTGTTAAATGAATCGTATGTGCGGAACGGCTCGGCTGCCCGTCCGAAACTTACCGGCCTATCGAGCGTCGCATTCCGTACCGGCGCTCTCGATCTTACCCGCCGTTTTTTTACGGAGTTTCTGGGATATGAACCTTTCTCGGAGCTCCTCGATGGGGCGGAACCGGCAGAGCATTCGATGATTCGCATCAACGAACGGCAGTGGGTCGAGTTGCTGCACGCCGTGGGGAACGATCCTTTCCGGTTCGACTCATTTACGATCGAAACGGAGGACACGGCGGCTTTGCGCCGTTACCTCGAATCGAAAGGATGCGCGGTGCTCGGGCCCGAACGTCGGTCCGGTCGGTTTTCTCCGGAATTTTGTCTGGAGGCTCCCGGCGGAGTGGTTTGCGGATTCGTGCAGCGGAAGCGGACGGAGCGGCCTGCCGGAACTTTCGGCGACCGACGAATCTCGCAAAGGATGAGCCATGTGGGGTTCATGACACCCGACTCCGATGCCGCACGCGCTTTTTTTGTCGATTTGCTCGGATTCCGGGAGGTTTGGCGGGGAGGACCCGATCCGAAGAAGGTCAGCTGGATTCATTTGCGCCTGCCCGAAGGGGATGAAACCGTGGAACTGATGCTCTTCGAGAAGAAGCCGACCCGTTTCGAGATGGGGCACATGAATCATCTGTGTCTGGAGGTGCCGGATGTCGAAGCGGCCCGGGACCGGCTTCGCATGCGCAATTTGCCGGTCGGATGTCCCGAACCTTCGCCCATCTCCGTGGGAATCAACCGCAAGCGTCAGGTCAACTGTTACGATGCCGACGGGACGCGGGTGGAGATTATGGAAGACCGTACGATAGACGGCGCGGCAGCCCCCTCGTCGACGGGCAGGCCGATGAAATTCTGCGACGCGGAATAGATGCGGATGCGACCCGCTATCGGGGGTCTACGTAGGCCACTTCGCTGAATTCGTTGTAGAGATCGAGATTCTCCCGGGTGATGATGTCCAGCGGCATGATGTTGGCGCTCTTCACCTTGCTGCCGTAGATCAGGTATTGGATCAGCGCCTTTACGGCCATGTAGCCTTGCTGTTCGGGACGCTGGCCCAATACGAAATCGATATTCCCGTTTTTGATTTCCCGGCTGTTGGCCTCCGTGAGGTCGATGCCGATCAGCCTTACGTGGCCGATTCGATGCTCGTGCAGGTAAGAGGCTATGACGCTGCTGCGGGAGCTGAGCACGACGGCTCCGCGAACCTGCGGATGCTGCTCGAAAAAATCGCCGATGATTTCTCCGTTGCGCTCCGGCTCCATGACCGAGAACGATATGCGGTGCAGCAGCTTCGTCTGCCCGTGTTCCGAAATGTAGGTCATAAGCCCCTGTTTGCGCAGGATCGTCGTATTCGCGCTGGAATCGCCGACACGAATGGCCTGGAACAGGGCGTATTCCGAATCGGGCGGGGTGATCGTGTCGAGGAGCTTGCCCATGAGGTAACCGCACGTGTAGGGGTCGGAGGCGAAGTAGGCCAGCGGAAAGGTGCAGTCGATGGTCGAATCGACGTAGACGTAGGGTATTTCGCGTTCTTCGAGCAGCGCCGTGAGGAATACGGTCTCGTCGCGGAATGTCGGGCCGATGATGACGCCGTCGGGATTTTCCGCCGAGATTTTTTCGAACGTACTGCGGCAGGCATACAGGTCGAACTGGTTGTAGTACATGAATTTGCACTCGATTCGAATGTTCTCGTAAACCTGAATGGCCCGCAGGATTCCCTTGTAGGTGCTTTCCCAGTATTCGCCTTTTTTGAATTCGGGAATGGAAACCACGATTTTGTAATGCCGCCGCAGCGAGATGCCCGACAGGTGGATGTTGGGTTGATAGCCCACCTGCTTGAGTACGGCTTCTATCGCTTTCCGGGCGGCGGGCGATACGTTTCCCCGGTTGTGCAATACACGGTCTACCGTTCCCGGAGAGACTCCGGCAAGGTGAGCAATATCTTTGATCCTGATTTTTTTCGACATCGGGAAATCCGTTTTCCAAGCAAAGTTACACTTTTTACTATATAAAACAAAGGCGTTCCGGCAAAATTGCAAAAAAAATCGTCCGAACAGTTCGTTCGTTCTGAATTTTCTTCGTACATTTGTGCACGTACACGGAGCGGCCGTTCCGGATGGATTGGGCTGCTGCGAAAAAACAGGAATTTTACCTCCTAAAATGAATATCTTATGAATGAATTGTTTTCTGTGAAAGACCGGGTCGTCGTAGTTACGGGCGGCGCCGGGATTCTGGGCCGGGCGATCTGCCTCTACCTCGCCCGGCAGGGCGCCAGGGTCGTCATCCTCGACCGCGACGCCGCAGCAGGCGAAACGCTGGCCGCCGAAATCAAGGCCGACGGCGGCGAGTCCCTGTTCCTCGTTACTGATGTGCTGAACCGCGAGGTTCTCGAACAGAACCGGGCCGATATTCTCGCCGCTTACGGCTGCATCGACGTGCTGCTCAACGCCGCAGGCGGCAACATGGGCGGGGCTACGATCGCGCCCGACAAGTCGTTTCTCGACCTCGAAGTCGAGGCGTTCCGCAAGGTTGTCGACCTCAACCTGTTCGGCACGGTGCTGCCCACCACGGTCTTCGGCGAGGCCATGACCGCCCGCAAGAAAGGCGTCATCGTCAACTTCTGCTCCGAATCGGCCTTGCGGCCTCTTACCCGCGTCGTCGGCTACGGCGCCGCCAAAGCCGCTATCGCCAACTACACCAAATATATGGCTGCCGAGCTGGCCACGAAGTTCAGCCCCGCGATGCGCGTCAACGCCATCGTGCCGGGCTTCCTGCTCACGAATCAGAACCGTGCTTTGCTGACCAACCCCGACGGATCGTATACCGACCGGGCCCGGACGATCATCGCCCATACGCCTGCCGGCCGCTTCGCCGAGCCGGAGGAACTGTTGGGCACGATCCATTATCTTATCAGCGACGCCTCGTCGTTCGTTACGGGTGCGCTGGCCGTCGTCGACGGCGGTTTCGACGCTTTTTCCATCTGAAACGATGAAGCCTATCTTCCTTTGTACCCAATCTTGGCGCTGGTACGGTCCCGGCGACCCGGTGTCGCTGGCGGATATTCGTCAGGCCGGCGCGACCGACCTCGTGCATGCGCTGCACCACATCCCCAACGGCGAGGTGTGGCCCGTCGAAGAGATTCGCAAACGCCAGCAGCAGATCGCTGACGCCGGCCTGACATGGTCGGTGGTCGAGAGCGTGCCGGTGCACGAGCATATCAAGACCCGCACGGGCGATTTTCAAAAATATATCGACAACTACAAACAGTCGATCCGCAACCTCGCGGCCTGCGGCATCCGGACGATCACCTACAACTTCATGCCCGTGCTCGACTGGACGCGCACCGACCTCGCCTACGAACTGCCCGACGGTTCGCGGGCGCTGCGCTTCGAGCGGGCGGCTTTCATGGCTTTCGATCTCTGCATCTTGCGGCGTCCGGCCGCGGAGCAGGAGTACACCGAGGCCGAGAAAGCGGCGGCCGAGGCCCGTTTCGCCCGGATGGACGAGGCCGAACGGCAGCTCATCACGCGCAACATGATCGCGGGCCTGCCCGGGGCGGAGGAGAGCTTCACGCTCGAACAATTTCGGCACGAGCTGGCCCGTTATGCCGACATCGATGCCGAGACGCTGCGAGGCAACCTGGTGGCTTTCCTGCGCGAGGTGTGTCCCGTCGCTGACGAGGTCGGAGCCGTGCTGGTGATCCATCCCGACGACCCGCCTTATCCGATTCTCGGGCTGCCGCGCATCCTCTCGACGGCGGAGGATTTCCGCCGGCTGACCGAGGCCGTGCCCAACCCCTCGAACGGACTGTGCCTCTGCACGGGGTCGTTCGGCGTGCGGCCCGACAACGACCTGCCGGCCATGATGCGCGAGTTCGGCGATCGGGTGGGTTTCGTCCACCTGCGTTCGACGCAGCGCGATGCCGCGGGCAATTTCCACGAGGCGAACCACCTGGAGGGCGACGTGCCGATGTACGAGGTGATGAAAGCCTTCTTGGAGGTTCAGCAGCGGCGCGGCTGCTCGATCCCGATGCGGCCCGACCACGGCCACCAGATGTGCGACGACCTGAAGAAGCGCTCCAATCCGGGCTATTCGTGCTACGGACGGCTGCGCGGACTGGCCGAGCTGCGGGGTCTCGAATTGGGCATCGCCCGCTCGCTTTACGGCGAAGAAAAGCAATAGGTTCCGGTTTTTTGTTAGGTTTTGAGGAGGCGGGAGAGTCGATGATTCTTCCGCTTTTTTGTTTCGGGGGAAAAGATCGGGGCACGGACTGTCAAGTCCGTGCCCCGATTCGTTGAGCGTAAGGCTCTTTTATTCGGCGTTTCCGTAGAGAGCCAGGCGGCTTTTGGCCTTGACCGCCCACTTCGTGGAGGCGTTGGTCGCCATGGGAACGATCCGGAGCTGGACGGTGGAGCCCTCGACCAGTGTTTTGAGTGCCGGAATCTTCCCCAGATTGACGGTGATTTTCGAATCCGCCGAGGTGAGTGCCAACGCGACGATTTCGATGAAAGCTCCGCCGTTCAACGAATACTGTACGCTTAGGGTTACGTTGCCGTCCTTGATGCGCTGCGTGAGATCGAGACCGCTCAGAGCCAGCGTTTTCCCGCTTCCGACCGTGAGCGTCGTCAGATAGTATTGTACGGGAGCGCTCGATTTGTTCTCGGACGTATTCGTATCCCATCCGATTGCGCCGAGGTCGTCGGCCCATTTCGTGCCGGAGATGTTCGCGGCGCTGGCTGTGAGCACGAAGTCGCTGACTGCGATCTCCGGCAGGGTGTTGCCGCTAACGGCCACCGAGGTGTCGCCTTTGTTATCCATGTTCCAGACAACTTCGAAGTTGCCGACTTCGGGACCTGCCGGTACGGTTACTTCGGCCGTGCAGCTGTTGTTCGATCCGAGTGCATCGAGACCCGAGATCGTGAAAGTTACGGTGCCTGCGGCTCCCGGCGTACCGGTTACGGCGAGTTGGATGCTGCCGGTTCCGATGCCGATCCGGCAGTCGCTTACCGACGTTACGGCGAGATCGCCGACGACTTCCGGGTCTCCCGATACCTCGGCCGAGAGGGTGCCGGCTATGACGGAGCCGTCGCCGTTGCGATAGGGAATGATCAGGTTACCCGTCGCCGGTTCATCGACGCAAAGCACGCCCTGGAATTCCGGTTCGAGATAGCGCAGCTCGAGCAGCGACTCGAAGCGGGCGCTCGCAAGTCCCGCTACGTCGGATAGGCGGTCGCAGCGCAATACGTACTCCTCCTTGTCGCCGCCGATGACGATGCCCGTAACCGTGCCGCTGCCCGTAGCGGGTGCCGCGGCTGCGAGCTCGCTCTCGATCGGGACATGCAGCGAATAGGAAACTTCGCTGTTCTCGACCTCCATGTTCCAGCGGGTCGCAGACCCCCATACCGGGTACTTTTCGGGGTCTGTGAAGAGCCGGGTGAGCTGCGTCTTCTCGATTCGGACGTACATCGATTCGTAGTCAGCGAATTTCGTATGGTCGATCGCGACGGGTGCGACGGTGTTGCCGGTCGAGATGGTCCGGATGCCGGTCGGCAGAGGATGGAGGTCCACCATACCCCCCCCCTGCGAATGGCGGATGAGGCCGTATTTGGTGCGGACCGAGAGCTTGTCGCCGACGGCGAAGCCGTTGTCGGCGCTGTTGCCGAAGTAGAGCGTAATACCCGACTCGGGCCCGTCGGCATCGACGATCATCACGTAGGCTTCTTCCGGAGCGAGCGCCTGCGTCGAAGCGGCGGAGGGAGTGCCGGAGGCAATGACGACTCCTTCGATATACTGGCTTTCGGTCAGGGTCTGCGATCCTCCCGCTGCAATCCGGCGGCCGGCGGCCTTGAGCTCGGCGATGGAAATCCGGACAGGTGCGATGTCGGTTCGGAACGCTTTTTCGTCCCCTTCGTACAGCGCGCCTTCGTCGGTGCGTACGTAGGCGAGATAGCGGTAATCGGTCGCATTCCGAAGATCGCCGATCCGGACCGTGAAAGAGCCGTCTTCGGCCTGCTCCTCGGCGGCATGGAACGTATATTGCGGTTCCGAATCTTCGCGGACGGCGATGCCGAATTCGGCGACGGCGAGCGTGCCCGAATAGTGCCAGCTGCCGCTCAGCGCAGCGGAAGCCTCGTCGATTTCGGCGGCATCGGCCGTCGTGATGACGGGCTGTCCGCTCTGCATGACGGGAAGCTCGCAGCCTGCAGCCGAGGCATTGAGAATGAGAATCGCTTCGCGATAGTCGCCCGTGAGCTGTTCGGTATGGACGATCAGGTCGTGGTTGCCCGCCTGGCCGGATTCGGTCGAGAGCGTACACCACGGATTTTGCTCCGCGTCGAGGTTGTCGATGAGGCGGGCCGTCCAGGGACGGTTGGTCGAGAAAGATATGCGCAGGTCGCCGCCCGCTTCGGAGAAGCGTAGCGGTCCGCCCGAAATCGACATCTCCGGAATCTCCGGCAAACTCGACGAAGCGTCGTTGCACGCGATGAAAAAACCGAAAAACAGCACGGCGAGTATTCGGAGGCCGAACCTTCGGGAGTGGGTGGAAAATAAGGTTTTCATGGTCAGGTTGTTTGTTGGTTATTCGTATTCGAGTCCATATTTCCGACAGTAGCTGCGCACTCGGTCGAGCGCGGCATCGAACTGCTCGGGTGCGGTCTGCCCGCCGAACTGCCCGCCCGAGGAGAGGTGGGGCTCCAGCGTTACGAAGCCTGCGTAACGCATGGCGGCCAGCTCGGCGATGAGACGTTCGATCTGTCCGTCGCCGTCGCCCGGCAACGATCCTGAGTCTTTGCTGCCGAGTTTCCAGTCCTTGATATGGATATGCTCCGTGTAGGGTTTCATCAGGGGCCAGCAACGCGCGGCATTGTCGGCGATCGATTCTCCCCAGACGAAGTTGGCCGGGTCGTAGGCCAGCCCCATCGTGTCGGTGCCGACGGCTTTCGCCAGTTCGGCACAGTTGGCGGCGCTGTGTCCGAAGATGTGCGATTCGTTTTCATGAACCATGCGGATTCCCGTTCCGGCCAGCTCCGCAGCCATGCGGCGCAGACGGTCGCAGACGGGATCCCGATAACAGTCGATGTCTTCGCCCTCCGGAGCATAGAAACTGAAGACCCGGATAAGCTGTGTGTCGAGTGTCCGGGCGAGGCGGATCGTATGCCGGAAGAGTTCGAGATGGGGCTCGAAAGGAGCATCGACGGGGTATTTCCCGATCGGGGAGGCTATGGCGCTGACGCGGATGCCAGCCTTGTCGAGATGCCGTTTCACCTCGGTGGCCTCGTCCGTCGTCAGAGCGGTGATGTTCCGTCCGTCGACGAACCGGATTTCCATCCATTTTACGCCGGCATGGCGCAGATAGGCGATCTGTTCCTCCAGCATGGGGGAAACTTCGTCGGCAAAGGCGCTGATTCGGATCATGGCGTCAGTTGAAATAAGTCGGTACGACGGTTATCAAATAGTAGACGACGCTGACAAGCGTGATCGAGATCGCCAGGATCATGCCCGTATTCCACCAGAAGCGCCTGCGCCCGCGCGGCATGTCGTCGCCCAAGTATTTGCTGCTGTTGTTGAGCAACAGGAAGCCGATGTAGGCTACGGGCAGCATGATGAGCGCCAGCGCCGAAGTGGGAATGGCGATCCACGTGCCGATGCGGCTCCACAGGATGGCGCCGAGGACGCCCGGAACGGGAAGCAGGGTCCCTAACTTGTATCTCCAGCCCGTGGGTTCGATCTTGAGGATTTCGCAGATGGCGAAGCCGCAGACGAGCATGTGCAGAATGATGGCGTTCAGGCACATGCCGATGATGCCGAGTCCGAAAATCAGGCGGGATACGACCGGCGGCAATCCGGCGGCTTCGAGCATCGACGAGGCTGCGATCGGCGAAATGTTCGTTGCCCCCGAAGCGATGAACTCGGGCGAGTGGATGGTCGTTCCGGCGGCGATGATCATCAGCGACGTGGCGATCGTATAGGGAATAAGCATGCCTGTCAGCATGTCGAACCTGGCCAGCCCCCGATATTCGCGGGTCCATCCTTTGGCCAGAAACGAGTAGCCGAACAGGAACGTCATGTTGATGCCGATGGCTGCGCTGAGCGATGCGATGAAGATCGAGATGCCGGTCGTATCGTCGGGGATGTTCAGGTGGAATCCGTTTTCGAACGAGAACGGCAGGAAGCCGCTTCCCACAGCTCCCCAGTCGATGCCCTCTCCCGAGAGGCTGCAGACGATCACGACGGCGGCGAAGGCGAAGATGATGAACCAGACGATTCCTTTGACGATATTTTCGAACAGCTTGATGCCGCGTCCGCCTTTGCCGTAGTTCCAGACGATGCGGCAGGCCAAAGCGAGGATCACGACGGCGATGGCCTGCAGCACGAGGGTCTGCTGCCAGGAGCCGGGGCTCAACTCGAAATCGCCGAAGACCTGCAGCAGATCGAGCGACATGCCTGCCGCCAGCGAGTATTGTGCAAAATGCCAGATCATGGTCGCTACGATGGTGCAGACCGCCCAGGCCCAGGCTACGACGGGGCTGACGAACTTCTTCATGGCGTAGAACGGGCGGGTGCCGGTCGTGAGCGTCTGGTGGGCCAGCGCCGAAAGCATGACGATGCCGATCAGCATGGCGACGGGCTGTACCCAGAGCAGCTTGTACTGAAGAAACGCTCCCGAGAAGAGCGAGGCCATGGCACTGCCGCCGCCGAGCGTCATGGCGCTTTGCATCCAGCCGGGACCGGATTTCGAAAAGTACCACTTGATGCGCGCCCAGCGACCTTTCGTCTGCAGGGTCCGCAGCTCGGCGATTTCGCGCCGTACCACTTCGGGATCGCCCGCCTTGTACATCGGCATTGCCTGCGCTCCTCGTTCCTCCGGGAGTGCGTGGGGGACTTTGTTCGGCTCCATGATCGTCCGTTTAGAGATTTTCGACCTTTACCTCCGCACCGTCGCGGGCGGCCGATACGTAGGCCGCGTAGATGGTGGCTACGGTGTCCGCCGCCAGTTTGCTGTTGCTTTCGATATGGCCGTTGGTGGCGATGGCCTTGTAGAAAGCGTCCAGCTCGTGCTGGTAGCCGAGATACCAACCCTCGTCGGGCGAGATTTCCGACCAGCCTTCCTGCGTCTCGGTCTTCTCGACGATGTAGATGTCCTTGTAGATGTTTCCGTCGGGCGTGTAGGTCTGCATCGAGTCGTTGTGGCTCATGTTGCAGAGCGTACGGTGGTTGTTGGCGTTCACGCGGATCCAGTTGTTCGTGCCGCCCAGACTCAGCTCGTTGGCGATCAGGTCGGCGATGGTTCCGTCCTCGAAGACTACGTGCACGATGGCGAAATCCTCGACATCCTTGTAGTGGGTCTTCAGGAATCCCTTGTCTTCGAAGCCGGGCATGCGGGTCAGGGCATGGGTCCGGGCCGATACGCTTGCCGGACGGATCGGCTCTCCGCTGCGGGCGCGACCCTCGACATGCTTGAAGTAGATGGCGGCCGAAAGCGGGTGGCAGCCTTTTCCGATGAGCGAACCTCCGCCCGAGAAGCGCCACTGTCCGTAGGCCAGCGAATGCGAACCCGAGTGGGACTGTTCGCCATGAATCCAGAGAACCTGAGCTCCGGTTTTCTCGATGATCTCGCGCTCCTTCTGTACGGCGGGCGCGTAAATCCAGTTTTCGGCATACAGAATGCGGCCCTGGCTTGCGGCTTCGGCGTCGAGCATGCGGCGGCAGCTCTCGATGGTTACCTCCAGCCCTTTTTCCCGGGGAAAAGTCTCTCCGTCGAAACGGTCGGTTCCGTCTCCGAAGTAGCCGGTGAAAGGCTTCTCGACGATCACGTTCTTGTTTCTGCCGAGAGCGGCCACCGCGATCGGCTCGTGCGTTACGGGCGGCGTGCAGATATGCAGCACATCGGCATCCTCTATCAGTTGTTCCATCGAGTCGTAGACTTTCAGGCCGCGTTGGGCGGCGAACTCTTCGGCTTCCTGACGGGCGACCGAAAAGACGCCTGCGACTTCGACCTTGCTGCTGAAGACGTGCTGAAGAGCGGCGTAGTGAAAGCGGGCGGCGAAGCCCGAGCCGATGAATCCGGCTTTAAGCGTTTTCTTTTCCATTATTTTGACAGCGCAGTTTTTCTGGGGTTATTCGTATTCCTTTTCGATCGCTTCGCGCACCTCTTTCAGAAAAGAGGGAACGAGCGTGTAGGGGTCGTAGGGACGTCCTTTGACCGAGAGCGTCTCGATGGGCAGGTAGCCTTTGTAGCCCGATTTCCGGATGATCTTCATCAGCCTGGACAGGTCGGTGCGGATCGGGCTTTTGGCGCCGAACGGGCTCTCTTTCAACTGGAAGTTTACGGCATAGGGCATGACGGCCTCGATGTCCGCATAGGGGTCGGGCGTCTGGAAATAGCCGGTGTCGACGATCACGCCGAACCAGGGCGAGTCGACGGCTTTCACGATCCGGATGGTCTGTTCTGCGGTCTTGAGCATGTCGCCGTGGTTCTGTACGCCCACCAGCACGCCGCGCTCGGCGCCGTAGGCCGCGCACTCCTTGTAACATTCGATCATCCACCCGGCGACTTCGTCCCAGCGTTCCTCGTATCCTTCCGGCACGGGCCCTGCGAACGTGCGGATGACCGGGGCTCCGAGTTTCGATGCCACGTCGATCCACGCTTTCACGTGTTTCACGTCGGCCGCCCGGGCTTCGGGATCGGGGTTCGCGAAGTTGTTGCGCACGCCTGTGCCGCTGATGCGCACTCCGTGCAGATGGGCGTATCGCTTGATGGCATGGATATACTCGTCGGACGGCACTTCGGGATAGCCGACGAAGAAGTAGCCCGTGGGATCGAGTGCCGGAATGTCGTGTTCGACACAGAAGTCGATCAGGTCGAACAGCGTCATGGACTTGCCCTCGCGGCCGTGGACATAGTTGTTCAGGTCCTTGCTGAAAGAGTAGGCGTTCAGGGCCGGCTGTACGTGCGATTTCGAAGTGTCGAACTGTTGGCGATGGTCGATCTCCATCTTGGGAGCCGAGGCTCCGGTCTCCTTGCGGACGGATTTTTTCGACCGGCTTCCTTTTTGAGCGCAGGCATTGCTGCTTGCGAGAAGTATGGCGAATGCGGCGATCGAGACGATTCTGAATATGTTTCTCATGGCTTTTGTTATTCTTGGGTTGCTTTTCCTCCTTTGTTGGCCGGCTTGCGGGCTCCCGGCGCCTTGCGTGGTTGGCCGGGTCCGTTCTCCCGGGCTTCCGACGCTTGTTCCCGCTTCGGTCCTTTCTTTCCGAGGGAGGCCTTGCCTTTCGTCTTCTCTACCAGCCAGATATTGCGGAACTGGTAGGCGGTTCCGTGCTCCTGCAGATAGATCGGGCCCTCCTCGGCAACGCCGAGACGGCCGCCGGCCCCTTTTACCGTGTCAAGTTCTACGTTGTCGTAGATCAGCCGACCGTTCAGATACATGGTCGCCCGGGCGTTTTCCGTCTTTTGTCCCTCGGCGTTGAGTCTCGGTGCCCGGAAATCAATGTCCATCGTTTGCCAGACCATCGGCGGCAGCGCATAGTTGAAGTCCGGGTCCGGAAGCTCCGGAGAAGCGATGTTGCCGAACGCTCCGGTCGGGGCGCCCAGCCCCTGTCCCCATGAATCCTTGATGTTGAATTCGTATCGGCTCTGCATGTAGACGCCTCCGTTGGTCTTTTCGCCCAGCAGCCGAAATTCCACATGCAGGTGGCAGTCGCGGAAGGTCTTGCGGGTGATGATCGACCCTTTGCCGGGTATCATCTCGATCGCACCGCTCGGGACGATCCGAACGGCCTCGGCCGCGTCGCCCGAGGCGTTCAGCCACTCTTTCGGTGCCAGCGATCCCCATTGCGAGAGGTCGCTGCCGTCGAAGAGCACGACGGCTCCTTCGGGAGCTTCGGCGCCCAACGTGGGCGACAGCCGGTGGATTCGCTGCCCGACGAATTTCACGCCGGGGCCTTCGATGGCCAGCCGTTTGCCGTCGATCCGGCCTGTCCAGCCTTCGTCGTTGGCGAAAACCAACCCTTCGGCATGGCCCGTTTCGGTGAGTGTCGCAGTCGGGACCTTGTTGGCATAGGGCTCGTCCGAGAGGTTGACTTTGTAGGCTCCGCTCTCCTTGTCCCGATAGATTTGGGCCAGCCAGCCTGTCGACGCATCCTGCCATTCGCCCAGGTTCGGGTCGATTTTGTCGCCTTCGTCCGGATTGGTTCCGAGGTCCTGGATGCGGATATTGCGCCAGGCGATCCGCATCTTCCGGTATTGCGGAACGGCGTGTACCTGGAGGGCAATGAATCCGTTGGGGGTCATGTAGTCGATCACCGTAACGGCATGCACGCCGTTGATCCAGGTCTTCAGCATGTCGTTGCGGGCTTCGATCCGGATTTTGTTCCATTCGCCCGGACGAAAGGCCGCACGCGCCTCCGGATTGCGAGTCAGATCGCCGATCCAGCCGCGGCGCTTCTCGTCGTAGATACCTCCCGTCCAGCTGCGGGGTTCCGTGCCCGGTGCGATTGCATGACCGGAAGCATCGAGGTTGGCCGGCAGCGCCTTGTACATCGTCGTACGGTCGGGATCGATTTCGTATTGATAGCCGCGGACGATGCCGTCGTGAACGAAGCTGCGGAACTGTACGCCGCTGTTGAGCCCGGCATCGACCTTGAATTCCAGTTCGAGGATGAAATTCCCGTACTCTTTTTCGGTGCGGAGAAACGAGTTGGGGGTATCGGCTGCCGTCGTGCCGACGATCGCACCGTCCAGGACTTCGAATTTCGCCTTGCCGCCCAGTCGGGACCAGCCGTTCAGCGTCTTTCCGTCGAAGAGCGTTTCCCATTGCTCCTGAGCGGTCGCCGTGGCGAATGCGAGCAGGCAGCAAGCGAATAAAATCGTTTTTTTCATGATCTGTGTTGCTTAATCGAATGTTAGAATCCGGGGTTTTGCTCCATCGGGATGGATACGTTGGCATCGATGACGCTTTGCGGAATGGGGAACAGGTAGTCGCGCTCGGTGAGTCCGGCGTCCTTGCCGTTGCGGGCGGTGATCCACTCTACGAAATCTTCCGCATTCATCGTGCGGCGCAGCGTGTAACGCCGCTGTTCTTCGCCCAACAGCTCGCGCGAACGTTCTTCGAGAATCAGCTCCATCGAAAGGTCGCTGTCGGCGACGGGCAGGGCATGGGCCCGACTGCGCAGCTCGTTGATGTCGGCGGCGGCTTCTCCGGTCATGCCGCGTCTGTAGGCGGCTTCGGCACGCAACAGATAGGTTTCCGCCAGACGCATGTAGGCCTGGTCGCCGTGCGACTCGTTGTTCTTGGGATAGCCCGGGTCGCAGTAGCTGTATTTGAGCGTGTACGGCCAGTTGCTGTTGTCGCCCTCCTTGCTGCCGGACTTCAGGCCCGAGAATCCGTGGAGCGTGCTCTTCTCGGGATTGCCGGCATCGGCATCCTTGGCGGCCCCGATGAAGATCCGGTCGCCGGCTTTCCACGGCTCGCCCGTGTAGGCGTTCTCGCCGGAAAAAGTGTCCTTGTCGGTCAGCACATAATATTTGGCGATGGCGTATTCCGAACCGCGGTCGTCGATGATGCCGGCGGCATAGTCGCTCGATTTGTCGTAGAGCTCGAGCGCCCACTTGGTGATGGCCGCCCGGGCGAATCCTCGGCCGCCGCGGCTCTCCTCCTCGTAGGAGATGGTGATGTTCGAAGCCAGCTTGCCTGCCGTGTCGAATTTGGGGCGGAGCGAAAAACGCATCAGGTTGTTGCCCCCGCCCATGACATTCTTCTCCCACTGCATGACCCACAGGGCCTCGGTGTTGCCTGCGGAGATGTTCGCGTTCGCCGGATCGAACATGTCCATGAAAGCGCAGCCTTCGCCGTTGGACATGCGTTCGCGAATCAGGGCATAGGGTCCCTCCTCGATACACTGGTTGGCGGCTTCCCAGGCCAAACGCAGCAGTTCCGGATCGGGACTTTCGCCGGGGGTGCCGGCTTCGGCCAGATACATTTCGGCCAGGTAGGTCAGTGCGACGCCTTTGGTGGCGCGTCCGGTCTGCGAAGGCATCCAGTCCAGGGCGTCGGCGGCGAACTTCAGGTCGTCGATGATCTGTGCGCGCACGACGGAGACCTCTTCGCGTGTCCAGTCGGTGCGGAAGTTCTCGCCGGTGGTCTCCGTGAGGGTGAGAGGCACCCGGCCCCACATGTAGGTGAGATGCCGATAGGCCCAGGCCCGAATCAGGCGGGCTTCGCCTTCGACGCGCAGCTTGTTCTTTTCCGAGGACCAGTTTACGTCGGGGTTGTCGATGCGCCCGATGATGGTGTTGGTGGCCAGAACCGTATTGTAAAGCCACTCGAAAGCGCTCTTGAGGCTTTTGTCCGTAGCGACGTTGGCCGTCGCCCAGTTCTTGTAGATGGCCGAAAACTCGCCGGAGGCGCCGGCCCCGCAGTTGTAGTTGTCGGTGCCTCCGATATTCATCAGGGCGTAAAGGCCGGTGGCGCCGAAAGAGTCGGTGTATCCGTACCCCTCCCGCTCCTGGCGGGCCAGGCTGTAAAGGCCGTTGAGCCCCAGTTCGAATCCGGCCTCGGACGTATAGACCTGATCGGACGTGAGCAGCGTTTCGGGGTGTTCGTTCAGCAGGTCGCCGCTGCATCCTGCCGGGAAGGTCGCTCCTGCGGTGAAGAGGATCGGTACGATGAATCGGAGCTTGAAGTATGCGATGTTTTTCATGATAGGAAGCGGTTAGAAAGTCAGGTTGAGTCCGAAGATAAATTCGCGCTGTACGGGTTTGGCCCGCTGCTCGTCCAACTCGGGGTCCATGCCCGTATAGTTCGTGAAAGTCCACGGATTCTTGCACGAGAAGTAGACTTTGGTTTGCGAGATGCCGATCTTCGAGAGGGCCTTGTGCGGCAGCGTGTAGGAGAACATGATGTCCTTGATGCGCCAGAACGATGCTTTCTCGTACTTGCCCGGCGTAACGGTCTTGCTGGCGATGTACTGGTTGGCATTGCCGTCGTCTTTCGACCAGTAGTCGTCGGTCGGATTGTCGGGAGTCCAGTAGTTGTGCGGAACGAGAATGTTCTTGGCATAGAACGGATTGTACTTGACCATGCCGCCGGCCCCGTAGAGATAGACGGAGAGGTCGAACGGTCCGTAGGAGAACTGGTTGTTCAGGCTCCACGTGATGTTGGGCTCGGGCGAGCCGATCACCTGCCGGTCGCCGGCATCGTAGGTGCCGTTCCCGTTCAGGTCGTCGTACTTCGCATAGCCGGGTTTGGCTCCGTAGAGCGCCGCGAGATTGGCTTGATCGAGCTGCCAGACACCGGTGATGTAGTAGTCATAATTGACTTTGATCGGGGAGCCGATGAACCATTTGTTGTCGATGTCGTCCTTTCCGTCGCCGTAGATGTCGCGAATCTGCGTCCGGATGAACGCGATGTTGAACGAAGTCTTCCACGTGAACTTCTTGGTGTGGATGTTTGTGGAAGTAAGGGCCAGCTCGATGCCTTCGTTCCGGGTTTTGCCGATGTTCTGGTAGATGCTGGTCAGACCGTTGACCGAGGAAATGCTGCGCTTGAGCAACAGATCGTAGGTGTTGTTGCGGTAGATGTTGAACTCGCCCGTGATGCGCGAATTGAGGAATGCGAAGTCGATGCCGAGGTTCATGGCGTCGGTGGTTTCCCACGTCAGGTTGGAGGTTCCGAGCCGGTCGGGGGTATATCCGGCGGCCAGGTTGCTGCCGTTGACGTAGTCGCTGCTGCCTAACGTGGAAATGGTCTGGAACGCCGTGATGGCCTGGTTGCCGTTGCGGCCCCACGACAGGCGGAGCTTGAAGATGTTCATGACGTCGCGGGCCTTCTCGAAGAACGATTCGTTGGCGATGTTCCAGCCGAGGGCGACCGACGGGAAGAGACTCCATTTGTTGTTGGCCCCGAATCCCGAGTAGCCGTCGCGCCGTACCGTGAAGGTGAACAGGTAGCGGCTGTCGTATTCGTAGTTGGCGCGGAACATTTGCGAGATGAGTTTCGTGTTGCTCTTTTCGATATTGGGCGTGAGCTGTTTGGCCTGCGCGAGCCCGTTGTAGGAGAGCAGGTCGTTGGGGAAGTCGGTCCCTTCGAGCTCGTTCGTGCGGTTGGTGTTTTCTTCGAACGAGTAGACGAATGTGAGAAAGAGGCCGTGGCGGCCGAACTTGCGTTCGTAGTTGAGGATGTTTTCGATCGAATAGGCGAATTTCTTTTTGTCGGAGGTTTTGCCCCAGCCGTTGTAACTTTTCATGGCGCCCGTGTTGGTGCCCTGATATTCGTTATGCTCCGTGTTGTAGTATTGGAGCCCGAGGTTGAGCGTGTAACTCAAGCCTTTGGCCAGCTTGGCCTTGAATGAGTTGTTGGTCGCGAGCTTGTAGGAGGCGTTGTAGTCGTCGTAGAGCAGACACTCCAGCGGATTGAAGCGTTTTTCGTTGGTCAGATCGGGCGTGATGTTGATCGAGCCGTCCTCGTTGAACGGGCGCAGCAGCGGCGACTTGTTGAATACATCGACGAATTTGGGCGTGGCTCCGCTGTTGTCGCTCCACGTCAGCATCGTGTTGGTCGAGTAGGAGAGCCATTTGGCGAGGTTGACCGAGAGGTTGGCCCGGAACTGTGCCCGCTGGAACTGGTCGTTGATGATGGTTCCCTTGTTGCGCAGGTAGTTCAGCGAGATGTTGTATTTTGCATTTTTCGTTCCTCCGGACGCCGAAATATTATGGCGCGTGCTGTAGCCTGTGCGGGTCAGCAGGTCTTTCCAGCTCCATTTTTTCCAGCTGCCGTCCTCGTATACGCTGCGCTCGGTTTCGTTCAGGCTGGCATCCGGATCGCTGTCGTCGCTGTCGCTCCAGTTTTTCTTATAATCGAAGTATTCGTCGCCGTTCATGATATGCGGAAAATTGGCGACGGTCTGAATGGCGTAGTAACCGTCATAGCGAATCGTTATCTTGCCTTCCTGCCCTTGACGGGTGTTGATCAGAATGACGCCGTTCGAGCCGCGCGAACCGTAGATGGCGGCCGACGAGGCGTCTTTCAAAACCTCGATCGAGGCGATGTCGCTGGGGCTGATGTCCGAGATCGAACCGTAATAGGGGGACCCGTCGAGGACGATCAGCGGCTCGTTGCTTGCCGAAATCGAGTTGCGGCCGCGGATCAGCATCAGGCCGCTCTGACCCTCCGGATTGGCGCCGGCGGTGGTCGACATGATGTTCAGGCCGGGAATGGACCCCTGCATGATTTGGGCGATGTCGGTCGAAACCATCTTTTCGATGCGGTCTCTCGAAACGCTTCCGACGGCGCCCGTGATGTCGCTTTTCTTCTGCGTACCGTAACCGACGACGATCACTTCGTCCATCGATTGCGCCGTTTCGGCGAGCAGAATCTTCAAATCGCTTTCTCCGCTCCAGCTGATCTTTTGGGTTTCATAGCCGAGGCAGGAGAACGTGATGACCTTGTCGTGGCCCGGAGCGAGGTTGATCGAAAACGAACCGTCCGTTCCGGTCGTGGTTCCTTTCTGAGTCCCTTCGACGATGCAGGTAACGCCGACGAGCGGCTGTCGGGTGCCGGCATCGAGGACGACGCCTTTGACCACGGCGGATTTGCGCTGTGCGAAAGAGGTTTGAGCCGGAACGGTCAGGGTCAGCAGAACCGTCAGTACGATCGACAGCCGAGAAAGATGCGAACGGCTGCCGGACGCAAACCTTTCGAAAACGCAGGACAGGTTCTGAAATAATTGCGCATTCATGTCGGTTTTTGAATTTTAGTGGATTTTGGGTTGGTTTATTGCGATATGCTGTTGCTGTGTCTTTGCGGAATACGGATCGTTCTCGATGTTTATTATTTGTTATTCAGCTTGTTATGTTTGTTTTGTTGTGCTGTGTTCGTACACAGTCATAAGCAAATGTAGAAATTATTTCTTGTTTACGCAAAAAAAAGTGTTTTTTCTTACGATGTTTCGGACCGTTCGTTCGTATGTGTTTCGCAATTCGCATTGTTGTTCTGATTGAAATAGTTGATTTTCTTCTATTTAATTTGTTTTTTCTCTGCATGTCGATCGGTAACGGTGTCTAATTTTTTATACGGATACTTCCTGCTTTTTCTCTCGTTTTCATTTGTTTGTGTATAACACGGAATATTTATTCCGATCGAAAAGCTCCCGATGAATCAAGATGTTCCGATCGCCGTTCGAGGCCGTTTGAATCCGGGTGGTTGGGCCGTAATGATTGTTCAGGGGGATGCGTACCGTGCTTTTTTATGGCGTGTGCGAACCGAGCTGTTTTTTGCCGTGTCTTTTAACCGCGCCATTTTTGCGTCGCCACCGAGATGCAGGTTTCGGTCCGTGGAAAAGCTACGGTCGGGATCTTCGGTGTGAGAATAGGGCGGAATTGGTTTCAGAAAATGCAGGAAACCGGAGTGGTGCGATGGCTGGGCCGGCAATGTTATGCTTGGCCTTTCTCTCTGCTGCAGGCCCAAACGCAAGAAAGAGAGCTCTTTATGAACTCTCTTTCTTCAGTGACACCGACAGGACTCAAACCTGTAACCTTCTGATCCGTAGTCAGATGCTCT
>CAZIUJ010000006.1:0-23982 GCA_964542345.1 uncultured Alistipes sp.
ACCGCTTCATCGACGCAGGCGTCCGCGTGCTCAAGATCGAGGGGCGCGCCCGCGGCGCGGAGTACGTCAAAAGGGTGGTGGCATGCTACGACGAGGCCCTGCGCGCCATCGAGGCCGGGACCTATACCCCCGACTTCGCCGCCGGCCTCAAGGAGCGCCTGCGCACGGTCTTCAACCGCGGCTTCTGGGAGGGTTACTACGCCGGCCGGCCCGTCGCCGAGCACAGCGAGCACTACGGTTCCTCGGCTACACGGCGCAAGGTCTACGTCGGCAAGGTTACCAACTTCTTCAAAAAATTGTCCGTCGCCGAGGTCTCGGTCGAGGCCGCACCGCTGCACACGGGCGAGGAGATTTTCTTCATGGGCCCCACGACCGGCGTCGCCGAGCAGCGGCTCGACGAGCTGCACGGTCCCGACGGTTCGCCCGTCGCGTCCGTCGGGCAGGGAGCCTTGTGCGCCATCCGCACCCCGGGCCTCGTCCGCCGCGGCGACCAGCTCTACAAGTTCGAAACGGTCTGAATCCCCTCGTGCGCGCAGAGCAGCCCCCGCAGGCTCTCCACGATGCGCGCCAGCTCGTATTCCAGCTCCTCTTCGTCGCCTTCGTCGCTCAGGGTGAAATACTTGCCTTGCGGCGCACAGCATTGCACCGTAGCGCGGGCCGCACTGCGGTCCGTGTCGCAGACGACTACGGCGTCAATCTCCGCTTCGCGGGCCAGCAGCAGATCGTAGAGTGCAAGCAGCTCCTCCGGCCGCTCCGTCGCCGGGACCGTCAGCAGCACCTCGTCGCCTTCGTCGTCGGGCGATGCGGCAAGCCGGAAGCCGTAGCGTCCGGCGATCCGTCCGGCCACGGCGGCCGGGATTCCGTAACAGAGAATCTTCATGGCATTCCAGTAAAAAGGTGCGGCGGCCTACTAATCTCTCGGACGTGTTATGGCAGTAACGGGTCTTTTTCACCGCCGCACCTTTTCGTTTCTCCGGGCGCCGCTTCGCGAAAGCCTGCGCGGCCGGCGGGGGCATGATTCCTCCTCACGGCGGCGGCTGGTTCGCGGACCGGGGTCCGGGTGGCAATATGTATGCACGTTGCAAAAAAACCGAGATCGGAGACCCATCCCACGGGGTTTCCCGACATCGAATCGATCCGGCAGGTCTTCTGACTTGCTCCGGTTCCGAAGCCTTCCCGGCCCGCAGGGGGACCAGTGGCGGAGATATTCGGAACTCCGGGGAGCTTCACAGCAGCGGGACTGTTCGGGACTTGCACCCGATTCCCTTTTCACCCGCTTCCCCGTGTCGGGGACGCAGGCACCGGATCTGTACGCAAAGATAGCGTTTTTGTCCGATTCCGCGTTGTTTCGGACCGGATTTTTTTCGGAATCCCCGTTTCCCGGCATTCCGGCGGCGGAAAATTATGCGGTTTTGTTTGGCCGGGGAGATAAATTGCCGTAAATTTGTCCGTTTGAATATCCGGATTCCCGGATCGGAAGTACAGGAAATACAATGGGTAATATGAATCATAGGTTTCTGATCGCTTTTTTCGCGATGCTTTGTTTCGTCGGCCGGGCGCAGGCCCAGATGACCGACGAGCAGATCATCGAATACGTGCAGCAGGGCATGACCCTCGGCAAGAGTGAGCAGCAGCTCGCCAAGGAGCTGCTCATCCGCGGCGTTTCGCAGTCGCAGCTGCTGCAGCTCAAGAGTCGCTACGAGGCGGGCGGCCTCGAAAGCATGCTCGGCAGCGGGACCGCCCTCTCCGGCGTGCGGACTTCGGGCAACCGGTCGTCGCTGGGGAACAACATGCGCCGCGACGTCTTCCGCGACGTCTCGGACGAGGAGCCCGATACGATGCTGCCGGGCCGCCTGGGCGGCAGCAAGACCGGCGGCATGACGCAGGGCACGACCGGGCAGCTGCAGGGCGCGTCGATGACCCAGCTGCAGGACCCTCTGCTGGGCCAGACGGGCATGGTCGATCCGACCCTGATGAACGCCTACGGCGCCGATTCCTACGGCATGTACGCTTACCTCATGGGCCGCGACACGGTGGGCCGGCGGCGCGTCTTCGGCCGCAGCTTCTTCAGCGGCCGGACGCTGACGTTCGAGCCCAACGGCAACATGGCTACGCCGGCCGACTACCGCTTGGGTCCCGGCGACGAGGTGATTATCGACATCTGGGGCGCCAACGAGGATAACATCCAGGAGTCTATCTCGCCCGAGGGCAACATCATGGTCAAGGAGATCGGCCCCGTCTACCTCAGCGGCCTGACCGTCCGCGAGGCCGGCGAGCGCATCCGCACGCTCTTCGCCCGCAAGTACGCCGGCGTCTCGGGCGACGACCCCGAATCGCAGGTGCGCGTTACGTTGGGGCAGATCCGCACGATCCTCATCAACGTCATGGGCGAGGTCGAGGTGCCGGGCACCTACCGCCTGTCGGCTTTCTCGACGGTCTTCCACGCCTTGTACCGCGCCGGCGGCGTAACGGACATCGGTACGTTGCGCAGCGTCGAGGTGCTGCGCGGCGGCCGCCGCATCGCCGAGCTCGACCTCTACGACTTCATCTTCTCCGGCAAGTTCGGACAGGATGTGCGTCTGGAGGAGGGCGACATCGTGCTGGTGCGGCCTTACGAAATGATGGTCGAGGCCAAAGGCAAGTTCCGCCGGCCGATGTTCTACGAGCTGCGGCCGGGCGAGACGCTGCAGCAGCTGTTCGACTATGCCGCCGGATTCGCCGGCGATGCCTATAATAAAGAGGTGCGCGTCGTCCGCCGCTCGGGCCGCGACCACGAGTTCTACAGCGTGCCTGCCGGGAAGTTCTCCTCGTTCCGCCTGGAGGACGGCGACGAGATCGAGGCCGACTCCGTCCTGAGCCGCTTCGCCAACCGCATCGAGGTGCGGGGCGCCGTCTATCGTCCGGGCCTCTACGAGCTGGGCGACGACCTGCATACCGTCGGGCAGCTGGTCGCCCGGGCCGAGGGGTTGAAGGAGGATGCCTTTCTGGCGCGTGCGCTCCTCTACCGGGAGTGCGACGACCTGCTGCTCCGCATGGTGGCCGTCGACCTGGCGGGCATCGTCCGGGGCTCGGCGCCCGACGTGGAGCTGCAGCGCAACGACGTCCTCGTCGTTCCGAGCCGGCATGAAATCTCGGAGCTGGGCGGCTTCACCATCAACGGACAGGTCGCCCGGCCGGGAACCTACCCCTACGTGGAGAACATGACTTTGGAGGACCTGATCCTGCAGGCGGGCGGTCTGCTCGACGGTGCTTCGGTCGTGCGCGTCGAGGTGGCCCGCCGGTTGAAGGATGCGCAGAGCACCTTCGCCTCCAACGAGCTGGGCGAGGTCTTCACCTTTGCGCTCAAGGACGGCTTCGTGGTCGACGGCGAGCCGGGCTTCTGCCTGGAGCCTTTCGACGTGATCGCCGTGCGCAAAAGCCCCGGCTATCAGGAGCAGCGCATGGTAACGCTCGACGGCGAGGTGGTCTTCTCGGGCGAATACGCCCTGCTGCAGAAGAACGAACGGGTCTCCGACCTCGTGAAGCGGGCCGGCGGCATCACCACCGACGCCTACATCCGGGGCAGCCGCCTGATCCGCCGCATGAACGAGGAAGAAAAGGCGTTGCTCGAAGACGTGCTGCGCATGGCCCGGATGAATGCCGGCGCGGATTCGCTCTCCGTGGAGAAGGTGCAGGAGAGCGAGACCTACACCGTGGGCATCGATCTGGAGAAAGCGTTGAACAACCCCGGGTCGGACTACGACGTCGTGCTGCGCGAGGGCGACCGCCTCTTCGTCCCCGAATACGTCAGCACGGTGAAGATCATGGGCGAGGTCATGCGTCCCAATACGGTGCTCTACTCGAAGAAGATGAAGTACCGGGACTACATCAATCAGGCGGGCGGCTATGCTTCGCGCGCCAAGAAAAGCCGGACCTACATCGTCTACATGAACGGCATGATCTCCCGCAAGAAGGGGCGCATCGAACCCGGCTGCGAGATCATCGTGCCCTGCAAGCGCGATCGGGCGGGGTGGGGCGTTACGCAGATCATGGGCCTGGCTACGTCGGCCGCGTCGTTGGGTACGATGGCCGCCACGATCGCCAACCTGGCAAAATAAGTATGCGAAGATGAAAAACGATATGCAGAATACGGCCGTCGCGTCGGCCGACGAGGCGGAGATCGACATTTTGGAGCTCGTCCGCAAGGTGTGGAACGAGCGTCGGCTGGTGCTGCGCTGGTGCGGCATTGCCGTGCTCGTCGCGCTGGTCGTCGGCTTCAGCATTCCCAAAGAGTACACGGCCACGGCGGTGCTGGCGCCCGAAACCGCGTCGAACAAGAACTCGTTCGGCGGCTTGGGCGCATTGGCCAGCATGGCGGGCATCAACATGAACGGCATGTCCGACTCCGACGCCGTGAACCCCGATCTCTATCCCGACGTGGTGGAGTCGGTGCCTTTCGTCATCGAGCTCTTTCCCGTCGAGGTCGAGACGGCCCGGGGCACGCTGAAGACCACCCTTTTCGACTATCTCAAGAATCGGACGCGCCGGCCGTGGTGGAGCGTCGCGATCTCGGCCCCTTTCAAGGCCCTCGGGTGGGGCATGTCGCTCTTTCGGGAGAAGCGGCCCGAGTCCGACGGCATGCACGTCGATCCGTTCCGGCTCACGGAGGACGAACACCGCATCGTCGAAGCCCTCGGCCGCCGGGTGCAGGTCGCCGTCGACAAGAAAAATTCGCTGGTAACGCTCTCCGTAACGATGCAGGACCCGCTCATCGCGGCGACGGTGGCCGACACCGTCATGCGCAACCTGCAGACCTACGTAACGGACTACCGCACCAACAAGGCCCGCAACGACCTGCAGTTCACGCAGCAGCTCTACGACGAGTCGCAGCGCGACTACTACGATGCGCAGCAGCGTTTCGCCCGCTACATGGATGCCAACCAGAACATCGTGCGCCGCTCGGTCCGCACCGAGCAGGAGCGTCTGCAGAACGAGGTGAACCTCACCTACAGCGTCTACAACCAGATGGCGCAGCAGCTGCAGCTGGCGCGTGCCAAGGTGCAGGAGAGCACGCCGGTTTATGCCGTCGTGAAGCCGGCGACCGTGCCGCTGCGGGCGGCGCGGCCGTCGAAGCCGATGATTCTCGTCGGCTTCGTCTTCCTGGCTTTCGCCGCGGCCGCCGGCTGGATTCTCTTCGGGCGCGATCTGCTCGACCGTTTCCGCCGCACGGACGGGCAATCCTGACAGCAGCCTCGGCCCGGAATGGCGGGGGTTACGGCTCCCGTCAGCGCGGCCGCAGATTCAGCAATCCCCCTGCCCCCGTTAAGAACGGGGTTTTAAGGGGAAATAGAACGAGGGTATTTCTGTTCCACCTCATCTGTCCCCGCCCGGTTTAGCAGGGTGTACATCCCAGTCTGCCGGAAAGCATCCTTTCCGGCTTTCATTCCAGCGATTGTTCCTTGCACGTCGTCTCGGGCTACCGCACCTACCCGTCGGGAGCCCTGACGGCCGTCGGCACGGATGGCGACTACTGGTCTTCGTCGCCTACGGCTGCGGGCAATGCCAATGCCGGCAACTTGGGTTTCAATTCGGGAATCGTCAACCCGTTGAACAACAATAACCGCGCTTTCGGCTTTACCGTGCGCTGCGTCCAGCATCTGCAAGGCTGCTTTTTTCTTCCGCACTCTGCTTCGGAGCCGCTCCGCAGTCCGAATATGTTATAAAAAGGTTGAAAAATATTATTTTTTGTTGTCCACAAAAAATTTGTTATTATTTTTGTGAGGATAAAGTTCGGTTACCGCTTCGGATGCGCGGCGGAAAGATGGCGGAAGGGTGGCAAAAAAACAGGCGCCGCCTGTTGCAACGCCTGTTTCGAAAGTAGTCCCGACGGGAATCGAACCCATATCGTAAGAACCGGAATCTTGTATTCTATCCATTGAACTACGGGACCGGATGCGCAAAGATAAGAATTTTTATTATAAATGCGAAATCGAAATGCAGGAAAAGCTGAATAATTGGCAAAGAATGGAGGCCGTTATCAAGTGGGCGAACATGTCGACCAACTATTTCGCCCGTTTCATCGGGCTGCCGAGGGGCGAGAACCTCTACCAGATCAAGCGCGGCAACAACGGCATCTCGCGCGACGTGGCGCGCCGCGTCGTCGAGAAGTTCCCCCAGATCGACAAACTGTGGCTTCTGACGGGCGACGGGCAGATGTTCTCTTCGCAGCCCCTCGGCGGACCTCAGATTCCGTTCTACAACGTCGACGTCGAGCAGGGGATCGCCGATCTCCAGAAGCTCGAACCCGAGGGCAATGTGGTGATTCCCCGCATCGGGGCGTGCGACCTGGCGATGGTCTACTCGGGCCGGGCGATGGGGGCCCTGCTGCCGCCGGGTACGATCGTCTTTTTGAAAAATGTGGAGCGGGATGAAATAATTCCTGGTGAAGAATACGTAATTATCAGCCGAAAAATTGTAACTTTGCGTATAGTACGTGCCGCCGACAGCGGCAAACGGCTCCGCCTGGTCGCCGGCGATCGCGAGGGTTACGACGATATCGTCCTCGGTATCAACGACATCATGGCGGTCTACAAAGTGATCGGCAAGTTGATAGTAAACACTTAAAGGCGTATGTTTTCAGGTATCGTGGAGCAGGTCGCGGAGGTCGTCGGCATCCGCACCGACCGTCAGAACAGGGATTTCACGCTTCGCGCGGCGTTCGCCCCGGAGTTGAAGATCGACCAGAGCATCGCCCACAACGGCGTCTGCCTGACGGTCGTGGAGCTCGCCGGCGATACCTACACGGTTACCGCCATGAAGGAGACGCTCGACCGCAGCAACCTCGGGTTGCTGCAGCCGGGCGATCTGGTCAATGTGGAGCGGTCGATGAAGCCCGACGCCCTACTCGACGGCCATATCGTGCAGGGACATGTCGACCAGACGGCCCGCTGTACGGCCGTCGAGGATGCCGGCGGCAGCTGGTACTTCACTTTCGAGTACGAGCCGCAGGGCGGGGGACTTTGCACTGTCGAGAAGGGTTCGGTCGCCGTCAACGGCGTCAGCCTCACGGTCTGCGACTCGAAGCCCGACCGCTTCCGCGTGGCGATCATCCCTTATACGATGGAGCACACCAATTTCTGCCGCCTCGGCGTCGGCTCGGTCGTCAACCTCGAATTCGACATCGTGGGCAAGTACATCGCCCGCCTCATGGAGCAATACAGGTAAGAATATGAATATCAAGACTAAGGAGGGGGCTTCGCTTTGGATCGCGTTGCTCGCGGCGGTCATCGTGGCCGGCGGCATGTGGGGCTTGCACGCGGCGTGGTGGCTCACGCTCAGCGTGGCCGTCGGGGTCTTCGTCATCATGGCGCTCGTCGCGCTCTTCATCATCCGCAAGTACGTGGCTTACAAGCTCAAGCCCATCTACTCGATCGTCTTTTCGCGCGACGTCCATACCAGCGAGATTTTCTCGCAGCTGCGCGACAAGCGGGTCGAGAACATCGGCGAGGAGCTCACCGCCTGGGCCGATACCAACGACCGGGAGATCGCCCGTCTCAAGGAGGCCGAGCACTTCCGCAAGCAGTACCTCGGCAACGTCGCCCACGAGTTGAAAACCCCGATTTTCAACATCCAGGGCTATATCTCCACGTTGCTCGACGGCGGCTTGGAGGACGAGCTCATCAACCGCAAGTTCCTTGAGCGGGCCGAGAAGAGCATCGACCGCCTGATCAACATCGTCAACGACCTCGACACCATTTCGAAGCTCGAAAGCAACATGAACCGCCTCGACATGGAGAAGTTCGACATCGTGGCGTTGGCGAAGGAGATCGCCGAGCAGGCCGAAATGGAGGCCGACAAAAAGGGCATCTCCATCTCGGTCAAGGGGGCCGAGAATTTGCCGTCGCCGTTCTGGGTGCTGGCCGACAAGCACTTCATCGGGCAGGTCTTCGTCAACCTGATCATCAACTCGATCCGCTACGGCCGGGAGGGCGGCGCCACGCGCATCCGCTTCCGCGACATGCTCGACAAAATCCTCGTCGAGATCGAGGACAACGGGCAGGGCATCGGCAAGGAGGACCTGCCGCGCGTCTTCGAGCGCTTCTACCGCACCGACAAGGGGCGTTCGCGCGAGCAGGGCGGCACCGGCCTCGGCTTGGCGATCGTCAAGCATATCGTCGAGGCGCACGGCGAGCGGATCACCGTCCGCAGCGAGCTCGGCACGGGCAGCACCTTCTCGTTCACGCTCCGCAAGGTCCCCTTGCAGGAGATTCGGTAACCAGTCATTTTCAGAAACTTCTATCCATAATAAATGATACTGCCTCTTTCTGTCGTCTGGGATTTCGATCCGGTGCTTTTCCGCATCGGGTCGCTCGATATTCGTTACTACGGCTTGATGTGGGTCTTGGCCATCTTCGTCGGGGCCAAGCTCTTCGACTGCTTCTGCCGCCGCGAGGGACTGCCTCAGAAGGTCTCCGAGTCGATCTTCATCTACGGCACCGTCGCTACGATCCTCGGTGCCCGGCTGGGGCATTGCCTCTTTTACGAGCCTGCCGAGTACCTCGCCGCTCCGTGGACCATCATCACCGGCTTCCGCGACGGCGGACTGGCCAGCCACGGCGCCGCAATCGGCTTGCTCATCGGCTTGTGGCTCTTTTCGCGTAAAAATAAATTGCCTTACGTCTGGTCCCTCGACCGCATCATGATCGCCGTGGGCATCGGCGGCGCGTTCGTCCGGTTGGGCAACCTCTTCAACTCCGAGATTTTCGGCACCGCCACCTCCTTGCCGTGGGGCTTCGAGTTCGTGCGGTCGAACCGGTGGCTCTACAGCTTCGCTCCGGCCGCCGTGCATCCTACGCAGATTTACGAGGCACTGTGCTACCTCCTGACGTTCGGCATCTTGTGTTGGCTCTATTTCGGGCGCGACTTGGCCCAGCGGCGCCCCGGCGTCCTCTTCGGCGTCGGCTTGGAGGGCATCTTCCTCACGCGCTTCTTCATCGAGTTCATCAAGACCGAGCAGGAGACATTCGAGCAGGGTTGGTCCCTCGACATGGGCCAGTGGCTCTCCATTCCTTTTATCTTGCTGGGTATCTTCATGATATGCAGGGGCCTCTCCCGCACGGCCGGGACGCCCGAAACCGCGAACACCAAAAAGAAAAAACTATGAATACGAATCCGATGACCGATCAGGTCAACCGTCTGATCGGCAACCGCCTCGCTGCCGGCTGCGACCTCTTCTTGCCCGGTATCGGGTCGTTGTACGTCGAGCAGATCGGCGCCCGCCGCATCTCGAAGCGGCTGGTCGAGCCGCCGTGCCGCATCGTTACGTTCACTTCGCAGGAGCGGGGGGCTTCGCTCGTCGACGAGATCGTCGTCGCCGCCGGCTGCGAGCAGGAGAAGGCCCAGTCGATCTACGACCGGTGGCTCGACAGCGTGCTGGGCGACAATACGTTGATTATTGACGGCGTCGGCGCCATCCAGTTCAACAATTTCATTCCCGAGCCCGAGTTCGAGGAGTTGCTCAACCCGCAGGGGCGCACGCCCGTGAAGGTCGGGTCGGCTTCTTCCGGCTGGCTTTTGTGGGGTTGCATCGCCGCTGCCCTGGTGTTGCTCGGCGTCGGTTACTTCATCTATAGCGGTTACCGGGCCGATCGAGCCGCCGTCGAGGAGACGTGGAACGACGACTTCGACGACGCTTCGGCCGACGATGTTTCGGATGCCGACGCTCCGGAGGCTCCTGCCATGCCCGAAAAACCCGTGCCCGACAAACCCGTTGCCGCAAAGCCCGCTGCGAATGGCGCGGTTGTCCGGACAACCGTTCCCGACGCTCGTCCGCAGGGTTCCGTCGAGATGCCCGCTTCGCTCGTTCCGGGACGGCATTACGTCGTGGCCGGCGTCTTCGGGCAGCCCGAGAATGCGGCGAACACTGTCGCCCGAATCCATGCCGAGGATGCGGCCGTGCTCCCCGTCGTCTACCGCTACGGCAACAACCGGCTGATGGTCTCGCTGTTCGTCTCCGACCGCCTCGAAGCCTGCCAGGACTTCATTCGCGCCAACCGTTACCGTTGGCCCGACTGCTGGACTTATTCCGCCCGTTGATGCCTCTCGCCGAAGCGGTTACGCGGACGATCGACCGGCTCTACCTCGCGCCTGTCGCGGCTTTCGTGCCGCGGCAGACGTTCCGGTACGCCGCCTGCGGAGCTTTCACCTACGGGCTCTTCGATCCGCTCTGCTATTCGTTCTTCTACAACTGCGTCGTCGCGCGGCGCTTCGTGCCGCTGGGGTTCGTTACGCTTTCGCCCCATATCGCGGCACTGGTGCTGGTCTTTCCGCTCACGTTCTTCGTCGGCTTTTGGCTCAACCGCAACGTCGCGTTCCGGCAGTCGCCCTTGCGGACACGGACCCAGCTGTTCCGCTACGCCCTCTCCGTCGGCGGGTCGATCGTGCTGACTTACGTTGGGTTGAAATGCTTCGTCGAGCTTTGTGGCTTGTGGCCCACGCCTGCGAAGGTGCTCACCACAGTGTTGACAACGCTCTACAGTTATTTCGTCGCCAAATACTTCACGTTCCGCCACGCGGCCGGATAATTTTCGCCGGCAGCATTTTTTTTCAGGCCGGAATACCTTATTTTTGTATTTTATACGTTATATCGCTATCAATGATTGAACCCATGAAAAGAATCGCTCTCTTCTTCCTGACGCTGGCTTTCGCCGCCGCGGCGGTTTCGTGCAACGACCCCGATGTCGACCAGGCGCACTTCTCCAGCTTCGTTACGGTGCATCTCGCCCCGTCGGTCGCGGGTTACTACTTCGAGACGGACAACGGCAAAACGATCTTCCCCGGCGACACCAGCCGCATCGGGGCCTACCAGGCTTCCGAGGGCCAGCGGGCCATCATCGCCTTCAACTTGCTGGACAACGTGCCCGGCTACGACTACAACGCCGCCATCTACGGCATCGGCCACATCTATTCGTCCGCGGCCCGCGTCGTCTCGACCGAGGAGGAGCTCGAGGCCGTGGCCGACGATCCCGCGCAGTACCTCGACGGGCGACTGCTCGGCCGGTGGGTTACGATGACCGTCCGCTGTGCGGCGTTGGACCTCTCGAAGCATAAGTTCTACTTGATCGTCAACAACGCCGCCGTTTCGAAGGATGCCGACGAGGAGTACCTCAGCGTCGAGCTGCACCACGACAACAGCGGCGATCCGCAGGGCGAGTCCTACGATATTTTCGTGTCGTTCGACATGGCGCCGATCGCCGGGCTGCTCGACGGCATGAAGGGCATTCGGCTCCGTTACTACGACGGCTCCGGCGCCCGCTACGCCAAGATCGACCGCCTGATCCTCAGCGAGGAAACCGGGCTTTGACAGGTTATTAGGGTTCGCACCATGTCTGTCGTTCGCAATACCGAGAGCGATCTCGAATTCGAGAGCCGGATTCGCCCGCAGGAGCTCGAAAATTTCGCCGGGCAGGAGAAGATCGTCGAGAACCTGCGCATCTTCATCCGGGCGGCGCTCATGCGGGGCGACTCGCTCGACCACGTCTTGTTGCACGGACCTCCGGGGCTGGGCAAGACTACGTTGGCCAACATCATCGCCAACGAGATGGGGTCGCAGCTGCGCACCACGTCGGGGCCCGTGTTGGACAAGCCGGGCGATCTGGCGGGGCTTTTGACGAACCTCGCGCCGGGCGACGTCCTCTTCATCGACGAGATCCACCGCCTGAGCCCCATCGTCGAGGAGTACCTCTACTCCGCGATGGAGGATTACAAGATCGACATCGTCCTCGACAAGGGACCTTCGGCCCGCTCGATCCAGATCGAGCTGGCTCCGTTCACCTTGATCGGCGCCACTACGCGCAGCGGCTTGCTCACTTCGCCGTTGCGGGCCCGCTTCGGCATCCAGTGCCATTTGGAGTACTACGACGCTCCCGTGTTGGCCGGCATCGTCCGGCGTTCGGCCCGGATTCTCGACGTCTCGATCGACGATGACGCGGCCCACGAGGTCGCCTTGCGTTCGCGCGGCACGCCCCGTATCGCCAACGCCTTGTTGCGGCGCGTCCGCGACTTCGCAATGGTCAAGGGCGAGGGGCATATCGACCTCGACATCACCCGCATCGCCCTCTCGGCCCTGAACATCGATTCGCGCGGATTGGACCGCATGGACAACAAGATTCTGGGTACGATCATCGAGAAGTTCGGCGGCGGCCCCGTGGGGCTGAACACCATCGCCACGGCCGTCGGCGAGGAGGCCGGCACCGTCGAGGAGGTCTACGAGCCGTTCCTCATCAAGGAGGGCTTCCTCAAGCGCACGCCCCGCGGCCGCGAGGCCACCGAGTTGGCTTACAAACATTTGGGTTTCAACGCCCCTCGCGGCGACGACACGTTGTTCTGATATGGAAATCGCTATCGATACCGGACGCTGCATCCGTTGCGGGCGTTGCGTGAAGGTGTGTCCTTCGTTGGTCTTCGGACAGGAGCGGCCGGGGGCCGATGTGCAGGTCGCGGCTCCGGAGAACTGCATCGGCTGCGGCCATTGCGTCGCCGCCTGCCCGACGGCCGCCGTGCAGCATGCCGGGTTCCCGCCCGAACGGGTGCATCCCGTCGACCGCGCACAGCTGCCCACGCCCGAGCAGGTGATGCTTCTCTGCAAGGCCCGCCGCTCGAACCGCGCCATGACCCGCAAACCCGTGCCGCAGGACTTCCTCGACCGCATTTTGGAGGCCGCACATGCCGCTCCCACGGCCAGCAACATGCAGCAGGTGGGTTTCACCGTGCTCACCTCGCCCGACGACCTGCGCTTCGTGGTCGAACAGACGCTCGGCTTCTGCCGCCGCATGTTGCGCCTCTTGGAAATGCCCGTGCTGGGTCCTGTCGTCCGTCGGTTCGTGCAGGGTGCCGACCGCTATCGGCAGACGTTCCGCCGCCTCATCGACGAATACGAGCAGCACGGCCGCGACCGCGTTTTGCGCGGAGCCACGGCGTTGATCTTCCTCCACGCTCCGGCCGGCAACCGCTTCGGCGCGATCGACTGCCAGCTGGCCTACCAGAACGGTTCGCTCATGGCCGAAGCGCTGGGCGTAAGTCAGATCTACACCGGCTTCGTCCTGACGGCTTACAACGCCGACCGGAAACACCGGCTGGCCCGCCGCTTCGGCATCGAGGGCTCGATCCACGCCGGCATGGCGCTCGGCATGCCGGAGTTCCTTTATCCCCGCCATATCGACCGGAAACCGCTCGACGCCACGGTAAAATAGGGCGCGGTATTTGCGTTTCGTGGCAGCAAATCCGACACTGCCATGAATCCTGCTTTGGAGCTGGAGGCGCTGCGCTACCACAGCGAGGGGCGCCCCGGCAAAATCGACGTCGAACCGATCAAGCCTGCTCAGACGCAGCACGACCTCGCTTTGGCCTATTCGCCCGGTGTGGCGGCTCCGGCGCGCGCCATCGCGGCCGATCCGGCCGCCGCCTACCGCTATACGGGCAAGGGCAATCTGGTGGGGGTGATCTCCAACGGCTCGGCCGTCTTGGGTTTGGGCAACATCGGGGCCCTGGCCTCGAAACCCGTCATGGAGGGGAAGTGCATGTTGTTCAAGCGCTTCGCCGGTATCGACGCTTTCGACATCGAGGTCGACGAGGCCGATCCCGAGGCTTTCATCCGCATCGTCCGGGCCCTCGCACCGACATTCGGGGGCATCAATCTGGAGGACATCAAGGCTCCGGAGTGTTTCCTCATCGATGAGCGCCTGCGCGCGGAGCTGGATATTCCCGTCATGCACGACGACCAGCACGGCACGGCCATTATCGTCTCGGCCGCCACGATCAACGGCGCCCGCATCGCCGGCAAGTCCCTCGACCGGCTCCGCATCGTGGTCAACGGCGCCGGGGCCGCCGCCATCGCCTGCGCCCGCATGTTCCTCACGCTCGGCATTCCGCGCGGACAGATCGTTTTGTGCGACAGCCGGGGCGTCATCACCCGTTACCGCGACGACCTCTCGGCGCAGAAGCGCGAGTTCGCCACCTCGCGGCGCATCGCTTCGCTCGCCGAGGCTTTGCAGGGGGCCGATCTCTTTCTCGGGGTTTCGAAGGCCGACGTCCTCACGGCCGGCATGATCCGCACGATGGCCGACAACCCCATCGTCTTGGCACTGGCCAATCCCGATCCCGAAATCGCCTACGACGAGGCTTTGCGTTCGCGTCCCGACCTCATCTTCGCTACCGGGCGTTCGGACTATCCGAATCAGGTCAACAACGTGTTGGGATTTCCTTTTCTCTTTCGCGGGGCGTTGGATGTGCGGGCTTCGAGGATCGACAGCGCCATGATGCTCGCCGCGGCGCAGGCTTTGGCCGAGCTGGCTCGCCGGCCCGTTCCGGAGAGCGTCTTGCGGGCTTACGGCCTCGAACGCCTGGAGTTCGGACGGTCGTATCTGATTCCCAAGCCGCTCGATCCGCGGCTGCTGTGTACCGTCTCCACCGCCGTCGCCCGGGCCGCCGTCGAATCGGGCGTCGCCCGGCAGCCGATCACCGATTGGGACGACTACGCCGAAAGGCTGCACGGGCAGTTCTTGCCGTAACCCATGCCGGGGCGGCTTACGACAGCACCAGCGCCGCGAACTCCTCGGCCGGCATGGGCCGGACTTCGCAGTCGCCAATTCCCGCCGGGAGGACGATGCGCAGCAGGCCGTCTTCGTTTTTCTTGTCTTTGCCGATTTCCTTGACTATGCGGCGCAGCTCCACCGGGGGTGCTAGTTCGAAGCCTAAGGCTAGGAGGAGCCCCACGATCCGGTCGCGGTCGTCGGGCGTCAGCACGGCGAGCTTCACCGCTGCGTCGGCGATCATCGCGAGCCCCACGGCCACCGCTTCGCCGTGGTTCAGCTGCGGCGTGCACTTCTCGATAGCGTGGGCCAGCGTGTGGCCGAGGTTCAGCTTGCGGCGTTCGCCCGTTTCGCGTTCGTCGTGTTCCACAATGTCGCGTTTCACACGGATCGAGGACGAGATGACGTCCGCAAGCAGGTCGTCGTTGCGGCGCAGCGTCTCGAAGGAGCTCTGTTCCAGCCGCGCAAAGAGGGTGCCGTCGGCGATGATCGCCGCTTTGACCGCTTCGGCCAGCCCGGCCCGGAACTCACGGTCGGGGAGCGTGCGCAGCAGGGCCGGGTCGCAGAGGACGAAGCGCGGCTGGGTGAAGGTCCCGGCCATGTTCTTGTAGCCGTCGATGTTCACGCCGTTCTTGCCGCCGACCGAGGCGTCGACCTGCCCTAAGAGGGTCGTGGGGAGGAATCCGAACTCCAGCCCGCGCATGTAGGTCGAGGCCGCGAATCCCGCCACGTCGGTAACAATGCCGCCGCCGGCCGCCAGTACGAACGTGTGGCGGTCGACACCCAGCTCGATGAAACGGCGGTAGACCGTCTCCACGGTCTGCAGGGTCTTGATGCTCTCGCCCGCGCCGATCAGCACCCGTTCGTAGGGTTCCAGCAGCGGGCGGTAGAGGCGGTCGATCGTTGCGTCGCAGAGCGCCACGACACGCTTTCCTTCGGGCAGGAGCCCCGGCAGGAGCCCGGCGGCCGGGCCGATGTAGATTTCGCTTCGTTCCCGGACGCTGAAGGCCGGGGTCGTCGTTTTCCGTTCCACGTGGTCTCTTTTTTCGGATGGGCAAATATAGAATATTCCGCCGTCTTCTCCAACAGAGGACGCCGCACCCGCCCGAACGGTTCTTCTTTCGACCGGAACGGGGCATGCAAATTAAAAATTAAGAATTAAAAATTAAAAATCGGGGACTTCTCTTTTTATGCGCGCGACGTGCATTTTTAATTCTTAATTTTTAATTCTTAATTCGCTTTTTCCTACCTTTGCACCCGTAAAAACCCATTCCATGCAAAAACTGCGTAACATCGCCATCATCGCCCACGTCGACCACGGCAAGACGACGCTCGTCGACAAGATGATTTTGGCGGGTCATATCCTGCGCGACAACGCCAAGCCGAGCGGCGAGCTGATCCTCGACAACAACGATCTGGAGCGCGAGCGGGGCATCACGATCCTCTCGAAGAACGTTTCGGTCATCTATAAGGACTACAAGATCAACATCATCGACACCCCGGGCCACGCCGACTTCGGCGGCGAGGTGGAACGCGTGCTGAACATGTGCGACGGCGTGCTGCTCTTGGTCGACGCGTTCGAGGGCACGATGCCGCAGACGCGTTTCGTGCTGCAGAAAGCCCTGGCCTTGGGCAAGAAGCCGATCGTGGTGGTCAACAAGGTCGACAAGCCCAACTGCCGCCCCGAGGTGGTCAACGAGCAGGTTTTCGACCTCATGTTCTCGCTCGACGCCACGGAGGAGCAGCTCGACTACAAAACGATCTACGGCTCGGCCAAGCAGGGCTGGATGTCGCACCGGTGGAACGAGCCGACCGACTCCATCGTGCCGCTTTTGGATGCGATCATCGACGAGATACCCGAACCCGCGACGGTCGAAGGCACGCCCCAGATGCTCGTCACGTCGCTCGAATATTCGGCCTACACGGGCCGCATCGCCGTGGGCAAGGTCACGCGCGGCTCGCTCAAAGCCGGGCAGAACGTGACGCTGGCCAAGCGCGACGGTGCGACGATGCAGAAGACCAAGATCAAGGAACTGATGATCTTCGAGGGCCTCGGAAAAAAGAAAGTCGACGAGGTGCCGTGCGGCGAGATCTGCGCCATTACGGGCATCGAGGGCTTCGAGATCGGCGACACGATCTGCGACTACGAGAATCCCGAGCCCCTGCCGCCCATCGCCATCGACGAGCCTACGATGTCGATGCTCTTCACGATCAACAACTCACCGTTTTTCGGCAAGGACGGCAAGTACGTTACTTCGCGCCATATCAAGGACCGCTTGGACCGCGAGCTCGAAAAGAACCTCGCCTTGCGCGTTACGCCGGGGCCGTCGGCCGATTCGTTCAACGTCTTCGGGCGCGGCGTGCTGCACCTCTCGGTCTTGATCGAGACCATGCGCCGCGAGGGCTACGAGCTGCAGGTGGGGCAGCCTCGCGTCATCGTCAAGGAGATCGACGGCCGCAGGTGCGAGCCGATCGAGGAGATGACCGTAGACTGCCCCGAGGAGCACTCCGGCACGGTCATCGAGCTGGCGACCAAGCGCAAGGGCACGCTCACCAATATGGTCTCCAACGGCGACCGCGTGCGGCTGGAGTTCTCGATTCCTTCGCGCGGCATCATCGGCTTGCGTTCCAACATGCTCACCGCCACGGCCGGCGAGGCGATCATGACCCACCGCCTGAAGGGCTTCGAGCCGTGGGTCGGCGAGATCGAGATGCGCACCAACGGCTCGATCATCTCCGGCGAGACGGGCACCGCTTTCGCCTATTCGATCGACAAGCTGCAGGACCGCGGCCGCTTCTTCATCGCACCGATGGACCCCGTCTACGAGGGACAGGTCATCGGCGAGCACACGCGCCAGAACGACATCACGGTCAACGTTACCAAGTCCAAGCAGCTCACCAACATGCGCGCGTCGGGTTCCGACGACAAGGCCGTCATCGTCCCTCCGAAAGTTTTCACCCTCGAAGAGGCGCTCGAATACATCAAGGAGGACGAGTACGTCGAGGTTACGCCCAACGCCATGCGCCTGAGGAAGATTCTCTTGCACGAGGTCGACCGCAAGCGGGCCGCGAAGTAACCCGGCGGAAAGGAATGCTTTTTGGTATGAAACCCCTTCAAATCCGGTTCACATGAAAAAGATAGGCATCGCCTGCGACCATGCGGGCTACGAAATGAAAGAGTTCCTGGTGGGCTACCTCAGCGCGAAGGGCTTCGAGGTCCTCGACTTCGGCACCCATTCGCCCGAGCGCGTCGACTACGCCGACTTCGGCCATGCGTTGGCCGCGGCGATCGAAAGCGGCGAGTTGGTGCGGGGCGTCGGCCTCTGCGGCTCCGGCGAGGGCATGGCCATGACGCTCAACAAGCATCGGGGCATCCGCGCCGGTCTGTGTTGGAATACGGAGGTCGCTACGCTCATCCGCCAGCACAACGACGCCAACGTCCTCGTCTTGCCCGCCCGCTTCGTCTCCAACGACGAGGCCGTCGCCATGCTCGACACCTTCCTCGATACAGCGTTCGAGGGGGGCCGCCACCTGCAGCGCGTCGAAAAGATCGCCTGCCGGTAAAATTCAGAATTTACAATTGTCGCTTGACGGAAGTCGGGCAATTGCGGATTTTTAATTTTTCATTCTTCATTTTTCATTGAAAAGATGTAGGGCGTCTGCGACCGCAGGCGCTCTGCTTTTTTCGGGTCGTCGAAGAGCCCGAAGACCGCCGAGCCGCTGCCCGACATCGAGGCATAGCGGGCTCCGGCCGCCCGCAGCGCCTCTTTCGCCGCACGAATGGCGGGGCGGGCCGCAAAGACCGAGGGTTCGAAATCGTTGGTTACCGTCCCTTGCCACTCTCCGATCGGGCGGCGTAGCCGCTCGGCCAGCGGTTCGGCCGGCACGCGCGGGGTTACGCCCGCATAGGCTTCGCGGGTCGAGACCCCTTCGGCCGGCTTGACGATCGCCAGCCATAATCCGCGCAGGTCGATTGCATAGGGGACCATCACTTCGCCTCGTCCCGTGCACAGTTGCGGGATGTTCCTCACAAAGAACGCCGTATCGCTTCCCAGCTCCGCCGCGCAGGCGATCAGCTCCGGCTCCGAAAGCCCGAGACCGAACTCCCGGTCGATGCCCAGCACCACCGCCGTCGCGTCGGACGATCCGCCGCCTAACCCCGCACCGTAGGGCACCCGCTTGTCAAGGCGGATCGTTACGCCGTCGATGCCGTAGCGTCGCTGCATAAGCCGGAACGCCCGCAGACAAAGATTTTCTTCCGGCGGACAGTCCACGGCCAGCCCTTCGGCCCGGAATTCCGCACCGGTGCCGGCACGGCGCACGACTTCCACTTCATCGTAGAGTCCCGGTACGGGGATCATCAGCGTCTCCACATCGTGGTAGCCGTCGTCGCGGCGGCGCAGGACGTCGAGCCCGAGGTTTATTTTGCAGTTCGCACGCAGAATCATACCGCAAATTAAAAATTAAAAATGGATAATGAAAAATTTCCGGCGGAATTTCTCCTACCTTTGTGCCATGAAATTCCGTACCGAAATCCGGGTCGCCCCGTTGGGCATCGACCTCGGCTATGCCGACCGCGTGCTCTTTTTCGGGTCGTGCTTCGCCGAGGGGATGTGCCGGCGGATGCAGGCCCTGAAGTTCCGCGCCGACGGCAGCTTCGCCGGGCCGTTGTTCAACCCGGCGTCGGTCGCCGCGTGGCTGCGGCGGGCCGGCGATCCGGCGCCCGTCCCCGTGGAGGAGCTGCGGCAGGATGCCGACGGCTGGTGGTTCCACTACGGGGCCCATACGTTGTTGAGCGATCCCGACCCCGACACGGTGCTCGGGCGTTGCAACGGGGCCCTCGACCGGCTGCGTGCCGCCTTGCCGGCCGCGCGGTGCGTCGTCGTAACGTTCGGCACGGCGTGGGTCTACCGCCTCCGGGAGACGGGCCGCATCGTCGCCAACTGCCACAGGCAGCCGGCCGCCCTTTTCGTGCGCGAACGCCTGACGGTCGACGCTGTCGTCGAGGAGTGGTCGGAGCTCCTCGCCGGGCCGCTGGCCGGCCGGGAGGTGCTCTTCACGGTCAGCCCCGTGCGTCATCTCGGCGACGGCCCCGCGGATAATTCGCTCGGCAAGGCGATCTTGCGCGTCGCCGTCGCCGAGCTGGTCGAACGTTTCCCAAAGGCCCATTATTTCCCGGCGTTCGAGATCATGACGGACGACTTGCGCGACTATCGCTTCTACGCCGACGATCTCGTCCATCCTGCACCGGCGGCCGTCGACTACATCTGGGAGCGTTTCGCTGAGGCGGTTCTTTCGGCCGAGGCCCGGGCGTTGCTGCCCGAGGTCGAACGCCTTGTCGCCCAGTGCCGTCATCGGCCGCGGCGCCCCGACAGCGAGGCGTGGCGGTCGTTGCGGAGCCGGACGCTCGACCGCATGGCCGTTCTCGCCCGGAGTGCCGGGATCGATTTTTCGCAGGAAATAGCTCTCCTCGGAGGTGAAACATATCGGTAATTTTTGTATTTTTGTGCGGATTCACGAACCATGAAAAAAATCGCCCTCCTGCTTCTCGGCGCGCTCTGCGCCTTGCCGCTGCCAGCCCGCGACACCCGGCCCCGACTGGTCGTGCAGATCGTCGTGGGCTCGATGCGTGCCGAGGACCTCGACCGCTATGCCGCCCACTTCGGCGAGGGGGGCTTCCGGCGCCTCGCGGAGGGGGGTGCCCGCTGCGTCGGCGCCCGCTACGACTACCAGCAGACTTCGACGCCCGTTTCGCTCGCGACCCTCACCACGGGGGCCATGCCTTCGACCCACGGCGTCATCGGCTCGCGTTGGCAGGACTATACCGACAACCGCACCGTCTGGCTCACCGCCGGCCGTCAGGGCCCCGGCCCTTACCGGTTGATCGCTCCGACGCTCGGCGAAACCTTGTTGCGGCAGGTGCCCGGCAGCCGCTGTGCCACCGTCGCCGCCGAAGCCGAATCGGCTGTCGTCATGGGCGGCCGCACGGAGCGGGTCTACTGGCTCGACCCGCAGCAGGCCGGCTGGACGACCTCTTATTACTATGCCGGGGAGCTGCCCGAGTGGATCGCCCGCAACAACCGCCAGCGTTACCACCTTTCCTACCTCGCCGGCGAATGGCGGACGCTCTACGACCGCAGCAACTACCGCAATACGCGCCACTGGGACATCGCCCTCGCCGGGCCTTCGCGCAAGAGCGCGGCTGCGTCGGGCGCCGGACGCCTCAGCCTCGACAGCGACTGCGAGCGGCTGCTTTACACCCCCGCCGGCAATACGGCCGTCCTCGATTTCGCCAAGCAGCTGATCGTGCAGGAGCGGCTGGGCAGCGACGCGACGCCCGACTTGTTGAACATCTGCCTCGATCCCGCGCGCCGCATCGCCGAGGCCTACGGCCCCGAGTCGGTCGAGGTCGAGGACATGTTCTACCGCCTGGACCGCGATCTGGCCGACTTCCTGACGTTCCTCTTCGCGCAGGTCGCCGAGGACGACGTGTTGGTGATCCTCACTTCCGACCACGGCACGAGCCCCTCCTACGACCTCGCGGCTCCGGCCGCCGACCGCTTCAACGCCCGGCAGTTCGAGGTGATCGTCAACGGATTCCTCAACGTCCGCTACGGCATGGGCGACTGGGTTACGGACTGCAGCGAAAACTGCCTCTGGCTGAACCACAACCTGATCTACGAGCGCGGCCTGAACCTCTCCGAGGTGCAGAACGAGGTGGCGATCTTCGCCATGCAGTTCGGCGGCGTGTCGCACGCGCTGGCCGCCACGGCCATGCGCTCGAGCTACTTCGGCAGCGGCTATGCCCGGCGGCTGCAGAACAGCTTCTACCCCCGCCGTTCGGGCGACGTGGTCTTCAACCTCATGCCCGGCTGGATCGAGGAGCGCGACCGCTGCCACTCGTCGTCGGGTTCGATGTACGGCTACGACACCGAGGTGCCGCTCCTTTTCTACGGCGCGGGCATCTCGCCGCAGCGCATCCGCCGCCGCGTCGACATGACTTGCGTGGCACCGACGGCGGCCCGTTTTTTGGAAATTTCGGAGCCGGCCGCTTCCGAGGGCGAAACGCTCGAGGAGCTCGCCGACTGACCGCAGAAACAGGAACGACTATGGATAGCATACAGGAAGAGATCATCGGAGAGTTCTCGCTCTTCGACGACTGGATGGACCGCTACGACTACCTCATCGGCTTGGGCGCGCAGCTGCCGGCCATCGCCCCGGAGCACCGCACCGAGCAGTACCGGATCGACGGCTGCCAGTCGCGCGTGTGGGTCGACGCCCGCCTCGACGACGCGGGGCGCGTGCGCTTCGCGGCCGACAGCGACGCCATCATCACCAAAGGGATCATCGCCTTGTTGATCCGCGTGCTCGACGGCCGCACGCCGCAGGAGATCGTCGACACGGAGCTCTACTTCATCGACGCCATCGGCCTGAGCGCCAACCTCTCGCCCACGCGGGCCAACGGCCTTGCGGCGATGGTCAAACAGATGCGGCTCTACGCCCTCGCTTTCGCAAGCCGGGCGGCCGCCAAAAACGACTGACGCATGACACCCGAGGAAATATTGAAGGTCGAGCAGGAGATCGTCCTGACGCTCAAGAATATCTACGACCCCGAAATCCCGGTCAACATCTACGACCTGGGGCTCATCTACGAGATCGACTACACGCCCGACGGCGCGGCCAACATCCGCATGACGCTCACGGCGCCCAACTGCCCGATGGCCGACATGCTCGTCGAGGACGTGAACGTCCAGGTGGGCAAGGTTCCCGGCGTGCGGTCGGTGAACGTGGTGCTGACGTTCGATCCCGTCTGGGACCGCAGCATGATGTCGGAGGAGGCGCTTTTGGAGCTCAACATGTTGTAGCATGGAGGCCGGGCGGGACGACGTGGTTCGGTTGCAGGCCGGCGCCGGTGCGTGCGGCTGCGGCGGCTTTCTCGCCGGACTGACTCCGCCGGCGCGGGGCGAGGTTTTCACGGCCCTCGTCTTCGACCGCCTGCAGCGCAAGATGCGCCGCGTCGAGGCGCTCCACCGCGAGACCGGCGAGGATTGGCCTCGGACTTTCTATCTGCTCTATTTCCGGACCTTGAGCGACTTGCGCAATCAGGAGACCTACCTTCGGCTCGCGCGCCTCGTGCCTTACAAGGCCGTGTTGCGCGAGCGGCAGGCTCCGCACGCCGTCGAAGCAATGTTGTTGGGCGCCTCCGGGTTGCTGGACCTCTGCGAGACCGACGACTATACGCTCGGCTTGCGCCGTTCGTTCGAGCACCTCTCCGCCAAGTACGGCATCGAGCCGATGCGGCCCGACGTCTGGAAGCTGCGGGGCTTGCGTCCGGCCAACCATCCCGTATTGCGGATCGCGCAGGCGGCCGCTTTCTTCGTGCAGGACGAGTTCGTCATGGCCCGGGCGATGGCTTGCGCCGATGAGAACGACGTCCGCAGACTTTTTTGCATCGACGCGCCGGAGTATTGGTGCTCGCACGCTTTGCCGGGCCTCGCGGGCGACGGAAAGCCCCGGCGGCTCGGAGCGTTCAAGGCCCATATCATCGGCATCAATCTGGTGGCCGTTCTGCAGTTCGCCTACGGCACCTATACGGGCAAGGATGCGTTGCGGGATCATGCTTTGTCGCTCCTGGAGCGGCTTTCGGCCGAGGAGAACCGCTACGTCTCGGCGTGGTGCGACCGGGGCTTGCGGCCCGCCGATGCGTTCTCCACGCAGGCGCTGCTGCAGCTCTCGACCGAGTACTGCGCACCCGCCTCCGGGACGCCTCGCTGCGCCGACTGTCCGGTCGGACGCCGCATCTTGCAGGAGGCCCGGAAATCCCGGTAGCATCGTTATTCGCGTTTTTCGTCGCGGAGCTTCTGCAGTTCGTACATGCGGTCGCGGAAGCGGGCGGCGGCCAGGAAGTCCAGCGACTTGGCGGCCCGCTCCATGTCGTCGCGGGCCCGGGCGATCTGCGCGTCGAGCTCCTCGCCCGTGCCGTAGGAGGCCTGTACGTCGGCAGCAATTAAGTAGTGGTCTTCGGTGAGCGGGTAGGCCGCATTGTCGGGGTTCGCACCCGGGGCTTTGGCCGCAAGGAGCGTGCTGGGCCCGGTGCCGCTGCGTTGGGCCCGGTGGGGGAGGATGCCGTGTTCCATGTTGTAGCGCACCTGGATTTCGCGGCGGCGGTTGCTCTGCTCGATCGTGTAGCGCATCGACTCGGTGCAGGTGTCGGCGTAGAGGATGACGTTGCCTTGCGCATGGCGCGCCGCACGTCCGGCAATCTGCGTGAGCGAGCGGACGTTGCGCAGGAATCCCTCCTTGTCGGCGTCAAGAATCGCCACAAGGGCCACCTCCGGGAGGTCGAGCCCCTCGCGCAGGAGGTTGACGCCCACCAGCACGTCGAACATCCCCGCCCGGAGGTCTTCCAGAATCT
>CAZIUJ010000007.1:0-23537 GCA_964542345.1 uncultured Alistipes sp.
CGTCGTCGTGGCGCAGCCGCAGGTTGGCCGTGTAGTGGTTGACCATCGAGTCCATCGCGCCGGCCGAGACGCCGAAAAAGAGACGCGGCGCCCCCAACTTGGTGAAGTCGCGCAGATCGTCGCGCCAGTTGGGCTGCGGGACGATCGCCACGCGGTAGCCCTCGGCCTCTAAGAGACGCCCGACGACGGCCGCGCCGAACGCCGGGTGGTCGATGTAGGCGTCGCCCGTGAAGAGGATGACATCCAGCGAGTCCCAGCCCCGGGCGCGCACTTCCTTGATGGTCGTCGGCAGAAACATCTACTCCTCTCCTTTCGTGATGAGCCGGCACATCCGTTCGCGGGCGCGGTGAATCTGGGTCTTGACCGTGCCGAGCGGCAGGGCCAGCTTCGCGGCGATCTCCTCGTAGGAGTATTCGTCGAAGAAGCGCAGGACGATCAGCCGGCGATATTGAGGCGTCAGCCGGTCGAGGTAGTGTTCGATCTGGGTGCGCTGCTGGAGGTTGATGACGTTCTCCTCGGGGGTCGGGGCGTTGGAGGCCGGGGCCGCGAAACGTTCGTCGATCGGCAGCTCCTCCTGCCGGCGGCGCACGTAGTCGATGAACGTGTTGCGGGCGATGGTGTAGACCCACTGTCCGAAGGTGAAGGCGGGGTCGTAGCGGTGCAGGTTGATGTAGACCTTGATGAAAGTCTCCTGTAGCAGGTCGTCGATGTCGTTGGCCCCGCCCATGCGCTGGACGAAGAGCCGCCGGATCGCCTCGTGGTAGCGGTTGAAAAGGTATTCGAAAGCCGCATCGTCGCCGCCGAGCACCTGTGCGACCAGCTGCCGGTCGTCGGCCACGATGTAGTCGGCTATCTCCATACGCGCTTGTCTTTGCCCAGCGTCAGAAAGCTCAGCAGCACGGCGCCCGGCATGCTCAGCAGGTCGTAGAGGAAGTAGCGCCAGGCGATGCCCCGCTCGCCCAGTCGGTTGGCGATGCGGCGCACTTCGAGCGCCACGATGAAGTAGCGCAGCAGGATCATCGCCGCGGCGGCGAGCTTGTATTCGAGCGGCATCACGGCGATGGCGCAGAGCGCCGCGGCGAAGAACAGGAGGCGCGAGCCGATCTCCCACTGCACGAAGTTGCGGACCCCGCGGGGGTAGCGGCGGAATGCCGAGCCGAAGTAGCGGAGCTGGCTCAGGCCCCAGCCCAGTCCGCCCCAGACTTTCTCGGTGAGCGTGGCGCGCGGCGAGAGGATGATGCTCACGTTGTCGCGCGTCATGACCTGCTGCAGGAAGAGGTCGTCCTCGCCGATGTTCATGTTGAGGTGGTTGAAGCCGTTGTTGCCGAAGTAGAGCTTCTTGGTGAATCCGAAGTTCTGCAGCATGCCCCGGTAGGGACGGCGGCGCACGGCGCGGCCCAGCCACTCGGCGGCGTGCATCATGCGCCACGTGCGCATCAGGTAGTTGGTCAGCCCCTTGCGCTGCTCCACGCCGCAGTAGCCGATGACGATGTCGCCGCGCGTGAAGCCTTTGGCCATGAGCGAGAGCCAGCGGTCGGTCTGCGGGCAGGCGTCGGTCGAGGTGAAGAGCATGTGCTCGTAGTGGGCCGACTTGATGCCCACGTTGAGGGCCATCTTGCGCGAAATGGGGAAGCGGGGGTTAAGGTGGATTTTCGTGGTGATGATCTGGGGGAACGACTGCTTGAGGCGCGAGAGGTCCTCGTAGAAGTCCGAGTCGGCGCCGACGTAGACGATCACGACCTCGAACCGGGCGTAGCTCTGAGCCAGGATCAGGGGCAGCCGCTCCTCGACGAAAGAGTAGTCCTCGGCGAAGAGGGGAATGATGACCGAAACCGGAGGATCGGCGTCGAGAATCTCGATCCGGCGGTTGTTCTTGTAGCCGGCGATGCGGCCGTAGACCAGGATATAATAGTAGAGCTGCACGCCCAAGAGGACGAGCAGCACTCCGGCCAGCGCCGTGCCTTCCCAGCCGTAGGCGGCCAGCAGCGTATCCATCAACGATTCGAAAAACTCCATAGTACCGAAATATCTGCAAAGATACAAAAGAATTCACAATTATTTTAGCTATTTTTGCGGGAAATATGAACATGGAATTTACCCTGCAGCACAAGGATCCCGCCTCGGAGGCCCGGGCCGGTTCGCTCAAGACCGACCACGGCTTCGTGCGCACGCCCATCTTCATGCCCGTGGGCACGGCGGCGACGGTCAAGGGGCTGTTCCATCGCGACGTGCGCGACGAGGCGCGGGCGCAGATCATCCTGGCCAACACCTACCACCTCTACCTGCGGCCCGGCATGAAAATCATCGAGAAAGCCGGCGGCGTGCACCGCTTCTCCACGTGGGAGGGTCCGATGCTCACCGACAGCGGCGGCTTCCAGGTCTTCTCGCTCGCCGCCTGCCGCAAGCTCCGGGAGGAGGGTTGCCACTTCCGCTCGCACATCGACGGCTCGAAGCACCTCTTCACGCCCGAGAGCGTCATCGACACCGAGCGCTCGATCGGCGCCGACATCATGATGGCTTTCGACGAGTGCCCGCCGGGCGACGCGCCCCGCGACTATGCCGCCAAGTCGCTCGACCTGACGGAGCGATGGCTCGACCGCTGCTTCGAGCGCTATGCGCAGACGGCCCCCAAGTACGGCCACTATCAGGCGCTGTTCCCCATCGTGCAGGGCTGCACCTACCCCGACCTGCGGGCCCGGGCCGCCGAGAACGTCAAGCGCTACAACGCCGACGGCTACGCGATCGGCGGGCTGGCCGTGGGCGAGCCGACCGACGTGATGTACGAAATGATCGAGGTCGTGAACGCCATTCTCCCGAAGGACCGGCCCCGCTACCTCATGGGGGTGGGTACGCCCGTAAACATCCTGGAGGCGATCGCCCGGGGCGTCGACATGTTCGACTGCGTGATGCCCACGCGCAACGGCCGCAACGGCCAGCTCTTCACCGCCGAGGGCATCATCAACATCCGCAACAAGAAGTGGGAGGATGATTTTTCGCCGATCGACCCGCAGGGCACGGCCTTTGTCGACACGCTCTACTCGAAGGCCTATCTCCACCATCTGGCCGTCTGCGGCGAGATGCTCGCGGCCGAAATCGCGTCGCTGCACAACATCGCGTTCTACCTGCGTCTGGTGGGCATGGCCCGCGAGCGGATCGTGGCCGGCGACTTCCGGGCCTGGAAAGAGATGATGGTCCCCCGACTCCAACGAAGACTCTGAGACGTATGAAACTCCGATTCCCGGGATACAAGATTCTCGACCGCTACATACTGGGGAAGTTCCTCTCGACCTACTTCTTCGCCATCGCCATGATCATCGTTGTGGTGGTGCTCTTCGACTACGTGGAGAAGATCGACGACTTCACGGAGCTCCACGCCCCGGTGCACAAGGTGATCTTCGACTACTACCTCAACTTCATTCCGTTCTTCATCAACCAGTTCAGTGGCCTCTTCACTTTCATCGCCTGCATCTTCTTCACCTCGAAGATGGCCTACCAGACCGAGATCGTCGCCATGCTCTCGGGCGGCATGTCGTTCCGGCGGCTGATGTGGCCCTACTTCTTGGGGGCGTTGATCATCGGCGGCATCTCGCTCTCGCTCAACCTGTGGCTGATTCCCCTGTCGCAGCGCAAGATCGTCGCCTTCGAGTCGCAGTACATCAAGCGCAAGCGCAACACCCAGTACGACCAGCATATCTACCGGCAGATCGAGCCGGGAACTTTCGCCTACGTCCGCGGCTACCGCGATGCGTCGCACCAGGCTTCGTTTTTCGTGCTGGAGCACTACGAGGACGGGGCGATGATCCGCTCGCTGGAAGCCTCCGACACGAAGTTCGACCCCGCGACCAAGCGGTGGACGGCGCCGCGCTACGTCATGCGCGAGTTCGACCCGTCGGGCCTGGAGAAGTTCGGGCAGTACCGCAACCTCGATACGCTCATCAACCTTGAAGTTACCGAGCTGGGGCGCATCAACGAGCTGATCCAGACGATGAACATCACGGAGCTCAACCGCTTCCTCGACCAGCAGCGGGCCAAAGGCTCCGACGAAATCAACCTCATCGAGGTGGAGCGCCATGCCCGCTACGCCTATCCGTTGTCAACCTTCATCCTGACGCTCATCGGCGTCTCGCTCTCGTCGCGCAAGGTCCGCGGCGGCACGGGGCTCCACATCGGCATCGGCACGTGCCTCTGTTTCTCGTACATCCTCTTCAACCGCTTCTTCGAGGAGTTCGCCAAGAGCGGTTCGCTGCCGCCCGGGCTGGCCGTGTGGCTCCCCAACATCATTTACCTCTGCATCGGAGTCTACCTCTACCGCAAGGCTCCCAAATAACCCGAAACCGAAGATGGAGAAATTCACGACTTTCCGCAGCCGCTTCCGCGACGAGCATCCGCTGGTCTACAACCTCGTGCTGATCGCCGCGATCATCCTGGCGATGGCCGTCGCGGCCCACATCGTCATGCACGTCTCGACGCGCCACGGCGCCCGCCGCCGCGTGCCCGACTTCTCGGGCGTGTCGCTGCCCGACGCCCAGCGCATGGCCCGCAAGCACGACCTGCGGCTGCAGATCAACGACTCGCTCTACGTCCCCGTCTACGAGGGGGGCATCATCCTCGACCAGCTGCCGCAGGGAGGCGTCGAGGTGAAGCCAGGCCGCACGGTCTACATTACGATCAACTCGTACCGGCAGAAGACGGTGCCCGTGCCCTACGTCGCCGACCGTTCGCTGCGGCAGGCCAAGAACATGCTCGAAATCGCCGGGCTGGAGATCGGCGAGCTGATCTACCGCACGGACATGGCCACCAACTACGTCCTCGACGAATACCTCGGCAAGCAGCGCATCACCCCCACTTCGCGCATCGAGGCCGAAATGGGCTCGGGCATCACGCTCCACGTCGGCGTGCAGCCGGGACACCGGTCGACGGTCGTGCCGCAGGTCATCGGCCTCTCGCTCAAGGATGCCAAGAGCCGCCTGTGGGAGCTGGGGCTCAACGTCGGGAAGATCGCTTTCGATGACGGCATCAACCTGCTCAACCAAAAGGATGCCCGCGTCTACATGCAGAACCCCGTGGCCGAGCGCAGCACCACGCTCGGGGCGAAGGTGAGCCTGCAGCTGACGCTCGACACCCGCAAGGTCGCCATTCTGCTGAAGGAGGCCGAGGAGCAGGCCGACGAAGCGTTCCGCGAGCGGCTGCAGCACCTTGAGGAGGAGCAGAACGCGGCCGCCGCCCCGGAGAAGAACGAAAATCCCGAACCGCTCCCGATCCAACCTCCGACGGAGGAGACCGGATTCTTCGACTGATGGCCGATTCCCGCTACATAGACGACGAGCTGCCCGACGACCCGGCGCTCGGTGAGGAGGAGGACGAGCAGGAGGGGCTCTACGAGCACTTCGCGGTCGTGGCCGACAAGGGGCAGACCCTGCTGCGGCTCGACAAGTTCCTCGTCTCCCGCATGGAGCACTGCTCGCGCAACCGCATTCAGGCGGCGGCCGACAGCGGCAACATCCTGGTCAACGGCCGACCGGCCAAGTCGAGCTACAAGGTCAAGCCGCTGGATCGCATCCAGATCGTGCTGCCCTATCCGCGGCGCGACAACGAAATCCGGTCCGAAGCCATTCCGCTGGAGATTCCCTACGAGGACGACGACCTGCTGATCGTCAACAAGGAGGCGGGCATGGTCGTCCACCCGGGCGTGGGCAACTGGTCGGGAACGCTGGTCAACGCGCTGGCGTGGCACCTGCGCGGCACGGAGCTGGCCGACAGCGGCGAGATGCGCGCGGGGCTGGTCCACCGCATCGACAAGAACACGTCGGGGCTGCTGGTCGTCGCCAAGAACGAGCAGGCGCATGCCAGGCTGGCCAAGCAGTTCTTCGACCATACGATCTACCGGCGCTATGTAGCTTTGGTGTGGGGCGATTTTGCTGAGGATGAGGGAACGATTACAGGCAACATCGGCCGCAGCCCCCGCGAGCGGCAGAAGATGTACGTCTTCGAGGACGGCTCGGACGGCAAGCATGCCGTAACGCACTGGCGCGTGCTCCGGCGCTACGGCTACGTAACGCTCGTGGAATGCCGCCTGGAGACGGGGCGCACGCACCAGATCCGCGTCCACATGGCGTGGCAGGGGCATCCGCTCTTCAACGACGAACGCTACGGCGGCGACCGCATTCTCAAGGGCACGACCTTCGCCAAGTACCGGCAGTTCGTCGAAAACTGCTTCGCCCTGATGCCGCGGCATGCCCTGCATGCGCAGTCGCTGGGGTTCGAACATCCCGCGACGCACCGCGAAATGAAGTTCGAAAGCGAGCTCCCCGCCGACTTCCGGGCGCTGCTGGAGAAGTGGGAGAATTACGCCGCATCCGCGGCCCGAACGGAAAATTGACGTGGATTCGATTCTCAAATATTTCCCCGATCTGACGGACGAACAGCGGCGGCAGTTTGCGGCGCTGTGGAACCTCTATGCCGAGTGGAACGCGAAGATCAATGTCGTGTCGCGCAAAGATTTCGACCAGCTCTACCTGCGCCATGTTCTCCACTCGCTCGCCATCGCCAAAGTCTGCGCATTTGACGCGGGTGCCCGCGTGCTCGACGTCGGATGCGGCGGCGGCTTCCCCTCGGTGCCGTTGGCGATTCTCTTTCCCGAGGCGCACTTCACCGCCGCCGACTCCATTCACAAGAAGATCACCGTGGTCGAGGGGGTTGCCGCCGGCTTGGGGCTGAAGAACCTCATGCCCCGCTGCACGCGGGTCGAAGCCCTCTCGGAGCGCTTCGACTACGTGGTTTCGCGGGCCGTTACGGCCATGCCCGAGTTCGTCGGCTGGGTATGGAACAAGATCGAAAAAGGGCAGCGCGGAACGCTGCCCAACGGGATTCTCTACCTCAAAGGGGGCGAGCTGGCCGAGGAACTGGCCCTCACCCGCCGGCGCTGGACCCTCTACGACATTTCGCGCTTCTTCGAGGAAGAGTTCTTCGAGACCAAGAAAGTGGTCTACACTGCGAAGTGATTGCTTCAATTAAAAATGAAGAATGAAAAATTAAAAATCTCTTTTGTGTCCGGTTTCGTACGTGTTTCGGAATCACATTTTTAATTCTTAATTTTTCATTTTTAATTCTGCGAAGCAAAAATCATCTTTTCAACACTTTCCGGACGTTCTCCATAAATTCGTCGGCCGACGAGGCGCCCTGGATGCGTCCGAGCAGCTCGCCCTGCGTGGTGAAGATCAGGTAGAGCGGAATCGCGCCGTTGCCGTATTTCCGCATCAGCTCCTTGCCCGTCGCTTCGTCCGTGTCGTACTTCGCCGCTACGAAGCGCTCGGACATGAATTGCCCCACGTCCTTGCGCGAGAAGACGTGCCGCTCCATCATCCGGCACGGCGGGCACCACGAGGCGTAGAGGTCGATGAAGACCAGCTTGCCCTCCCTGACCGCCATTTCGCGCACGGCATCCGTCGATCGGGTTTCGAATTTCACCTGCGCCTCGGCGCCGGCGGCCGCCAGCATGAAAGCCAGCATCATGATCCATTTTTTCATATCGCTCCGTTTTCGATTTGTCCGGACCGCTGCAATTTCCGCACCTTTTCCGTCGGGTGAAAGGTGAAAGGTTTTTTGCGCAATATGTTTCGCCTCTCACTTTTAACTTTTCACCTTTCACTTTTTTCTAAAGTGCTCAACAGCCCGCAGGCGGCCTGGATGTCCTCGCCGCGCGAGGCGCGGATCGTCGTCTGGATGCCGCGGGCCGTCAGGGCGTCGCGGAAGCGGATCATCGCCGCATCGTCGGGCGAGAAGTAGGGCGAGCCGGGAATCCTGTGGAAGCGGATCAGGTTGATGCGGCACTTGATGCCGTCCAGCAGGCGGCAGAGCTCCCGGATGTGGCGCGGCGAGTCGTTGAGGCCCTGCAGGACGATGTACTCGAACGACACGCGGCGCTGGTGCGTGAAGTCGTAGTCGCGCAGGATCGCCGCCACCTCGGCGATGGGCCACGCCTTTTCGACCGGCATGATTTCGGCACGCTCTTCGCGGAACGGGTTGTGCAGGCTCACGGCTAAGTGGACCTTCGTCGTGTCGAGGAAGCGCCGCAGCTGCGGCACGACGCCCGCCGTCGAGAGCGTTACGCGCGTGGGCGACCAGCCGAAGCCCCACGGCGCTGTGATGATGTCGAGGGCCCGCAGCACGGCATCCGGGTTGTCGAGCGGCTCGCCCATTCCCATGAAGACGAGGTTGGTCAGCCGGTCGCGTTCGGGCAGCGAGACGATCTGGTTCAGGATCTCGGCCGCCGAAAGCGAGTGCTGCAGCCCCTGCCGCCCCGTGGCGCAGAAGCGGCAGCCCATGCGGCACCCGGCCTGCGACGAGACGCAGAGCGTCGCCCGCTCGCCGTCGGGAATGTAGGCCGACTCGATGAAGCCGCCCCGGTGCGTGCGGAAGAGGTACTTTTTCGTGCCGTCGGTCGATTCCGAGACCCGGATCGGAGCGCTCAGCGCCGGCCGGAACCGCTCGGCAAGCGCCGTGCGGTGGCGGAGCGCCAGGTCGCTCATGCGCTGGGGCTCCTCGACATGCCGGACATAGAGCCACCGCGCGATCTGCCCGGCGGCGAATCGCGGCATGCCCAGCTCGCCGCACAGGGCGGTCAGCTCCTCAAGCGAGCGTCCGTAAAGGAGATCGGGGTGCGTCATTTCGGGATTCGGGGTGCAGACCCCGGCTGCAAAAATAGGCAAAAGTTGAAGATTTTTTGCCCGCATCCGTGCGATTTTGAAAATTTATCCATATATTTGTGGTGCAAGTATCTGCCGCCAACCGGAAACGATCAAAATAAATTCATACGATGGAAATCAAGAAATCGCCCAAAGCCGACCTCCAGAACAAGCGGGGTCTTCTGCTCGAAATCGGCCTTATCATCGCACTGGCGCTGGTAATCGTGGCTTTCGCCTATACGCCGAAGGAGCATCGCATCGACAAAGTCGACCTGAACTACGGTCCCGTCGAGGAGGAGATCGTCGAGATCACCCGTCAGGACCAGAAGCCGCCCGAGCCTCCCAAGAAGGTCGAGGTCAAGGTCATCGCCGACCTGCTGCAGGTCGTGAACAACGAGACCAAGATCGACACCAACTTCGACTTCACCGAGTTCGACGAGGATGCCGAGGTGCTGCAGACGGTCGAGATCAAGGAGGAGGTCGTCGAGGACGACCAGCCCTTCCTGGTCGCCGAGACCATGCCCTCGTTCCAGGGCGGCGACCTCAACAAGTTCCGCACGTGGGTTCAGCAGAACGTCAAGTTCCCGCAGATCGCGCTGGAGAACGGCATCGCCGGCCGCGTCGTGCTGACTTTCGTCATCGAGAAAGACGGCCGTCTGACCAACATCGAGGTGCTGCAGACCCCCGACCGCTCGCTCTCCGAGGAGGCCATCCGCGTGCTCAACAAGTCGCCCAAGTGGAGCCCCGGCAAGCAGCGCAACCAGGTGGTGCGCGTGAAGTACACCCTGCCGGTCGACTTCCGCATGCAGAACTAAGCGCCGCACACCGCATGATCAAGGGTATCTCGCTTTCGGGCAGATACCCTTGTTTATGATCGGGTCGTCCGGCCGCTTCGGGTGCGGCACCGTATTCGCACAGCCCCTCCCCGGCCGGATGAGAGCCGGACTAAATCGACAACGACTTTGGAAGAGAACAAACCTACAACCGCCCCTGCCGACCCCGCCGCCTGCGAGCGGGCCGTGCTGGTCGCCGTCGTCCGCGACAACCAGGAGCCGCGGCAGACCGAGGAGTTCCTCGACGAGCTGGAGTTTCTGGCCGAAACGGCCGACATCCGGGCCGTGCGGCGCTTCACGCAGCGGCTGCCCCAGCCCTCGTCGCGCATCTACGTCGGCCCCGGCAAGTTGGAGGAGATCGCCCAATATTGCCGCGACAACGAGATCGACGTGGTGATCTTCGACGACGAACTTTCGCCGTCGCAGACCCGCAATATCGAGAAAGCGATGCCCTGCCGCATCCTCGACCGCACGCGCCTGATTCTCGACATCTTCCTGTCGCGCGCGCAGACGGCCTATGCCAAGACGCAGGTCCAGCTGGCCAACTACGAGTACATGCTGCCCCGTCTGTCGGGTCTCTGGACCCACCTCGAACGGCAGCGCGGCGGCACGGGCACCCGCGGCGGTGCCGGCGAGCGCGAGATCGAGACCGACCGCCGCATCATCCGGGGCCGCATCGCCAAGCTGAAGGAGGACCTCAAGAAGATCGACCGTCAGATGGCCGTGCAGCGCTCGAACCGCGGGCAGCTGGTCCGTGTGGCGCTGGTGGGCTACACCAACGTCGGGAAGTCGACGTTGATGAACCTGATCTCCAAGAGCGAGGTTTTCGCCGAAAACAAGCTCTTCGCCACGCTCGACACCACGGTGCGCAAGGTGGTCTTCGACAACCTGCCGTTTCTGCTCTCCGACACCGTGGGCTTCATCCGCAAGCTGCCCACCGAGCTGATCGAGTCGTTCAAGTCGACGCTCGACGAGGTGCGCGAAGCCGACCTGCTCGTTCATGTCGTCGACATCTCGCATCCCCAGTTCGAGGAGCAGATCGCCGTCGTCAAGCAGACGCTGCAGGAGATCGGCGCCGGCGACAAGCCGGTCTACCTGGTCTTCAACAAGATTGACGCCTACACCTACGTCCGCAAGGAGGAGGACGACCTCACGCCCCCGACGCGCGAGAACCTCTCGCTGGACGACCTGCGCCGCAGCTGGATGGCACAGACCGAGTCGCCCTGCATCTTCCTCTCGGCCCGCACGAAGAGCAACCTCGAAAAGTTCCGCACGGACCTCTACGGCATGGTGCGCGAAATCCACGCCGGACGCTATCCGTTCAACAACTTCCTCTATTGACCACCAAAAACTTTCGACCTATGGAGTTGCACATCCTCAGCCAGCAGAACACCGTTCTGAACAAGTTCATCGCCCAGATCCGCGACAAGTCAGTGCAGACCGACTCGATGCGTTTCCGCCGCAACATGGAGCGCATCGGCGAAATCACGGCCTACGAACTCTCCAAAGAGCTCCATTACTCGCCCCGCGTCGTCGCCACGCCGTTGGGCGAAGCCGTCGTCCAGACGATCGACGACCGCATCGTCATCGCCACGATCCTACGGGCCGGACTGCCGTTCCATCAGGGCTTCCTCAACTACTTCGACGACGCGCAGAACGCTTTCGTCTCGGCCTACCGCAAGAGCACGAAGGACGGGAAGTTCACCGTCAAGGTCGAGTATATCTCGTGCGGCGAGCTGGAGGGCAAGGTGCTCCTGCTCGTCGACCCCATGCTGGCCACGGGCTCGTCGCTCGTGCTGGCCTACAACGCCCTGTGCGAGCGGGGCGGCATGCCGGCCCATACGCATGTCGCCGCCGTCATCGCCTCCGAGCAGGGCATCGACTACGTGATGAAGAACATGCCGCGGCAGACGACCACGATCTGGGCGGCGGCCGTCGACGAGGAGCTTACCTCGCGCTCCTACATCGTGCCCGGCATCGGCGACGCCGGCGACCTGGCCTACGGAGAGAAGATCTGATGAAGCGCCGGCTGCTTTTCCTGCTGGCGGCATTCGCCGCGACGGTCGTCTCGATGGCCGTGCAGAAACCCGTGTTCTGGGCGTGGTACGTCGCCGGACAGGGCTTCGGGGCCGCCGACTGGGGGCGGGTCCTGTGGCACGGACTGTCGCTCGACCTGACCGTCGCCGGATATGTTGCGGCGCTGCCGCTGCTCGTCGTGCTGGCCTCGCTGTGGGTGCGGCTGCCCGAGCGGATCATGCGGCCGATCTTTGCCGGCTATTTCATCGCCGTTTCGCTCTTCACGGCGGCGATCTTCGCCGTCGACCTCGGGCTCTACGAACACTGGGGCTTCCGGATCGACTCGACGATCCTGATCTACCTCGCCGACCCGCGCGAGGCGATGGCCAGCGTCGACTTTTGGCTCGGGGTACGGCAGACCCTGATTTTCATCGTCTATGCCGCCGCCATGAGCGGGCTCTACCTGCGTATCGTGCGCTTGTTCGGGGGCGAACCCCTCGGCTGGCGCGCCGCGCTGCCCTGCAGCTTCGGCATGCTGCTGCTCGCGGGCTTCGATTTTCTGGCGATCCGCGGCGGCACAGGGGCTTCGGTAGCCAACGTCTCGAAAGTCTGCTTCAGCTCCGAGATGCTGCTGAACCATGCTGCTGTCAACCCCGTATTTTCGTTCCTCTCCAGCTTAGGCAACCGCACCGACTACGCTGCCGAATACCCTTTCTTCGACGAGGAGACCCGGGCCCGGCGGTTCGACGCCCTGCGCGGCAACCGGGCCGATGCCGAGCCTGAAACATCCGTCCTGCGGAACCCGCGGCCCAACGTCGTGGTCATCATTCTGGAGAGCTTCGCCCGCACGATCATGGAGGCCGAGGTCGGCGGCGAACCCGTCATGCCCTACATGCGGCAGCTGCGCGAGGAGGGCCTTTGGTTCGAGAACTTCTTCGCCAACTCGTTCCGCACGGACCGCGGCGAGGTGGCCATTCTGAGTGGCTTCCCCGCGCAGACGCGCATCTCGGTCATGAAGCTCCCGACCAAGAGCCGCAACCTGCCGTCGCTGGCCCGCTCACTCGGCCGCGAGGGCTACGCCACGCGCTTCGTCTACGGCGGCGACCTCAACTTCACGAACCAGGCCTCCTACATGTACGCCACCGGCTGGCGGGAGCTCTTCTGGCAAAAGGATTTCTCGTTCGACACCCCCACCTCCAAGTGGGGCTACGACGACCGGGCGATGTGCGACTGGTTCGGCGGGCAGGTGATCGCCTGGAGCGCCGGGGAGCAGCCGTTTCTGGCCGGCCTGCTCACGCTGAGCAGCCATGCCCCGTTCGACGTACCGTACGACAAATTCGAGGACCGCGTGCTCAACGCGATGGCCTTCTCCGACGAGTGCGTCGGCCGGATGATCGAGCGGTGGAAAGCCTCGCCGGCGTGGGACGACCTGCTGGTGGTGCTCGTCGCCGACCACGGATATGCCTACCCGAAGACACTGCTTTACAACGAGCCGCTGCGCCACCGCATCCCCATGATCTGGACCGGCGGGGCACTGGATTCCCCCCCCCGCACGGTCGGGGCCTACGCCTCGCAGATCGACCTGTGCGCCACGCTGCTCGGGCAGCTGGGGGTGTCGCACGACGACTTCGAGTACAGCAAGGACATCTTCTCGTCCGCAGTGCCGAAGTTCGCCTACTATGCGTTCAACGACGGCTTCGGCGTGGTCGACGCCTCGGGCGAGGCGGTCTACGATGCGGCGGCGGACCGCGTGCTCTCCGAGACCGCCCCCGGCCTGCTCGACCTCGGAAAGACCCTTCTGCAGACCACCTACGTCGACATCGGACGCCGGTAGCCGGCCCGGCAGGAATCCCCTTTTTTAGGTATTGATCCTTTGCGGCGGGCGGGGTAACTTTGTGAGCTCAAGAAATCGATTGCCATGTATAAATCGGGTTATTCTCCGGACGAGCGGATGTGCGATCTGGTATGCGGCCGTTATCCGGTGCTGCAGGTGATGAGCCGCTTCGGCATCGCGCTGGGCTTCGGCGACAAGACCGTCGCCGAGGTCTGCGCCGAAAACCAGGTCGACACGGCCACGTTCCTGGCCGTCGTCAACCTCTCGGTCAGCCGCAGCGGCGGCGAGGAGCTGGCGGCCGACGTCTCGGTGCGCTCGCTGCTGGACTACCTCCACAACTCGCACGGCTACTTCCTCGGCTTCCGCCTGCCGGCCATCCGGCGCAAGCTGATCGGCGCGGTCGACTGCAGCCTCAACGACGTTTCGTTCGCCATCATGCGCTACTTCGACGAGTATGTCGCCGAGGTCGACCGCCACATGGCCTACGAGGAGAAGTCGGTCTTCCCCTACGTCGAGGGGCTGCTCGCCGGCGAGAAGCAGGCCGACTACTCGATCGACGTCTTCCGCCGCCACCATGACAAGGTCGAGGAGCGGTTGCGCGAGCTGAAGAACATCATCATCAAGTACTACCCCTCGGGCGGCACGAACGAACTGAACAGCGTGCTGTACGACATCTTCACCTGCGAGGAGGAGCTCGCCTCGCACAACGCCGTGGAGAACGAGCTCTTCATCCCCGCTGTCGAGCGGCTGGCGGCCGACGGAACGGCGACGGAGCGTCCCGAGCCGCTGAGCGCCCGCGAGCGCGAAATCATCGTCTGCGTGGTCAAGGGACTGACCAACAAGGAGATCGCCGACGAACTCTGCATCTCGACCCACACGGTCATCACCCACCGGCGCAATATTGCATCGAAATTGCAGATCCACTCGGCGGCCGGCCTGACGATCTATGCCATCGTCAACAAGCTGGTCGAACTCTCCGAAATCAAGGACTCCATCACCGACAACCCTGCATGACGCACCGGCACCGCCATTCCCACCGCATTTCGTCCCTCAACCGCGCCTTTCTGCTCGGCATCGCGCTCAACGTCTCGTTCGTCGTCGTGGAGTTCTGCGTGGGGCTGTGGTACGGCTCGATGGGGCTCCTCTCCGACGCCGGGCACAACCTCTCCGACGTAGCGAGCCTGCTGCTGGCCATGCTGGCGTTCCGCCTTGCTCAGGCGCACGCCACGGCGCGCTACACCTACGGCTACAAGAAGAGCACGGTACTCATTTCGCTGCTCAATTCGGTAATTCTGCTCGTCGCCGTCGGGGTGATCGTCGCCGAGAGCGTGGAGCGCATGCTGCGCCCAGCACCCGTCGAGGGCGACATCATCATCTGGACGGCGGGGGCCGGCATCCTCATCAACGGCTTCACGGCGTGGCTCTTCATGAAGAACCGCCGCCACGACCTCAACGTCCGGGGCGCCTATCTCCACATGGTGGCCGACGCGCTGGTGTCGGTCGGCGTGCTGGTCTCGGGCGTGGTGATCGCTGCGACGGGCTGGACGATCGTCGATCCGATCGTCGGGCTGATCGTCGCCGCCGTGATCGTCGTCTCGGCATGGTCGCTCACGCGCGACAGCCTGCGGCTCTCGCTCGACGGCGTGCCGGCGGGCATCGACGTGGCGGAGCTGGAGCGGCGGATGATCGCCATCGAGGGGGTCGAGGCGGTGCACCACCTCCATGTTTGGGCCATCAGCACCACGGAAAACGCCCTGACGGCGCATGTCGTCCTCAGCGATCCCTGCCTGCTGGTGCGCGTGAAGCCCCGGATTCGGGAGATGCTCGCCCAAGCGGGCATCGGCCATGCGACGCTCGAATGCGAGACCCTCTCGGAGCACTGCAGCGGCCGCTGCGAGTAAATCGACACGAAAAAATCTAAGGTACCGGATCGTAGCCGCTGCCGCCCCAGGGATGGCAGCGAGCCAGCCGTCGCAGGGTGAGCCAGCCGCCCTTCAGAGGTCCGTAGCGGCGCAGCGCTTCCAGCGCATACTGCGAGCAGGTGGGCGTAAAGCGGCATGCGGGCGGCGTGAGGGGCGAAATGCAGAGCTGGTAGAAGCGGACGAGGGCGACGAGCGGCAGGGCCGCGACGCGCTTACAGATGCCCGGCAATCGACTCCAGAATCCGGCGGACGGCATGTTCGATGTGTTTGTAGGGTAGGACCTCTTTCGAGGAGTAGATCAGCGCCACGTCGAGGTTCGTGCGGCGGCCCGGAACGGCGGCCAGAATCTCCTTTTGCAGGCGGTAGGCCTCTTTGGTGCGGCGGCGCAGCAGGTTGCGCTTGTTGGCCCGCTTGTGGAACTTCTTGGGCACCGAGAAGAGCACCTCCGTCGAATCGGCGGCATCCGCCTCGGCATGCCAGACGTAGCGGAACGGAAAGACGAAGCCGCTTTCGCCGCTTTCGAACAGCCGGCGGACGGCTCCGAGCGAGCGGAGCCGCTCCGTGCGGGGCAGCGAGCGGTCGGGCTGGACGGGAGGCATGGCGGGTGCGGGGTTATTTGCGGCCCTCGGGAGCGGGACGGCGCGTGCGGCTCTTGGCCAGCTTGTGCTGCTGCGTGCGCAGGAACTCCTCCTTGCGGGTGTCGGTCGTCGGCGTTACGGCCTCGACCTCCTCGCCGCGGGCGATCTTCGTGAGGTAGAGGTCCACGGCTTTGGCCATCGAGGGGGCCTCGGGCGTCGGGGCGTTGGCCGGGACGTGGAGCCCGGCCGCGACGGCGGCCCGCAGCGTGCCGTCGCCGAAGACGGCCACGGGAGGCAGGTCGTCGGTGCCGAACTTCTCGACGAGGGTCTTGACGTCCGACGGCGAGTAGAGGGCCAGCAGTCCGTAGTCCTGCAGGCGCACGGCGCTGAGGTCCGCGGCTACCGTGCGGGCCAGAATCACGGGATCGACCGTCAGTTTGAGCTTCGACAGCGCGTCGGGCAGCTCGGGGCGGTGCGGCTCGCTGAGGGCCAGCAGGAACTTCTCCTCCTTGTGTTTGATGATGAGCTCGACGAGCGAGGTGAACGACCCGTCGGCGAACGAAATTTTGCGCTTGCGGTAGACGATGTACTTCTGCAGATAGAGCGCCACGGCCTCCGTCTGGCAGATGTATTTCATGGTTTCGGGCACCGTGATGCGGGCCTCCTCGCAAAGGTGGAAGAAGCTGTCGACGGTCGTGCGCGAAGTGAAGATGACGGCGGTATGATCGAGAATTTCGACCCGCTGGGCGCGGAACTCCTTGAGCGACACGCCCACCACGCGGATGAAAGGCTGGTAGACGATTTCGACCTCGTGCTTGTTCGAAAGCTCGTAGAAGGGCGATTTCTCCAGAATGGCCGGTTTCGGCTGCGAAACCAATACGCTGCTGATTTTCAACGGAAGGCTCTTTTTACGATTTTTGCTTCGGCGGAACTATCTTGCGGCGAGCAGCCACAGCAGGCTGAACGGGAAGATTTCCACGCCGCAAAGGTACAAAAACCAATGCAAAATCGGAATTTTTTTTGAAAGAAACAGATGAAGCGTCTCCCTGACGTACAGGATCGCCGTTATGGCCGATTCGGCGAGCAGGAGGTAGAACCACACCCGCCCCGTGCCGGGCGGACAGAGGGCGAAAAGCAGCAGCGGCGGCGTAGCGACGACGACCGCCAGGGCGAAGTAGGTGCGCTTGAGCATCCGCAGCTGGGCGATGAAAGGAAGCGAGAGGGTCAGGGCCCCGGCGGTCGTGAGCAGCAGCGACTGGAAGAGCACGACGGCGATCCACGCGGCGGCGAACAGGAGGCTGACGGTCCCCGAAACTTCGGCCGGCAGCTCGGGCAGCACGTCGGCGGGCAGCAGCGTTTCGGCGTACTTGGCGGCGGCAATGCCGATGAAGAGCAGGCCGATGACCATCGCGATCTTGAGGAAGCGGACCAGGTTGTTGCCGCCCGACTCCTCCAAAAGGCGTTCGCCCGACGTGCGGTCGTGCGAGATGCGGTAGAAAAGCAGGCGCACATCGTTGATATGGCGGTAGAGCAGGAGCGCATAGGCGGCCGCGAGGAGCAGGACGAGCGTCTCGAACGCCGGGTTTCCCGTCAGCGGCTGCGCAGGCTCGGCGAAGTTCGCCGGCTTCGGAGCCACGGTGAGCGACGTGCTGCCGAAGACCTCGCGGGTCGACACCGGCCGGTAGAGCGGTTCGGGCTCGGGTTCCGCCGCGAGCGAATCGAGGAGCGACGGATCGTCCGCCGCCAACGAATCGGCGGGCTGGAAGCCGGCCATGAGGAGCGTATCGCCCGCCACGAGGGTCGTGTCGGCGAGGGGCAGGGCGGTTTCTTCGGTCGGCAGCCCGGCGGGGTCGGGCGGGAGGGTCGGTCGTGCCGCCAGCGTGTCGGCAGCGGTCTGGGTGGAGATCATGTTTCGAAAATGCGTTTGAGCGTGATGCGGATCGTCGTGCCCTTGCCCGGCTCGGAGTCGACGACGGCGATGCGGCCCTGGTGGTACTCCTCGACGATGCGGCGCGAGAGCGAAAGCCCGAGGCCCCAGCCGCGGGTCTTGGTCGTGAAGCCCGGTTCGAAGATGCGCTTCCAGTTTCCCTTAGGGATGCCCTTGCCCGTGTCGCGGACGTCGACCATCACATGCTGCTCGTCCGCATGGATGCGCACGTCGATGGCCCCGTGGCCCTGCAGGGCGTCGAGCGAATTTTTCATCAGGTTCTCCACGACCCACTCGAAGAGCGCGGCGTTGATGTTGGCCTGCACGGGGGCGATGGCCAGTCCGTTGTAGTCGAGCGTTACGTTGCGGGGGATGCGCTTGCGGAAGTACATGACCGATTCGCCCACTGCCTCGTTGATATTCGCGGGCGTGAGGGGCGTCTCGGAGCCGATCTTCGAGAAGCGGTCGACGATCTTCATCAGGTGCGTGAGGTCCTTGTTCATCTCCTCGACGGCCGCCGGGTCGACGGGCTGCGAACGCAGGTACTCGATCCACCCTAAAAGCGACGAAGTCGGCGTACCCAGCTGGTGGGCCGTCTCTTTGGCCAGGCCGATCCACACGCGGTTCTGCTCGTCGTGCTTCGTCGAGCGGAAAGCGATGAATCCCAGGAGGATGAAGACCGTAACGACCAGAATCTGCACGTAGGGGAACCAGTAGAGCGACTTCAGCAGCTTCGACTTGCCGTAGAAGATGATGTGGTAATGTTCGTCGGGCCACCAGAAGCGGACCGGCAGCGGCGGATTCTCTTCGGTGAAGTCGTCGATGCGGCGGCGCAGCAGGTCGGGGTGGTCGATGATCCGGTCGGGAATCAGGTGCGAGGTGATCGGTTCGAGGTTCTCATCGGTGATGATAAAGGGGATGTTGTTGTTGTTCGACATGATGTCCGCGACCAGCGGATCGGCCATCGCGCCGCCCATCGCATCGCGGTTCACGCGCTCCATCGCATGGGCCCACAGGGCCACGTCGTGCTGCTCTTTCTCCTTGAGGCGCTGGGCCATGCGGTTGGTGTAGAGGAGCGACAGCGTACCCAGCAGGACGCCGACGACGATCACCACCACGCGGTTGCGGAACGAAAGGATGCGACGGAAGTTCATCTTCGAAGCGGGGTTATTTGCGCTGCGTATCCTGCCCGGCGAGGATGCGGGCATGTTCCTGCGGGTCGCGCAGCAGCTCGACGGCCCGCTGCACCTCCCGGTCGGTCGGCAGCGAGTGGGCGACGACGGCCTCGCTGTAGCCGTGGCGCAGCACGATGTCGTTGTTGATCGTCCCGACGATCTCCTTGCGGTAGCTCTCCAGGTTGGCCTGCGTGTCGTCCTGCAGGTTCCGTTCGAGGGTCTCGATCTGCTGCCGGATGTCGTCGAAGCGGTCGGCTTCGGCCGCCTCGCGGAGCTGCCGGAGCGCCCGGCGCGAATCCGATTCGTAGGGCACCTGCTTTCCCGCCATGAAAGCCTTGAAGTCGTCGTAGTCGGCATCGGTGATCGAGAATGCCGTCAGATCGGCCGGCCGCTCGGGATGGCGGCGCATGTAGTCGTCGCCGAAGTCGTCGATGAACCCCAGCGCATAGAGCGTCGCGGCGAAGCGGCTGATGTATTCGGGTTCGGTCGGGATGTCGGGCATGATGCCGCCGCCGTCGTAGACCTTGCGGCCGGCGCGGGTCGCAAATTCGTGGACCAGCGAATCGGGCACGACATTCACCGAGCCCTGCTGCGAGTGCGAGTAGTCGATCGCCTGGATGCAGCGGCCCGAGGGAATGTAGTATTTCGCCGTGGTGAGCTTCAGCATGGCGTTGTAGCCCAGCGGACGGGTTCCCTGCACCAGTCCTTTGCCGAAAGAGCGCTGTCCGACGAGCACGGCCCGGTCGAGGTCCTGCAGAGCCCCGGCCACGATCTCGGCGGCCGACGCCGAGTTGCCGTTGACGAGCACGACGAGCGGCAGGTCGGGGAATGCCGGCTCCGACTCCGTGCGGTAGCTCTGCTTCGACTCCTCGGTGCGGCCTTTGGTGCTTACGACCTCGGTTCCTTTGGGTACGAACATGGAGAGGATCTTCACGGCCTCCTGCAGAATGCCGCCCGTATTCGAGCGGTAGTCGAGAATCAGCCCGTTGAGCGGCCCCTCGCTGCGCAGGCGTTCGATCGCGGCGCGCATCTCCTCGTAGGAGCCCTCGGTGAAATCGCTGTGGCGCAAGTAGCCGATCCCCTCGGCGGCCCACCCGGCATAGGGGACGCTCGGAATGGCGATGCGCTCGCGTGTGAGGGTGAGGCTCTGCTGCGTGCCGTCGAGATGCTCGACCGTGAGCCGGACCTTGCTGCCCGGGTCGCCCTTGAGGGCGGCCGACACCTGCTCGGTGGTGAATCCCTCGGCGCTCCGGCCGTCGATCGTCAGAATCCTGTCGCCGATACGCAGACCGGCGCGGTCGGCCGGCGAATCCTTGTAGGGCTGGGCGAAGATCACCCAGTCGTCCTTCTTGCGGATGAGCGACCCCACGCCGCCGTACTTGCCCGTGGTGATGAGCTCGAAGTCGGAGACCTCGTCCGCGGGGATGAACTCCGTGTAGGGGTCGAGGTCGCGGACCATGCCGCGCGCCGCCCCGAGCATCAGTTTGTCGGGGTCGACCGGGTCGACGTATTCGAGCGAGAGCTCGCGCATCATGTTGACCGCGATCTCCATGTTGCGGCCCAGTCCGAAGTCGTTGGGGCCCGCGAAGATCAGCAGGCCTGCGGCCGTCAGCGCGGCGGCCGCCGAAAGGAGGTATTTTCTATTCATGGCGTGCAGTCGTTTGCAGGTACGAGTCGAGGCGGTAGACGATCTTCGCCACGCCGCGGCGGATGCCGGCGATGACGATCCGGGGCCCCTCCTGCGAGACCTCGATCCGGTCTTCGTAGAGCAATGCGAGGCGGTGCGGGAAGCCCTCGGCCCGGAAGATCATCCGGCCGTCGGCTTCGCTCTCCAGCGAAAACCCTGCCGCACCGAAAGCGTTCAAGATTTGCGACCGGTGCCGCTGCATGTCGCCCTCGACCCGGCGGACGATGAAGCCGAAGCGCGGGTAGAGTGCCGCCAGCACGACGATCGCCCCGAGGAGCGTCAGGTAGCGGGTCGTGCGGAACATGACGTAGAGCGTGTCGTCGAGCGACAGCGCCGAGGTCCCCGTGGCCAGCATCAGCGCCATCAGGGCGATGCACAGCAGGCACAGGGCCACGAAGTATTTTACGGAGCGAATGAAATACATGGTCGATTAAAAATTAAGAATGAAAAATCTTTTTCGGCTTGTTTCCCGTTATTGACTACCGTTTTATGCGGCTCTTGGTGGAAGTATGAACGATATTCGGAGAGGGTATGATCGAATTTTAATTTTTAATTCTTAATCTTTCATTTCCGACCGCTTCCGCCACCTCCTGCATCAGCCACTTGGGGGTCGACGTGGCGCCGCAGATGCCTACCGACCGTACGCCCTCGAACCATTCGGAGCGCAACTCGGCAGCCTCCTCTAAGTTGTAGCTCCGGGGATTGGCCCGGCGGCATACCTCGAAGAGCACCTGCCCGTTGGAAGATTTGCGGCCGCAGACGAACAGCACGGCATCGAAGCGGGCGGCGAACTCGGCCAGATGCTGCTCGCGGCCCGACACCTGCCGGCAGATCGTGTCGTCGATCCGCACGGCGGCGGCATCGGCGGCCCGGCGGCGCATCGCGGCACCCAACCGCTCGAAAAGGGCGATGCTCTGCGTGGTTTGCGAGAGGAAGTAGATCGGACGCGCGAAGTCGATCTGCGCAAGGTCTTCCTCGCACTCTACCACGATCGTCGGGTCGCTCACCTGCCCCGTGAGCCCCACCACTTCGGCATGTCCCCGCTTGCCCAGAATCACGACCTGCCCGCCGAGGGGACGCATCTCCGCATGAGCCTGCTGCACGCGCTTCTGCAGCCGCGCCACCACCGGACAGGTGGCGTCGATGATGCGAATGCCTAATTCGCGGGCCGTGGCGTAGGTGGTCGGCGGCTCTCCGTGGGCCCGAATCAGGAGACGGCCGCCCGCCGCCGAGGGCATCTCGGCCCGCGTGATGCTGCGCAGCCCCAAGCGTTCGAGCCGCTGCACCTCGATCCGGTTGTGGACGATGTCGCCCAACGAGCAGACCGCACCGCTCTCGGCGAGCGCCTTTTCGGCTTCGCCGATCGCCCGGACCACGCCGAAGCAGAATCCCGATTTATCGTCGATCTCGATGTGCATGCGTCGGGCCGGCCTTCGACGGCCGACCGGTTATCCGTTTACTCTTTCGGCGAAAAGCTGCAGGAACCACGTCATCTGCTCGTCGACGGTCATGCGGCTGTTGTCCAGCACGACGGCGTCTTCGGCCTGCCGCAGGGGCGAGATCGCCCGGCTCATGTCGGCCTTGTCGCGTTCGCGGACGTTGCGCTCGATCTCTTCGAGGGTTACCTCCTGCCCTTTGGCCGTCAGTTCGTCGTAGCGGCGCTGCGCCCGCACGGCCGGGTCGGCCGTCATGAAAAGTTTCAGCTCGGCATCCGGAAAGACCACCGTGCCGATGTCGCGGCCGTCCATCACCACGCCGCGGCGCTTGCCCATCTCCTGCTGCATGGCCACCAGCTTCCGCCGCACGGCCGGAATGGCGCTCACCTGACTGACGCAGTTGCTCACCTCGATCGTGCGGATCTTGCCCTCGACCAGATCGCCGTTGACATAGATGTCGCTCGCCCCGCGCGAGGGATTGAACCGGAAAGTGATGGCCACCTCGTCGAGCAAACCCGCGACGGCCTCCTCGTCGACGATGCCCGAGCGTATGGCCCCGTGCTCCAGTGCGTAGAGCGTCACGGCGCGGTACATGGCGCCCGTGTCGATGAAGATGTAGCCCAGCCGTGCCGCGATGGCTTTGGCGAAGGTGCTCTTGCCGCACGACGAGAAGCCGTCGACGGCGATGATGATCTTTTTAGTGTCCGACATTGGGGAGAATGTCAAAAAAGGTGGATAATATGGTGTAGATTCCTAATATGCCGATCGTTATGCCGGCTACCCGGTTGATCGTGAGCATGTGGCGCGGGCGGAACCTCCGGCGGAACAGATTGATGAAGAACGCCAGAAAGGTCCACCAGCTTGCGGCCCCGCCGAAGAATCCGGCGATGACGAAGACGGCCCGCAGGAAGCCGCCGAAGCCCTCGCCCTGAACGTCGCCGCTTGAAATGTTGAAGACGGCGAAGAAAGCCAGGATGTAGGGGACCACCATGATGAAGTTGGCGATCGTGAGGCCGAAGATCGAGACGAAATCCTGCCACAGGGAGCTCCTTCCGGCACGGTTGCGGCGAATCTGCGGCACCGGGTTCTGCGAGAAGATGAAGATGCCGACGACGATGACCAGCGCTCCGCCGACGATGCGCAGGACGGTGTTGTACTGCTCGATCTGACTTTGAAGCATCGAATAGAAGAAGAACGCCGCCATCGCCATGAACGTATCGGCACAGGCAACCCCGATGCCCGAGACAATGCCCGAGCGCCGGTTTTTGGAGAGCGTGCGCTGGATGCAGAGCACCGCCACGGGGCCGACGGTGATCGACGCCGCGATGCCTACGCAGATGCCGCGAAAGAGAACTTCCAGGATTTCGAATGACATAGCCGCTGTTTAACGGACAAAGATACGAATAAGCGAGGGCAAAAAACGAATTTATTCGATTTTTTTGCCG
>CAZIUJ010000008.1:0-23124 GCA_964542345.1 uncultured Alistipes sp.
AGCAGGACGCCGACATCGTGGCGTTCATCCACCGTCCCGAATACTACGGCATCAACCAGGACGAGAACGGCATGCCGACGGCCGGCCTGGCCGAGATCATCATCGCCAAGCACCGTAACGGCGCCGTCTGCGACGTCAACCTGCGCTTCCTCAAGGAGCAGGCCCGCTTCGTCGACATGGACGACACGATGATGCCGCCCGCGCAGGCCCTCGACAGCCAGCAGGCTTACGACGACTATGCCAGCGGCCTGAATGCCGCACTTCCCGCACCTCCCGCCGCGGGCGGCGCCCTGAGCTCGGCGGCCGGCGGCGGAGAGTTCGACTTGACGCCCCCGTCGCTCGGCGACGAGGTGCCGTTCTAATCTGCCCGCTGCGCCATGTTCGTGCGGACTTATGCAGGGGCGGTCGTGGGGGTCGACGCGGTAACGGTCTCCGTCGAGGTCAACATCGCGGGCGGCGGCCTGGGGCTTTTTTTGGTGGGGTTGCCCGACAACGCCGTCAAGGAGAGCGAGCAGCGCATCCGCGCCGCTTTCAGCAACTCCGACGAACGGATGTCAGGGAAGAAGGTGGTCGTCAACCTGGCGCCTGCCGACCTGCGCAAGGAGGGTGCGGCTTTCGACCTGCCGATCGCCGTGGGGATTTTGGCCGCCATGTCGCGCATCGATGCGGCGGCCGTGGAGGATACGTTGCTGGCGGGCGAATTGTCGCTCGACGGCTCCGTGAAGCCCGTGCGGGGCATCTTGCCCGTCGCCATGCAGGCGCGGCGCGACGGCGTGCGGCGGATGATCGTCCCGGCGGCCAATGCGGCCGAGGCGGCCGTGGTCGAGGGGCTCGAAGTCTATGGCGCGGGGAGCCTGCGCGAGGTGATCGCCTTTCTGAACGGCGAGGCGGAGCTTCGGCCGGCCGAGGCCGACGGTGCGGGCGACGCGGGACGTGTCGCTGCGGGCCGCTACGACGAGGATTTCGCCGATGTCAGGGGTCAGACCCATGTCAAGCGGGCGCTGGAGATCGCCGCTGCGGGCGGCCACAACGTGCTGATGATCGGCTCGCCCGGTTCGGGCAAGACGATGTTGGCGCGCCGCCTGCCGACAATTTTGCCGCCGCTCTCTCCCGACGAGGCGTTGGAAACAACGAAGATACACTCCGTGGCGGGGCTCTCGGAGCTCGCGGGCCTGATGACCCGCCGGCCTTTTCGGGCGCCGCACCATACCGTCTCGCAGGTGGCTTTGATCGGCGGCGGGCAGTCGCCCCATCCGGGCGAGGTGTCGCTGGCCCACAACGGCGTGCTCTTCTTGGACGAGCTGCCCGAATTCGGCCGCAGCGCCCTCGAAGTGTTGCGGCAGCCGCTCGAGGAGAAGCGCATCACCGTTTCGCGGGCCCGTTACAAGGTGCAGTACCCGGCCAACTTCACGCTCGTGGCGGCAATGAACCCTTGCCCGTGCGGTTACTACAACCACCCCGACCGGGAGTGCAGCTGCTCGCTGGCTTCCGTGCACCGCTACATGGGGCGGATTTCGGGCCCTCTGATGGACCGCATCGACATGCACATCGAGGTAACGCCCGTCGATCCCTCGGAGCTCGCCGACGCGGCGCCGGGCGAGCCGAGCGCCGTGGTGCGCGAACGGGTCTGCCGCGCGCGGGAGCGGCAGCAGGCACGTTTCCGGGGTTGCGAGGGGGTGCACACCAACGCCATGATGAATGCGGCGATGTTGCGCGACTATTGCCGCTTGGACGAGGCTTCGGCGGCGCTCTTGGAGCAGGCGATGCACCGGCTCGCCCTCTCGGCCCGGGCCTACGACCGCATCCTGAAAGTCTCGCGCACGATCGCCGACTTGGCGGGCCGCGAGCGGATCGAGGCTTCCGACGTGGCCGAGGCGATCAACTACCGTTCGTTGGACCGGGAGAACTGGGGCAAATGACATTCGACTATGGAACAGAAAAAACATATCATTCTTTCGGGCGGCGGCACGGGGGGCCACATCTACCCGGCCGTGGCGGTCGCCGAGGCGTTGAAGCGCCGCTTGGGCGACAACGCGGAACTCCTCTTCGTCGGCGCCGAGGGCAAGATGGAGATGGAGAAGGTGCCGGCGTTGGGCTACCGGATCGTGGGACTGCCGATCGCCGGCTTGCAGCGGCGCCTGGAGTGGCGCAACTTGTTGGTGCCGTTCAAGGTGTGGCGTTCGCTGCGGCTGGCGCGCAGGACGATCCGCGCATTCGGCGCCGACGCCGTGGTGGGCTTCGGCGGCTATGCCAGCGCTCCGGTGCTGCGGGCGGCCCAGCGAATGGGGATTCCGACGCTCATTCAGGAGCAGAATTCCTATGCCGGCGTTACGAACAAGTTGTTGGCCAAGCGGGCGCGGCGCATCTGCACGGCCTACGAGGGCATGGAGCGTTTCTTCCCGGCCGGGAAGATCGTGTTGACGGGCAACCCGCTCCGGGGCAACTTCTCGAAGGAGGGGGCCGATCGGGCCGAGGCGTTGCGCCACTACGGATTCACCCCCGACAGGCAGGTCTTGCTGGTCGTGGGCGGCTCGCTCGGCACCCGCTCGCTCAACGAGATGATGAAAGCGTGGATCACTTCGTTGGCCGGTGCCGAAGCGCCCGTGCAGGTGATCTGGCAGACGGGCAAATACTACGAGCGCGAGATGCGCGACTTTTTGGCGGCGCACCCCACGCCTGGCATTTGGCAGGGGGCTTTCATCGAGCGCATGGACCTCGCCTATGCGGCGGCCGATCTGGTCGTTTCGCGCAGCGGCGCCGGCACGGTCTCGGAGCTGTGTCTGGTGGCCAAGCCCGTGCTCTTCGTCCCCTCGCCCAACGTGGCGGAGGACCACCAGACCAAGAATGCGCAGGCACTCGAACGGCAGGGCGCCGCGGCGATCGTCGCCGATGCCGTCTGCCGTACCGAGGCGATGCCGCGGGCGCTGGAGCTGCTCGCCGACCCTGCGGCGCTGGCCCGCATGAGCGCGAATCTCGAACGGCTGGCCAAGCCGCGGGCGGCGGAGGATATTGTGGACGAAATCATGAAGATACTGGCATAATGGAGTTCTCGAAAGTCTATTTCTTAGGGATCGGCGGCATCGGCATGAGCGCCCTGGCCCGCTACTTCCTGCACGAGGGCAAGCAGGTGGCGGGCTACGACCGGACGCCTTCGGCGTTGACCGCCGCGCTGGAGGCCGAGGGGGCTGCCGTGCACTACGACGACGATGTGCGGGCCATTCCCGAGCCCTTTCTCGATCCGCGCGACACGATGGTGGTCTACACGCCGGCCGTGCCGCCGGAGCACAGCGAGTACCGCTATTTCTGCGAACACGGCTTCTCCGTCGAGAAACGTTCGCAGATGCTCGGGCATCTCGCCGAGGGCAAATACGTCATGGCCGTGGCGGGCACGCACGGCAAGACGACGACGTCGACCCTCGTGGCGTGGCTCAACCGCGCGCTCACGGGCGGCGGCTCGGCTTTCTTGGGCGGTATCTCGAAGAACTTCGGCGGCAATTTGGTGCTGGGCGACGGCGCCCGGCTGGCGGTCGAGGCCGACGAGTTCGACCGCTCGTTCCTGCGGCTCTACCCCGACGTGGCCGTCGTAACGTCGGCCGACGCCGATCATCTGGACATCTACGGCACGCACGAGGCCGTCAGGGAGGCTTTTTCGCAGTTCGTGCGGCAGATCCGGCCGGGCGGCTTTCTGGTCATCAAGCAGGGGGTCGACATCGTGCTGGACAACCCCGGAATCCGGGTCTTGCGCTACAGCTACGACACGCCGTGCGACTTCTATGCTCGCCGCGTCGAGCTGCTGGAGGGCGGCCACTACCGCTATGATTTGGTTACGCCCGACGGGACGGTCGAGGGCTGCACGCTCGGCATTCCGGGGTGGATCAACGTCGAGAACGCCGTGGCGGCCTGTGCGGCCGTGTGGTGCGCGGCGCAGGCCGAGCGGCGGCCGGTGGACAGCGACCGGCTGCGCGAGGCGCTGGCGGCCTTTTCGGGCGTGAAGCGCCGCTTCGAGTTCTACGTCAACACACCGCGGCAGGTCTACATGGACGACTATGCCCACCATCCGCGCGAGTTGGCGGCGACGCTCGCTTCCGTGCGGAAGATGTTCCCCGGCCGGCGGATTACGGCGCTCTTCCAGCCGCATCTTTATACGCGCACGCGCGATTTTTACGAGGGTTTCGCCGAGGCCTTGTCGCTTGCCGACGAGGTGGTCTTGCTGCCGATCTATCCGGCACGCGAGGAGCCGATTCCGGGTATCGCCTCCGAGATCATCGCCGAGCGCGTAACGGTGCCTTGCCGCATCGTCGGGCGCGAGCGGCTGGCCGACGAGGTGGCCTCGATGGAGACCGACGTGGTCGTCAGCTTCGGCGCCGGCAATATCGACGCCTGCTGCGCGGCCCTGGCCGAAAAACTGGGACTTAAAAGCTGACGCCTGCGATGAGATCTTCGCTCCGATACGGGTTGCAGTTCCTGCTGTGGTGCGCGATAGGCGGTTATCTGCTCTTCGCGGGGACCGAGGCGCGCCGTGCGCGGCTCAGGCGGCAGGTGGCGCAGCTCGACATCGAAGTAACCGACAGCACTTCGCGGGGCTATCTGGTCTCGACGGTCCGCGTGCGCGAATGGATCGCCGCAAGCGGAATCCCCACGATCGGCACGGCAGTTGAGGAGATCGACTTGCGGAGCATCGAGCAGCTGATCGCCCGCAACGGCTTCGTGAAGGAGGCGGTGGCCTACGTGGACTATTCGGGGACGCTGCGCGTGGAGATCAGCCAGCGCGATCCGCTGCTGCGGCTGCGGACCGACGGCGTGGATGCCTACGTAACGGCCGACGGCTACGTCTTCGCGGCGCCGAAAGCCTCGTCGCTCTACGTCCCGGTCATCACGGGCGACTACCGCCTGCCTTTCCCGAAAGCGTATGCGGGCGACGTGCGGGCTTACATCGACGCCGAGCGGGCCAAGATCGACGCCCGGATTGCGGAGCTGGAGAAAGCGAAGCATCCCTTCTACCGGCGGGAGATCGAGAACGACCGCCGCATCGCGGAGCTGGCTCGCCGCCGCATCAGGCAGGCTTGGTGGCGCTTCGAGTCGGCCCGCGCTTTCGAGCGCCGCGTCGAGGAGCTGCGGCAGGAGAAGGCCATCCTGCGCCGCAGCTACCGTTACGAGGCCCGTGTGGTGCAGCAGGAGATCGATCGCCTGGGGCGCCTGCAGGAGCAGGAGCGCGAAGCGCAAAAAAAGTTGGAGAAAAGCTACGAAGATTTCGCGAAACTCCTTACCTTTGTGGAGGATATCGAAAACGATGCGTTCTGGAGGTCGGAGGTGGTGCAGATCGTAGCCCATACGACCCCCGGCGGTGCATTGGAGGTCGACCTGGTGCCGCGCAGCGGCCGCCATACGATCCGCTTCGGGCGCATCGAGCGGACGGAGGCCAAGTTCGAAAGGCTCCTGCGCTTCTACGAGGGCGGCCTTTCGCGCATCGGCTGGGACGAATATCGTACGATAGACATAAGATACAACGATCAGGTGGTTTGCCGGAAATAAAAGATTCAGTCGTGGTAGCAGGGGTAAAAGATTCAGTCGTGGAAAGAAAGAACTATATTGTTGCGGTCGATCTGGGATCGTCGTCCGTGGTGGTCGCCGTCGGTGAGGTTCGCGCCGGGTGCCCGATGGCCATTGCGGCCGTCGTTTCGAAACCGGTCGAGGGGGTCAACGCCGGGCGTATCGATAACATCGCGCTGGTGAGCCAGGCCGTGCGGGACGCCGTCTCGGAGGTCGAGGCGCAGCTGGGCATCCGCATCACGGAGGCCTACGCCGGCATCTCGGGCGATTTCGTGCGCTGCGCACGCCATACGGACCATGTCTTCGTGCTGGACCCCCAGGCGGGCGTCAATCAGCAGGATGTCGACGCGCTCTTCGACCGCATGCGCAACGTGCAGGCGCCCGACGAGGAGACGATCATGGAGCGCATTCCCCAGAACTACATGGTCGACGACAAGCAGGAGGTGAAAAACCCTGTCGGGTCGTTCGGCAAGAAACTTTCTTCGACGTTCAACTTCATCTTGTGCGACAAAACCCCGGTGCAGCGCCTCGACATGGCCATGCGGCACTTGGGCATCAAGATGCTGGGCGTTTTCGCCGATTCGCTGGCCACGCCCGAGGCGGTGTTGCTCCCCGAGGAGAAGGAGGAGGGCGTCGCCGTGGTCGATCTCGGCGCCGGCGTTACCGACGTTACGGTCTACTACCGCAACGTGGTGCGCTACACGGTTTCGATCCCGATGGGCGCCGCGGCCATCAACCGCGACATCCGCACGATGGGCGTTCCCGAGCGGCATGTCGAGAGCCTGAAACGCAAGTACGGTTCGGCCGTCGCCGAGCTGGCTCCCGAGGACAAGTTGATCCGTGTCAACGGCCGGACGGCCCGCGAGGCCAAAGATATTTTGTTGCGCAACCTCGCTACGGTGATCGAAGCGCGCGCAACGGACATCGCCGAGTTCGTGCAGCAGGAGATCAAGGACTCGGGCTATGCGTCGAAACTCGCCTATGGCATCGTGTTGACGGGCGGCTCGGCGCAGCTCAAGGATTTGGACGAGCTCTTCCGCCGGGTAACGGGCATGGACGTGCGCGTGGCGATTCCCGAAACGGGTCTGGCCGAGGAGTCCAAGGAGCTGGTCGCTACGCCGGCCTATGCAACGGCCGTGGGCATCCTTTTCAAGGGCGCCGCGCAGGGTGCTTGCGCCATCGTGGAGCATGCGTCGCCGACTTCGCCGGCTTCTCCCGTACCTCCGACAGGCAATACCGGCCGAACTCCGCAGCCGCATCCGGCTCCGGTTCCGTCGGGCCCGCATCATCCGACCGCGGCTCCGGTACCGCCCCGTCCTGCGCCGGTGCCGCCTCGTCCCGTACCTCCGCAGCCGCAGCCGCCCGTGCAGACCCCTCCGCCGGGTCCGCATCAGCCGCCCGCAGCACCGCGGCCGGTACCGCCCCGCTCCGTACCTCCGCAGCCGCATCCGCCCGTGCAGCCGCATCCGCCCGTGCAGCCGCAGCCGGAGCCGCCGCAGCCTGAGGCCGAGGAGGAGACCATCATCATCGATCCGCGCCGCAAGCGCGACTGGGGTTCGATCTTCCGCAAGACGATCGACCGGGTCAACCAGAGCTTCACGGCCGACGAGGACGAGGAGATCTGATCCTGCGCCGCAGCATCCGCAAGAAAAACAGTAACCACGAATCCTATTTCCTGCTTGATATGACAGACGAACTGATGTCGGAGATCAAGGCCCCGCGGGACTCCCGGTCGATCATTACGGTCGTGGGAATCGGCGGTGCCGGCGGCAATGCCGTGAACCACATGTGCAGCCTCGGTATCCGGGGCGTAACGTTCATGATCTGCAACACCGACCAGCAGGCTCTGGACAAGAGCCCCGTCGAGAAGAAGATCCGTCTCGGCAGCGAGGGTCTCGGCGCCGGCAACGACCCGGAGAACGGACGCCGCGCCGCCGTGGAGAGCCTGGACGAAATCCGGCAGCACTTCGAGGAGGACGGCACGCGCATGCTCTTCATCACGGCCGGCATGGGCGGCGGCACCGGTACGGGCGCTTCGCCCGTGATCGCCAAGTTGGCGCGGGAAATGGGCATCCTGACCGTGGCGATCGTTACGTCGCCGCTGGCCGTCGAGGGTAAAATCCGCTACGAGCAGGCATTCCGCGGCATCGAGGAGCTGCGCAAGAACGTCGACTCGCTGCTGATCATCAACAACGAAAATATTCTGGAGATCTACGGACGCCTCTCGCTCAAGCAGGCGTTCGGCAAGGCCGACGACATTCTGGCTTCGGCGGCGAAGGGCATCGCCGAGATCATCACCGTGGAGAGCCCGTTGGTGAACGTCGACTTCGCCGATGTCTCGAAGGTGGTGCGCAACAGCGGCCGCGCCCACATGTCGGTCGCGACGGCCGAGGGCGAGAACCGCGCCGAGGCCGTGGCCGAGGCGTCGTTGCGTTCGCCGCTGCTGGATCACAACCTGATTTCCGGCGCAAAGAACATCTTGCTGAACATCTCCGTCGCGAACTCCGACGAGCTGATCTACGAGGAGGTCATCCGCATCTTGCAGTTCATTCAGGCGCACGCCAGTGTGCGGGATGCCAACGGCGATGTACAGGATTCCAACATCATCTGGGGCATGAGCGAAAAGCCCCAGTTGGGCAACGCCATCGAGCTGGTCGTCGTCGCCACGGGCTTCGACGACGAGGTGAAGACCCCGATTCTTCCGCCCGACCGTGCGATCGTGCCGCCGGTCGGTCCGGCGCTTCCGGTTCCGGATGCCGGCGCCGTGCTGGAGCCGATCAAGCCGCTCCCGCCGAAAGGGCCCCGCGTCAGCGAGCAGGTCGTCTTGGGAGCTCCCTCGACCCGCTATCGCAACATCGACCAGTTGCTCTCGAAGCCGGCTTACCAGTCGCGCAATTCGCAGTTCGTGGTGCAGGCGCCCGGCCGCCGCAAGGAGGTGCTGCGCGACCGGACAGCCGAGGCAAAGGAGCCTTCGAAGGAGGATTCCGGCAGCGGCTCGCTTTTCGATTAACTAATCGTCGTCGGTTTGGAACCTGCCTCCTGGATCATTTTCAAAGGATTTCCGCCCCATCTCGTCGTGTTGTGTGCCATGACGTTGGGATTGTTGTGCGTTTCGGCGCTCGTCTCCGGGGCCGAAACTTCGTTCTTCTCGCTTTCGCACAGGGATGTGCAGCAGCTCAAGGAGCGGACCGGCGCTTCGGCCGCCGCCGTGTTGCGGCTCTTGGGCGACGTCGACATGTTGCTGGCAACGATTCTGGTGGCCAACAACCTGGTCAACATCTGCATCACGATCCTCACGGCCGGCATCGTGGATGCGCTCTTCGCGTTCGCGCATCTGGAGTTCCTCTTCAAGACGGTCATCGTAACGTTCTTGTTGCTGCTCTTCGGCGAAGTGTTGCCGAAGGTGATGGCTCAGACCGCTCCCGTGCGATTCGCACAGTTCGTGGCCCGGCCGCTCGTGGTGCTGCGGTGGATTTTCTACCCCCTTTCTTACCTGCTCGTGCGGACCAGCAGCCGCATCAGCGAAAAGGCGGCGCACCGCCATGAAATCTCGCTCGACGACCTGGCCGATGCCGTCGACATGACGCAGGGCACCAACCCCGAGGAGCACGGCATGTTGTCGGGGATCGTCAACTTCGTCAACACGGAGGTGCAGGAGATCATGAAGCCGCGCGTCGACATCACGGCGCTCGAACTGATCGACGACTACGAGAAGGTCAAGCGGACGATCATCGCCTCGGGCTTCTCGCGCATCCCGGTCTACGAGGAGGAGATCGACAACATCCGCGGCACGCTCTATGTCAAGGACTTGCTGCCTTACATCAACCACGGCAACGAGTTCGGCTGGCAGCAGTTGATCCGCAAGCCCTACTTCGTGCCCGAGCATAAGAAGATCAACGACTTGCTGGGCGATTTCCAGACCAACAAGGTCCACATGGCGATCGTCGTCGACGAGTACGGCTCGACGCTCGGGCTCGTGTCGTTGGAGGACATCATCGAGGAGATCGTCGGCGAGATTTCGGACGAGAGCGATGCCGACGAGCGTTTCTACACGCGCCTCAACGCCCGGAGCTACCTCTTCGAGGGCAAGACCCACATCGGCGACTTCGAGCGGGTCCTTTCGCTCGACGAGGAGACTTTCTCCGACGTGAAGGGCGAGGCCGAGACGCTGGCCGGGCTGATGCTCGAGCTCAAGCGCGACTTTCCTCGCAAGGGCGACGTCTTCACGTCGCACAATATCCGCTTTACGATCAAGGAGACCGATGCCCACCGCATCGAGAAGATTCGGGTCGACCTGCAATAGTCGATCATGAAAGAAATCATTATTCATTGACCTCAGGTCATGTTCCGCCTCTTTCTTTCCGCACCCCTTTCCGATGCCGATGCCGCCTCCTGGGCAACGGCGGACGAGTTGGCGCAGGCCGCGGCATTTGCCCCCGAACGGCGTCGCGAATGGCTTTCTTGGCGGGCCCTCGTGCGGCGGGAAGCGGCTGCGGCGACGGGTCGCGCGGCGCAGGAGGTGCGGATCCCCTACGACGACTTCGGGGCTCCGTTGATCGAGGGTTCGCCGCTCTGCCTCTCGGTTTCCCATTGCGAGGGTTGCATCTCCGTCGCCCTTTCCGAGTTCCCGTGCGCCGTGGATGTCGAGTCGCTCGCCCGCGATTTCGGGCGCGTCGCATCCCGTTATATGACACCGGCCGAAGCTGCACTGTGCGACGATCCACGCTGGCCGGCGGTCGTGTGGAGCGCCAAAGAGACCCTTTATAAGTACGCCGGGCGCCGCGAGCTCGATTTGTCGGAGGACTTGCGGGTCGAACAGCTCGACTGGCCGGCAGGAACCCTCGTCGGCCGCATCGGCGGCGGCATCCCGCAGCCGATGCGTTTCTTCTTCGTCGCCGGGCGCGTCGTCGTTTATCGATCGTAGGCATGGAGATCGTTTCGCCCCGTCTTCCCGGCGCTTCGGCGCCCGATGCCGATCCCGTTCTCCTTTTCGAGGCCGAGGAGGTCGCCGGCGCGGTTTTTCGCGGGGCGCTCTTCGCGTCGCTCGACCGCGAGCACTTCTCCGTGGAGCAGACCCTCTTTTCCGGTTGCCGCTTTTCCGGCGCCCGCTTGCGGCAGGTCCACTTTTCGGACGTGCTTTTCCGCAACTGCGACTTCTCCAATGCCGACTTGCGCAGCTGTTCGTTCCAGCGCGTGCGGTTTCTCGACTGCAAGTTCACCGGCGCCGACTTCGGCGAGGGCGTTTTCGGCTTCGTCGCGTTCGAGCGTTGCCGGGGCGACTTCGCCGGCTTCGGTTCCGCTAAGTTCCGCCGGGCGGCGTTCGAGGGCTGCGTGTTGCGCAGCGCTGTTTTGAGCGACTGCCGCTTCGAGCAGGTCGCCTTTGCGGGCTGCGACTTCTCGTTGGCCGAGTTCTTCGGCTCCCGCCTGCAGGGCATTTCGTTGGCCGACTGCGAAATCCGGGGCGCCCGCTTTCGCGATGCTTCGTCGTTCGAGCTTCGCGGCGCCCGCATCTCCCGGGCGCAGGCCCTCGATCTGGTCAGGCTCCTCGGCGTCGACTTCGAGGAGGCATGAAAAAGTCCGGAACCTCGCAAGGTCCCGGACTTTTTTAAGGTGCAAGGTTTTTGCGGTATTTCTTTTCGGCATCCCTCTACCTTTCACCTTTTACCTTTCACCTTTCACCTTTATTTCATTCCCAGTTTCTTGGCGATCGCTTTGGGCAGGGCGTGCTTGTTTACCAGGATGTCCGTGGTCTTGTAGGCCACGAACGGCCGCGAGAAGTAGTAGTAGCCGTCGTAGGGAGGCAGCACGTCCCACGAGTTGAGTACCTTGAAGTAGGGGTTGCCGGCTTGGTCTTGCGCCGTGCCGACGATCACCATGCCGTGGTCGTCGGTGGTCTCATAGTTGTCGAACGCCGCCTGGCGCATCTCTTGCGTGATCGTGCGTTCCTTGCCGGGCTTCTCGAACTTGTAGAGGGCCGCTTCTTTCTCGCGCTCCGTCAGCTTGCCCCAGCGTTCGGCTTCCGTGCCGCTCATGCCGTCAAGGTCGGCTTCGGGGACAATACCGAGGGCCAGCGTGCGGCTGAAGCCCTTTTCGCTCACGTCGGTGCCCCACGCTACGGGGTAGCCGTTCTCCAGCGCATGGTCGATGACGGCCATCAACTCGTCGAGCGGGAGGTTCCAGGCTTCGCCCCACATCCAGTTGTCGGGCACTTCAAGGATGAACGGCGTGTAGAACGGATGGTGGGTGAACGACGTCAGGTCGATGTAGTCGTTCATGTCGACGGGCAGCGAGGCCGCGAACGACGCGGGCGTGTACTCCTTGCCCTCATAGAGGAACGTCTCGGGTATTTCGCCGAAGTACTCGTCCAGCAGGGCGTTGAACGCACGTTTCCAGGCCGTCGACAGGGGCTTGCCCGAGCGGGCGCCGGCCGAGATCACCGCGTCTAAGTAGGCTTTCAGCGCCGCGGAGAGCTCATGGAAGTCGGGCTTGTCGGTGCCGTAGTTCAGACCCGGGTAGGCTTCGAACGGCACAATGCCGTACTTCTTGATCCCCTCCGTAACATCGTGGGCCGCGCCGCCCTCGGCGAAGTTCAGCTCGCCGTGCATGCGGACATATTTTTCGGCTTTCTCCATGAACGTGTGGCGCACGATCCACATCTCCGAGAGGTGGACGGGAGCCCCGCCGGCGCGCAGGATTTCTCCCTCCAGGAACGAGAGGGTCGAGAAGCACCAGCACGTGCCGCTGCGGTTCTGGTTCTTGACGGGCGTCATTTCGAGGACTTTGCCGTCGGTGAAGCGGTAGCCTTCGGGTTCCGCGGCTTCGGGGGTCTGGGCCGTGGCGCCGCAAAGCGCACAGAGGGCCGCCAGGGTCAGCAGGAGGTTTTTCATCGTAGATAGTTTTAACGTGTGTCTCATTGGTCGTGTCTTTGTTCCGAGCGGGCGCGGCGTCCTCCCGTATACGGGGCGGAAAGACGCTGTGTCGGATGGTTAAGCCCTTTCAGAACGGAAGCGGCGGCCGCTTTATTGTCGACAGGCGCGCCGCGGCGCCTATTTTTTCGAGCCGGCGACGATGCTCAGGCAGTCGTCGAGGGTCAGTTCTTCGGGTTTGGCTCCTTTGGGCAGACGGTAGTTCTTGCCTTTGTAGGCAAGGTAGGCTCCGTAGCGGCCGTTGCGGATTTGCATGTCGGGTTCTTCGTCGAAACTCTTCAGCGGCAGGTGGGCCGTCGCCGCGGCTTGCTTGTGGGCACGGACTACCTCTACGGCGCGTTCGTAGCCGATCGTGTAGGGATCGTCGCTCTTGGCGAGCGAGGCGAACGACTTGCCGTAGCGGACGTAGGCGCCGTACTTGCCGATGCCGACGACCAGTTCTTCGCCGTCCAATTCGCCTAATGCGCGGGGCAGGGCGAAGAGTCCCAGCGCTTCTTCCAGCGTGATGGACTCGATCAGCTGGCCTTTCTTGAGCGAGGCGAAGCGGCTTTTCTGCCCCTCGTCGCCCTCGATTTCGACCATCGGGCCGTAGCGGCCGATGCGCGCCTTGACCACGTGGCCCGTCTGGGGGTCGTTGCCGAGGATGCGGCCCTGGCTCCGCTTGTCGGTCTGTTGTTCGATGGCCGTGTCGACCATCTTGTGGAACGGCTCGTAGAAGTCGCCGATCATGCGGTCCCACGTGATGTCGCCCTCGGCTACGCGGTCGAACTCTTTCTCCACGTTGGCCGTGAAGTTGTAGTCGATGATGGGGCCGAACTGCGCCTCCAGGTAGTCGTTGACAACCATGCCGATGTCGGTGGGCGAGAGGCGGTTTTTCTCTTTGCCGACGTTCTCCGAATGGGTCTTGGCAGCAATTTTTCCGTTCGTGAGCGTTAGTTGTACGTAGCTGCGTTTCTGCCCCTCCTTGTTTTGTTTGACTACGTAGCCGCGGTTGATGATCGTGGAGATCGTGGGGGCGTAGGTCGACGGGCGGCCGATGCCCAGCTCTTCCAGCCGCTTGACGAGCGAGGCTTCGTTGTAGCGGGCCGGCGCCTGCGTGAAGCGCTCGGTGGCGGTGATGTCGGCCGCTTCGAGCCGGTCGCCCTCGGCCATCTTGGGCAGGAGGCTTTCGCCGCTCTCGGGGGCCTGGTCATCGTCGGTCGACTCGGAGTAGAGACGCAGGAAGCCGTCGAAGCGGACGACTTCGCCCGTGGCGACGAACTGCAGCGGCGAGCCGGCGATGTCGATGGTGATGGTCGTGCGGTCGATTTCGGCGCAGACCATCTGCGAGGCGACCGTGCGCTTCCAGATCAGCTCATAGAGACGCCGTTCGGCCGGCGTGCCTTCGATCTTGTGCCGCTCGATGTAGGAGGGGCGGATGGCTTCGTGAGCCTCCTGCGCCCCTTTGGTTTTGGTCTTGTAGTTGAACCAGCGGGAGTATTTCTCGCCGAAGAGCCGCGTGATCTCTTCCTTGCACTGGACCAGCGCCTGCTGCGAGAGGTTGACCGAGTCGGTACGCATGTAGGTGATCAGACCTTGTTCGTAGAGGTGCTGGGCTACCGACATGGTCTGCGACACGGACATGCCCAACTTGCGGCTTGCCTCCTGTTGGAGCGTCGAGGTGGTGAACGGCGGGGCCGGATAGCGTTGGGCGGGCTTCTCCTCGGCTTTGGCGACGGTGAAGCGGGCGTCGACAGTGCTGCGCAGGAAGGCTTCGGCTTCGGCTTGCGTCTCGAAGCGCGACGAAAGTTCCGCCTTGAAAAGGTTCTTTTCGGGGTCGGCGGCGGCGTAGAATTGCGCCACGACCCGGAAGTAGGGCTTCGACTGGAATGCGATGATCTCGCGTTCGCGTTCGACGATCAGCCGCACGGCGACCGACTGCACGCGCCCGGCCGAGAGCGAGGGCCGGACTTTTTTCCACAGCACGGGCGAGAGTTCGAAGCCGACCAGGCGGTCGAGGATGCGGCGCGCCTGCTGGGCGTTGACCAGGTCCATGTTGACCGTGCGGGGGTTCTCGATGGCTTCGAGGATCGCCCGCTTGGTGATTTCGTGGAAGACGATGCGCTTCGTCTTGTCGACCGGGAGCCCCAACACTTCGGTCAGGTGCCATGCGATGGCTTCTCCTTCGCGGTCTTCATCGGAGGCGAGCCAGACGGTCTTCGTCTTGGCCAGCCGGGCCAGTTCGTCGACGACTTTCTTCTTGTCGCCCGGGATTTCGTAGACGGGGGCGAACCCTTCGGCGATGTGGATGCCGAGGTCCTTTTTCGAGAGGTCGCGGATGTGTCCGAAGCTCGATTTGACGATGAAATCCTTGCCAAGAAACTTCTCGATGGTCTTGGCTTTGGCGGGGGACTCGACGATGACTAAATTTTCCTGCATGGCGTTGGGGGTATGGCGGTTCGGAAATGCGAAAACCTAAGTGCTCGACTTAGGTTCGCCCGTGGAATCGGTATTTGCGGTTATTTGATCAGGTTGTACATGAATTCGAAGCGGATCGGGGCGGCGTTCGGCCGGGCGTCGCCCTCGTCCGGGGCCATGCCTTGCAGCACGCAGAACGCGGAGGAGTAGAGCCCGTAGGCTTCGGGCGCCGCATAGATGGTGCGGTTCTTCACGTTCGTGAGGTCTATGTCGCGGTTCTCGCTGCGGGCGGCGGTCCGCTCCTCCAGGTAGCTGTTCCAGAGCGTCTGCATGTAGCCCGTGATCTCCATCGTGTAGCATCCGCGGCTTCGGTTGATTCGGCCGCCGTAGGGGAGCGTGAGGCTGTTGGCTTGCTCCTCGGCGTAGGCATAGTCGGAAATGGCCCTCAGCTTCCGGTAGTCGGTGTAGAGACCGATGCGTTCCGGGGCGGCGTCCATCTCGAAGATCAGCCGCCCCGCACCCAGCGGATCGATCTTCTCCCAGTCGTAGTCGCTGTCGGTGAAGTAGATGTGCATGCGGGCCTGGCTGAAGGCGAGCGTCGTGAAGTTCTGTCCCGCGGCGTTGGCTTCGTCGAGCAGGGCGTCGAGCTCGTCGAAGAACTCCTGCGTGAAGGAGATCGCCGTAACCGTGCCGCCGAATCCTTCGACCACTACGCGGCCGTCGAGCGGCCCGTCAGCAAGGTCGTCCGCGGATTCCGCGACGGCGGCCGGGTCGATCGCCGATCCTTGCGTATAGTCATGCCGGATGGTGTTGATCGACATGTTGCCGTAGAGCGACGAGTAGGGGTGGCGGAAGATGTAGCACAGCGAGAGCGTATCTTTGATAAGCGAGGGGTCTTCCTCAACCCGGTTGCGGCCGTAGATCGAGAGCTTCGTGCCCGTGAGCGCGGTGGCATAGATGCCGCCCTTGCCGGACTGGGTCTGTTCTTCGGCGGGGCGGATGCAGAGTCCCTTGAACTCCTCGAGCCACTGGTCGAGGCTGTCGGCCGAGGTGTAGATCGAATAGTCGTCCTTGTAGGTTCCTTTCTGGAGCATGAGCCGCGCGATGAGCTCCTCGCCGCCGGGCTTGATTTCGAGGGGCACGCTCTTCGTCGCCGGGCCGGAGGTGCGGCCGTCGGGGAACGTGAACTCGAAGATCGGCTCGCGGCCGATGAACTCCGTCGGGTCGAAATTCAGGTAGAACGTCGAGTCGTCGGGGTGGAGGTAGTCGTTGCTGACGATCTCGTAGATGTGGTAGCGTTGCGGCGTGAGGGTGTCGTTTCCGTGTTGGACGATGGAGAGCTCCAGGCGGGCCGAGTCGACGAACGGCTTGTAGCCGAACATGCCGGCATGGAACGTGTCGTCCATGTAGTCGAGGAACTGCGTGAGGAAGCCGGCGCTGCGGAGCCCCAGCGTGTCGTTGAGCTCGGAGCCCAAGTAGCCGTAGCCTAAGTTCGACGAGACGATCGAGTCGGTGCGGAAAAGCCGGGTCTCGACGTAGCGTTTCGGCGCCTCGCCTTTGCGGGGCAGGGTCGTGTACCCGGCTTGCATCTGCTGGTTCTCCGGCACCAGGTTGCTGCCCACCGAGTCGTCGACCGTCGTGCAGGCAGCGGCGGCGGCCAGCGCAAAGGCCAGCGCAAGGGCCCGGATCGGCAGCGAACGGCGGAAACTATTGAATTTCATCATAGAAGCGGTTGTAATTATCGAAAAATCCCTCTTCCTCGGGCGACCGGTACTCGAGCATCGGCTTGCCGCTTTTGCGGGCGATCTCCACCACGCGGGGGTCGACTTCGGGGGAGGCGACGATGATGCCGTCGGCATACTCCATAACGAAGCGGCAGAGATTTTCGTATGACGGTGCGGCAAGAATCGACAGATTTTTGTCTTGCACGCCCTCGCCGGCGATCTTGGTGTTGAAATCCTTGTCCAGCTCCCCGGGGAAAGCGTCGTCGTAGAGCGAGACCACGACTTTCACATGGCGGAAGATCGGATCGTCGGCGAAAACCCGCTTCAGGTAGACGGGCGTGATGCCGGCGAACCACCCGTGGCAGTGGACGATCGAGGGGGCCCAGCGCAGTTTTTTGACCGTTTCGAGCACGCCGCGGGCAAAGAAGATGGCCCGTTCGTCGTTGTCGGCAAATTCGCGGCCTTCGGCATCGAGGAGCACGGCTTTGCGCGAGAAGTAGTCGTCGTTGTCGATGAAGTAGATCTGCACGCGCGCCGCGGGGATCGACGCCACCTTGATGATAAGTTGGTGGTCGTTGTCGTCGATGATGAGGTTCATGCCCGAGAGGCGGATCACTTCGTGGAGCTGGTGCCGCCGCTCGTTGATGCACCCGTATCGGGGCATGAAAGTGCGGATCTCGTTGCCGCGTTCCTGCATCGCCTGCACCAGCGAGCGGCACAGCGAGGAGGCCTCCGTCTCGGGGAGGTAAGGCGCTATCTGCTGACAGACGTACAGAATCTTGCTTGCCATGATCCGTGTGTTTTAAGGGTGTCGGACTCTCGATGCAAAAATACGAAAATAAGTTGAAAGTTAAAAGTTGAAAAGTGAAAGGTCAATTCATAAATCCCCGTTCTTAACGGGGTGCCGAGCGAGAGTATCTAATGCGCAGCCAAAATACGAAAATAAGTTGAAAGCCGAAAGCGAAAGGCGGATTTCGCCGCCTGGCCGGGCTGCGTATTTCATCGCCTGGCCGCGGTTCCTGCCGCTGCGTCGCTTTTCAGCTTCTACAGGATCAGCATCGCGTCTCCGTAGGTGCCGAAGCGGTACTTCTCTTCTTTGGCCACCCGGTAGGCGTTCATCACCGTGTCGTAGCCGCCGAACGCCGCCACCATCATCAGCTGCGTGGAGAAGGGGCGGTGGAAGTTGGTAACCATCGCGTCGGCGACCGAGAAATCGTAGGGCGCGAAGATGAACTTGTTGGTCCACCCCTCCATCGGCTTGATCATGCCGCCGGTCGAGGCGGCCGTCTCGATCGTGCGCATGACGGTGGTGCCGATGGCCACGATCTTGCGGCCGGCTCCTTTCGCTGCGTTGACGGCACGGGCGGCTTCTTCGTCCACAAAGAACTGCTCGGAGTCCATCTTGTGCTTGGAGAGGTCTTCGACATCCACCGTGCGGAAGTTGCCCAGCCCGACATGCAGCGTGATGAAAGCCCGGTCGATGCCTTTGATCTCCATGCGCTTCATCAGGTGCTTCGAGAAGTGCATGCCGGCCGTCGGGGCCGCCACGGCGCCTTCTTTCGCCGCAAAGATGGTCTGGTAGCGTTCGGCATCTTCGGGTTCCACTTTCTCGCGCACCCACCGGGGCAGCGGCGTCTCGCCCAGCGCGAAGAGCGCTTGCTTGAACTCTTCGTACGAGCCGTCGAAAAGGAAGCGCAGGGTCCGTCCGCGCGAGGTCGTGTTGTCGATCACTTCGGCCACCAGCAGGTCGTCGTCTCCGAAGTAGAGCTTGTTGCCGATGCGGATCTTGCGGGCCGGGTCGACCAGCACGTCCCACAGCCGCAGGTCGCGGTTCAGCTCGCGCAGGAGGAAGATTTCGATTTCGGCGCCGGTCTTCTCCTTGTTGCCGTAGAGGCGGGCCGGGAAGACCTTCGTGTCGTTGAAGACGAAGAGGTCTTTTTCGTCGAAGTACTCGATGATCTCCTTGAAAAGGCGGTGTTCGATGGTGCCTTTGGCCCGGTCGATGACCATCAGGCGCGATTCGTCGCGGTTGTCGGCCGGGTAGTGGGCCAGCATCTCGGGATCGAAATCGTAGCCGTATTGCGATAGTTTCATAGGGGTTGGGTTTTCGTTCGAGGAAAAAGTGCGCAAGTACGTATAATACGTAAAAAAATCTATTTTGTTTCGAGGGCTTCCAGTTTTTTCAGGAAGTGTTCCAGCTGCCACGCCTGCTCGGTCGTGAAGCCGCCGCTGCGGATGCGGCGCAGCGAGGTGAGGTGGGCGCCGCTGCGGAGCGCTTCGCCGATTTCGCGGGCCAGCGAGCGGATGTAGGTGCCCTTGCTGCAGCGCACACGGATGCGGATGCGCGGGAGGGCATATTCGAGCAGTTCGATTTCGTAGAGGTTCACCAGCGCCTTGCGCAGCTCGACCGTCTCGACCGTTTCGCCGGCCCGGGCCAGTTCGTAGGCGCGCGTGCCGTCGATCTTCTTGGCCGAGTAGAGGGGCGGTTCCTGCAGCCGCTCGCCTTCCAGCGTGCGGAGCGCTTCGAGTACCGCTTCCCGCGTGATGTGGTCGTAGGGATAGGTCCGGTCGACGGGATGTTCCAGGTCGTAGCTCGGGGTCGTGGCTCCCAACAGCACATCGGCTATGTACTCTTTTTCTTCGGCTTGCAGGGCATCCACCAGCTTCGTGGCTCGGCCGATGCAGACAAGCAGGATGCCCGTCGCCAGCGGATCGAGCGTGCCGGCATGTCCCACCTTGATGCGGCGGTAGCCCATCTTGCGGAGCGTGAACTTGATTTTCCGAACCACGTCGGTCGAGGTCCACTCCAGCGGCTTGTCCAGCACGGCGATGTAGCCTTCTTCGAAGTTGAGGCCCCTCAGGTCGAACTGTTCCGGCATCATAGGTAGTAGTAGGTGAGCATGGAGAGGGTGCCGGCCAGCACGCAGTAGATCGCGAAGCCGAGCAGGCCGCCCCGGCGGACGACGCCCAGCATGAAGCGGCAGGCCAGACAGCCCGTAACGAACGCCGCGGCGAAGCCCGCAAGCAGCGGCCCGGCGGCAATGCCGGCGGTAAGTTCTCCGGAGAGGATTTCCAGCAGCATCTCTCCTAAGATCGGGGCCAGCACCATCAGGAACGAGAAGCGGGCCACGGCTTCCCGGCGGTTGCCGAGGAGCAGTCCCGTGGCGATCGTCGTCCCCGAGCGCGAGAGACCCGGCAGGGCGGCGCAGGCTTGCGCCACACCGATCAGGAAAGCGTCGCGGTAGGAGATTTCTTCTTTTTCCCGCGGCCGGGCGAAGCGGGCGAACGCCAGCAGCACGGCCGTAAGGTAGAGCATGTAGCCCACGAATACCAGAATCCAGGAGGCGTTGAGCAGTTCGTTGAGCCGATCCTTGAACGCCAGGCCGACAATGCCGATCGGGATCATCGAGATCGCCAGCTTGAGCACGTAGGCTTGTTCGGGCGTGAAGCGCCGCGAAAAGAGACCCCGGCACAGCTGCCGCACTTCGCGCCATAGCACCACAAGGGTGCTCAGCACCGTGGCGGCATGCAGCGTGATGTCGAACGTGAGGTTTTCTTCGATCTCCACCTCCAGGATCTCTTTGGCGATCTGGAGGTGCCCGCTGCTCGATACGGGCAGAAATTCGGTGATTCCTTGTACGATGCCGAGCAATACGGCTTTTAATATCTCCATCGGGTTATTCGTAGCGTTTGAGGATGGCGTAGATTTCCAGCACGAAGCCGCCGACCACCAGGATCGGGGCGAGCGTGATGCGGCGCCACGAGAACATGGCGTAGTCGAATCGGTCGGGCGCGTCGCTGCCGCCTCCGGCCATCAGGACGAAGCCCAGCACGATGACGGCGAAGCCCACGGCCAGCAGCGCATAGTTGCGGCGCGAGAGCGGCAGGCGGGGATTCTCGGGGGTGCGGTTCGGTTGCGTAGGTTGCATATCAGTAAAGGTATATTTTGTTCGACTGCATGTTGACGAACTTGTCGAGCGCTATGTAGGTGAAAAGGCCCGAGATGCCGATGCCGCCGCCGATCATGGAGCCGAAGAGCCGGAGCCCCGTTTCGCGGACTTCGGCGAGGGTCTGCAGCTCGGGCACGGCTTCGTTGAGCCCGTAGGCCGCCGCCGCGAAGAGCAGCGAGGCCGCCACGCCCGCCAGTATGCCTTGCGTGATGCTGCTGGCCAGAAAGGGCCGCATGATGAACCACTTCGTTGCGCCGACAAGTTTCATGGTGTTGATCTGGTAGCGTTTCGAGAAGATGGCCAGCCGGATCGTGTTGCTCAGCAGGATCATCGAGATGACCAGCAGCGCCCCGCCGAAGAGCAGCAGGACAAAGCGGATTTTGTTCACCGTGGCATGGAGCCGCTCGGCCAGCAGGGCCGGGTAGCCCACGTGGGCCACCCCTTTCAGGTGTTCGATGCTGCCGATGAAGGCTTCGATGCGTTCGCGGTCGGCCGACTGCGCCGTGAGGGTCAGTTCGTAGGAGTCCAGCAGCGGGTTCTCTTCGAGGACTTCTTCGAATTCGCTGCCGAACAGTCGGCGGAACTCCTGATCTTCGATCTTTTCTTCTTTCGAGAGGAAGACGATTTCGCCGACCAGTTCCTGATCCGCAAGCCGTTGTTCGATCGCCTGCCGTTGCTTCGCGGTGATGTTGTTCTTCAGCTCGACGGAGACCTGGATGCTCGACTGCAGGGTGTGCGCCACCTTCATGGCCGCAAGCATCAGGTAGCCGACCGATCCCAACAGAAAGAGCACCAGCGTGATGCTCACGGTCGCCACCACGTAGGAGTTGCGGACTTTGCGCTTGAGTCGTTTGTCGTCTTTCATGCTTTTCGTTGCTTCATGACCCGGCGGATGAGGGCGGCGAGCGCTCCGGCAAGGATCAGGAGCGACGCGGCCAGCGTGATCCCTTCGGTCCAGCCCCAGCCCGGAGCCCGGAAGCGCCATTCGACCGTATGGCGGCCGGCCGGCAGCCGCATGGCGCGCAGCAGGTAGTCGGCCCGGAAGTAGGGGGCTTCTTCGCCGTCGATGCGGGCGCTCCAGCCTTTGTCATAGTAGATCTCCGAGAAGACCGCAAGGGCGTCGCCCGGCGCCGAGTATTCGTACTTGAGGTAGTTGGGGCGGTATTCGACCAGCTCGATCTTTCCGCCGGCAAAAGGCCCGGCGGGCTGGGAGCTCTGCTTCGTGCCGGGCGAGGCCACGGCTACGGTGCGCAGGTCTGCTCGGCCCAGCGCTTCGATTTCGGCCCGGGCGTCGGGCAGCCATACCAGCGTGTCGACGAACCAGGCCGCGCCGTACTCCGTGCCGCGGCGTACGGCTTCGGGCCGGCCTGCGGCGTCCGGTACGATCGCGTAGCGCGTGTTGAGCAGGTCGAGGATGTTTTCGTCCGGCACCGAAAGGTAGCGGTCGATCAGGTCTTGATAGCGGGCCAGCTTGGCGCCGTGGTAGCCGCCTACGGAGCGGTGGAACAGGGAGGTCGTGGCATCGTTGAAGGTGCTGACCGTCAGGTTGACGACCCGATACCCCGGCTGGGTGTCGGCCAGAATCTCCCGGTCGGCCGCCGAGGGCACCGGCTGGCGTTGCCGGGCCGCCACGAAGTCTTCGGCGGAGAGGAAGCGCAGGTCGACGGGCACCAGATCGAGGAGCATCACGCCGGCCAGCAGCGCAACAAGCATCTGCCGGTTGATCTTCCGCCAGGCGTAGAGCGCTATGCCGGCCGCCGCCAGCAGGATCATCCCCAGGGAGCGCCAGGCGTCGGCCTGCATCATCGAGGCGCGTTCGGCGGCCATCGCGGCGGCCGTCAGTTCGCCCCATTCGGCATCCATGCCGCGGTCGAGGTAGCTTTGCAGGTCGTTGGCTTGCAGGATGCGGCGGTATTGGTCGGTCATCATCGCGGCACTCTCGTCGTACCCGAAGTCGAAAAGCGCGCTGCCGGCTACGGCCAGCAGCAGACACAGGCCTCCCGTGAGACCCGCGGCCCAGCCGAGGGCTTTCAGGAGCCGTCGTTTCGGAATCTCTTCGCGCCACAGGCGGCCGAGGGCCAGCGCCCCTAACAGGGGGACGCTCCATTGCACGACAACAAGCGTCATCGAGACCGTGCGGAACTTGTTGTAGCCGGGCAGCAGGCGGAACGCCGCTTCGGTCAGCCCCATGAAGTTGCGGCCCCATGCCAGCAGGATCATCCCGACGGAGATGCCGACCAGCCACCACTTGTTGCGGCCGCGGGCCAGCGCAATGCCCAATGCCGCCAGGAAGATCGCCGCGGCCCCTAAGTAGGTCGGGCCGCCCGTGTAGGGCTGCGTGCCCCAGTAGGCCGGCAGCTGCCGCGCAATGCCGCGCAGTCCCAGCTCTTCGGTCGCGGCGGCCACTTCGCCGTCGGCCGAGAAGGTCGTGCCCGAGTCGCGTCCCATGAAGTCGGGGACAAGCAGGTTGAGGGTCTCGGCTTTGCCGTAGCTCCAGGCCGTGGCATAGTCGAGGTCGAGCCCCTTCGTCCGGGTTTCGGCGGCCGCGGCCAGTTCGGAGCCTCCGCGGCTGGTCTC
>CAZIUJ010000009.1:0-22761 GCA_964542345.1 uncultured Alistipes sp.
CTTTCATGCGGGCCGGGAAGTAGGTCGGGGCGTCTTCGTCGCCCGTGTAGCCCATCACCAAGCCGTTGAAGCCGATCACGCGGCGCTTACCGGCGTAGGGCACTACCTCCACCTCTTTCTGGTCGCCCGGTTCGAAGCGGATGGCCGTCGTCGCCGGGATGTTGAGGTGGCAGCCGAACGAGGCGTCGCGGTCGAACTCCAGATAGCGGTTCACTTCGAAGAAGTGGAAGTGCGAGCCCACCTGGATGGGGCGGTCGCCCGTGTTGCATACCACGAGTTTCACGGTTTTGCGGCCTGTGTTGTATTCGATGGGCGCGGAGGCGAGGATTTCGCCGCCCACCACGACTGTTTCGGCGGGTTTGAAGCCCGGACGGTTCGGATAGAGGCCCGCGGCCTGGTCCTTTGCGGCGGCCGGAGCGGATTTGGTCGTGTCGTTCATTGTTTCGCGTGTTTTCGGTTACTTGATAGGGTGGTGGATGCTCACTAAGCGCGAGCCGTCGGTGAATACGGCTTCGACCTGCAGCAGGTCGATCATGTCGGCCACGCCTTCCATGACGTCGCTGCGGCGCAGCACGCTCGCGGCGCTCTTCATGACCTCCTCGACGGTCTTGCCCGCACGGGCCTCTTCGAGCGCTGCGGAGGTGATGTAGGCTACGGCTTCCGGATAGTTGAGTTTCAGCCCCTTTTTCATGCGTCGCTCGGCGATCATGCCCAGCGACAGGAGCATCAGCTTGTCGATCTCTTTCGGTGATAAGTGCATAGTTCGATGATTTTTTTGATTGCGGCGTCCGCCGTCTTTCCGAGGGATCGACGGTTCGTCCGGCGCTCTGGAATTCAAAGAATATGCCACATCTTTTTCCGTCTTCTCCGGGACGTTGCGTCTGCGGACTTCATCGTCGGCGAAAAGAGTGCGTCCGTTGCTCGGAAAAAAGGGTTTTATGTTTACTTTTGCGACGGGAACAGAAAAAACGACAAAAAAACGCCCCTCTGCCTGTGGTGCGGATTTTGCAGAGGGACGGAAAATTTCCGAATCTATGTTTCGAGCGATGCTTATTGCAGGGCTGGGCGGTTTCGTCGGCACCTGCCTGCGTTTCCTGACGGGCAAACTTTTCCACTTCGCGGGTGCCGCCGCCTTTCCGTGGGGGACCTTTACGGTCAATCTGGTCGGCAGCTTCATCATCGGCATCTTCTTCGGCCTGGCCGAGAAGACCCACCTGATTTCGCCCTCGATGAACGTCTTTCTCATTACGGGCTTCTGCGGTGGTTTCACCACCTTTTCGTCGCTGGCCGACGACATGTTCCTGCTGCTCCAGCAGCGGCAGTGGCTCCACTTCGGGCTCTACGTGGGTCTGAGCTTCACGCTCGGTCTGCTGCTCGTGTGGCTGGGCCGTTCGCTGGTCAAGGCCGCGTGACGGGTTCCTGACGCCGACGGATGTATTTCATGAGGATCGCGTGCCCCGGTGCGCACATGTCGTTGTGGTCGAAGCCCTCGAACTCGTGGAATTCGACGTCGCGGTGACCCGCCAGCAGCAGCATCCGCCGAAAATAGGCCGTCTCTTCGTAGCGGCCGTAGAGCTCCTCTTCGCGGTCGCCCGAGAGGATGAGCATGGACGGTGCATCGCCCCGCACGTGGTAGAGCGGGGCCAGCGAGTCGACGGTCGGCTGCAGCGGTCCCAGACCCTGCATCGAGCGGTGCGTGAAGTGGGTGATCGCCTGGCCGCTGTAGGGTACGATCGCCGCTATCGAGTCGGCTTCGACGCCGTATCGGTGCAGGTAGCGGCGGTCGAGACCGATCATGTCCGCTAAGTAGCCGCCTGCCGAGTGGCCGGCGACATATATTTTCGAGGGGTCGCCGCCGTACTCCGCCGCATGGCGGAACACCCACGCCACGGCGGCCGCGGCATCGTCGACGATCTCGGGTACGGAGGTCTCCGGTGCCAGGCGATAGCCCGCTCCGACGACGACGTAGTCGCTCGCGAGCAGTTCGCGGGGGATCGAGCGTTCGCCGCCCGTCAGCCCGCCGCCGTGGAACCAGACGATGACGGGGCGGTGTCGGGTGCCCGGTTTATAGGCTATGTCGAGGCGGCACCGCTGTGCGGCGGGGGCGTCCGACGACCGATAGGGGATGTCGCGTTCGATGCGGTAATCCTGCGCATGCGCGACGCCTGCGAGCAGCAGCAGGCATGCGATCCAGATGTGTTTCATTGTGCGATACGATTTCGGGCGGAATCCTGCGAGAGATTCCGCCCGAAGTTAGTCATTTGTTCCGTCATTGCCAACCTATCGGACTTCGATACCCTCGGCCATGGCGTACATGTCGGGCAGGTCGTTGCAGAAGAACACGTTCTCCTGGTCGTACATCTTCTTGAAATCGCGCTCCGAAGGGTGTCCCGGGAAGACCGAGAAGTAGTGCGAGCCGCTCTCCGCCGGGTCGTACTTGTTGCGCCACGTCACGAGCAGGCTCACGCGGCGGCCCGTCATCGGGGCGTGGATGTTCGTCGACCAGTAGTCGCTCGCCGAGAAACCCTCGACGCCCGTCTCCGTGACGCCGCACGGTTTGAGTTTCTCCAGCGAAACTTTGGATATCGCTTTCAGGTTGGTGACGAAGACCGCGTTGTTGATGCCCTGGTAGCAGTCCATGCCCACGAAGTCGACCCACTCGTCGCCCGGCCAGCGGAAGTAGAAGTCGTCGACGGTCTTGGCGCTGTCCATCTGCGGCGAGATGGCGTAGATGAAGTTGTGCACGCCTTTGGTGTCGCGCAGGTACTTCACCGTGAACTGCCACAGCGCCACGAACTCCTCGGTCGTCGTGCACGATGCGCCCCACCACGACCAGTTCTGCGTGTGTTCGTGGTACGGACGGAAGATCACCGGAATGAGGTTCCCGTCCTCGCCGCGCAGGCTGTGCGCTACGTCGGCCAGGCGGTCGAGCCACGTGCGGAACTTGATGTTGGTTTCGCTGCCGTCGGTGAGAATCTCGGCCGCCACGCGGCGGTTCGAGTTGTCCCACGAGTCGCCGCCCGTGAGCGGATTGTTTATGTGCATGCAGGCCGTGAGGACCATGCCGCGGTCGTAAGCCTCCTTGCAGCAGCGCATGCGGATGGCGTTGTCGGCGGCCGACGATTCGTAGCGGTCGTCCATCATCTCCGCGAAATCGAAGCTGTAGACGGCGGGATAGTCGCCGCAGACGTCTTTGGTGTCCGACTTGCCCGGCACGTTGTACCAGGTGCGGCCGTACATCAGGTCGTCGTGGTGTCCGAAGAGGAAGCCCTTGCTCTGAATGGCCCACAGGTTCGAATAGAGCGCCCGGGTTTCGGCCGTGGCGGCCGCGTCGGCCAGCGTGAGGACGACGGGTCGGTCGACGGGCGTCTCTTTTTTCTCGTTCGGTTCGTCGTCGCTGCAGGCTGCGGTGCCGAGCAGCAGGGCGAAACCCAGCAGGAGGGAAAGTCTTTTCATGATCGTGTGTCGGTTTTAAGGTTTATTGCATGTCGGTCAGCAGCAGGAAACTTTCGGCCGGCAGCGTCGTTCGATAGGTTCGCCCCGTCACGTCGCAGGCGACGGGCAGGGGAAGTCCCCGGTCGTCGCAGCGGCGGTCGTCGGCCGTGTAGCGGTAGAGGGTGCCGCCGCACATCTCCGCGGGGAGCGCGATCTCGATCTCGCGGGCTTCCTGCGCGAAGTTGACGGCTGCTACGGTGCAGCGTCCCTCCTTGCGGGCCGCAGCGACGCGCAGACCCTCGGCCGGGGCGTGTTCGCAGGCCACGATGTCGCAGCCCGAGGGGAAGTAGCGGCACATGAGCGACCAGGTGTAGTACCAGGGGCGAATCTCCTCCTGCGAGGCGTCGCCGAAGACCTCCTCGCCGAGCAGGTTCCACATGCCCCATATCTTGAGGTCCTCCGTGCGGCCCGAGTCGCCGTTGCTGTGCATCGCGTCGTCGAGCATCCACGCCGCGACGCCCGAGAGACCGTTGTTCATCACCTCCATGGCCAGCAGCGGCATGTCCAGTCCGTAGAAATAGTCGTAGCAGAGCATATTGCAGTCCGATCCCTTGGTGAAAGGGTGTCCCTCCACGCGCCGGTCGTATTCGGCCTGCAGCAGCGAGTCGGCCGGTGCGCCGTATTTGTAGCCCGCTTCGCCTAAGATCAACTTGCGGTCGGCCGGAACTTCGGCGCGCAGCCGGCGCAGGGTCTCGGCGAAAGCGCCGCTGCGCACCTCGTGCTGCCCGGGGTAGGCGTGGATGTCGTAGATGCCGACCTGCGGGCCTAAGTCCTGCGCCGTGCGGCTCAGCCATCCCGCCGTGTCGTAAGGCGAGGCTGGATTGCGGTAACCCACTACCGCGTCGGGCGCCGCGAGGGCGACCCGCTCCCGCAGCCCCTCGTAGCGGGCCATGCGGTCGGCGAAACGCTCCGCCATCGAGCGCCACAGGGCGTAGTCGCCGTCGGTCGAGGCCCAGTGGCCGTCGGGTTCGTTGAAGATGACGAAATAGCGGATGCAGTCGAAGCCTAAGTCGCAGACTAAATAGTTGAGGTAGTCGACCGACATGTCGACCCACTCCTGCGACGACTTCATGGCCCACGTGGGCGGGTTGTACTCGCCGTAGACCACCGTGATGCCGCGGTCCTGGCAGTATTGCAGCAGCCGGCGCAGCGATGCGAGGTTGCGGTCGCGGTCGTAGCGTCCCGTCGCCGGATCGTAGTAGCGGAACGGGCTGTTGATCATGCAGCGCACGTAGCCCATGCGCATGAAGTCGAGCCGCTCGAAGAGCTTGGCCCAGTCGGCCTCGGAGATCTCGGCGCCCCAGGCTTCGGCTTCGTCGTAGGGGTCCCATTCGGCACCGTTGCCCACGTAGCCGGCGTTCACCACGCGGTCGGTCACTTCGACGCGGAGCGTTTCGGTGCGGGCGCAGCTGCCGCAGAGCAGGGCGGCGAGGGCCGTTATCCAGAGTCGTTTCATCGGTCAGTCGTTCAGTTCGGTGATTAATAGCAGCGATTCGCCCGGCAGGAGCAGGGTTTCGCCCCGTTTCAGATCGAGACGCACCCGTTCGGCGTCGGGCAGCAGCGTGTGGTCGCCCTCGGTGCGGTAGAGCCCCTCGCCGTAGCGGTAGCGGGTCGCGCCTTTCATGCGGCCCCAGGCCGGGGCTTCGAGCCTCACTTCGCACGCCTCGCGCGCGACGTTGACCACGGCGATCGTTCTGCGACCCTCCTTGACGGCGGCTACGGCGCGCAGACCGTCGGTACCCGCCGTCTCCACGGCGCAGAAGTCGCTTCCCTGCGGCAGGTAGCGGCATAGCAGCGACCAGGCGTAGTACCACGGTCGTACGCATTCCTCCTGCGCGCCGAACAGCTCTTCGCCGAAGATGTTCCACATGCCCCATATCTTCAGTTTGCCGGGTGCTTCGTTGTTGTGCATGGCGTCGTCGAGCATCCAGGCCACGCAGCCCGAGTAGCCGGCGTTCACGGTCTGGAACAGTGCGTCGGCCATGTCGGTGCCGTACATGGTGTCGTAGACGAACATCTGCGAGTCTTCCGTCGATGCGTTGGGTTGCGCGGCGGCGCGGCGGCGGTTTTCGTCGCGGTAGAGCGAGTCGGCCTCCTCGACGAACTTGAATCCGATCTCGCCCATCACGATTTTCGCTCCCTCGGGTACCTCGTCGCGATAGGCGCGCAGAATACGCGTGTAGTCGCCCGAGTTGACCGTGCTTTTCGAGGGGTAGGTGTGTATGTCGTAGAGTCCCACTTCGCCCAGTTCATCGCGGCTGCGGGCTACCCACCATGCCTCCTCGGGGCCCCAGATCGCGGCGTCGGGTGCCACAAGACCCACTCGGTCGACGATGCCGCGGGCCGCGAGGCGTTCGCGGAAGCAGCGCGCGGCTTCGAGCCAGAGGTCGAAACGGCCCTGGGTCGACGACCACCAACCGTTGGGTTCGTTGACCAAGTTGTAGTAGCGGATGCAGTCGTAACCCCGCTCTTCGACCAAATAGGCCGCATAGGCCGCCGCATGGTCGATCAGCGTCCGGTCGATCGTGCCGGCCCGGGCATTGACTATCCGGCCGCCCCAGTCGCCGAACATCACCGTCACGCCGCGCGTCCGACAGTAGTCGAGGATGCGGAGGAGGTCTTCGGGCGTGCGGGTCGGGTCGAGATGTCCGTCGCGCACGACCGAGGTCGTGTTGATCATGACGCGGATGAATGCCGGACGCATGAAGTCGAGCCGGGCGTAGAGCTTCTCCCAGTCGGCGTCGGAGATCGCGACGCGTCCCCGGCCGTAGTCGAGGGCGTAGGGGTCCCATTGGACGCCGTTGCCTATGTAGTCGCGGTTGACGATCCGGTCGCCGTCGATGCGTACGACCGCCTGTTGCGGCGGCGTTTCGGCCCCGAAAGTCCGAAGCGCCGGGGAGAGCAGCAGCGCGATCGTCAGCAGCAGGTGCTTGGTTGCTGTCATGGCGTAAAATCGAAAGGCGGAGAACCGCATGCGGGCAGATTTCGCCCGCATGCGGATTCGCGGTTATTCGGTCGCTTCCTGTTTCGTGAAGAGCATGACGTAGTTGCGGGGACCGATGACGAAACGGTCGTAGTCCGTCCACGGATGGCTTCCCTGCGTCGTCTGTCCGGGCAGCGCGAAGTCGAATCCGATGCCGCCGACCGAGAGGGTCTTGCCGTTGTAGTCGTAGTCTCCGGATTTCAGCAGTTTAGCCGAGATGGTAATCGTTCCCCCTCCCATGGTGAAAGCGATCGTTCCGGCGTCGGCATCGTAGAGGTAGCTGCTCTTGCCGTGGGGCAGCAGGCCGTAGTAACGCGTCAGATCGAGCGCTCCCGTGCCGTCGGGGTTGGAGTCGGCCTTGAACGTGTAGTTCCAGTAGGTGCCGTCGTCGCCGGGCAGGTATTCGCACTCGCCCGTTTCGCGACCGGCGGCATCGGTGCCTGTCGCTGTCAGCTTGAGGATGTTGTCCGACTCTTTCCAGATCGAGTCGTCCCATACCCAGCTCTTGTCTACCGGGCCGACGAAGTCCGGGTCGACCGAACCGCCGTAAACCGTCAGGCGGTTGACCGCGTAGGTGCCGGCCAGCGACTTGTCTTCGGGCTCCGGTTCGGGTTCCGGTTCGGGGGTAGCTTCCGTTTCTACGGTTTTCGCGGCTTCGGGAACCTCGAAACCGGCCGGTTGCTTTTCGATTTCGATGTGATAGATGCGCGGATTGCGGGCGAAAACGCCGAAGTCGTCGTAGGTGTGCGACCAGTCCTCCGTGCCGCGCAGGGTGAATTTGAATGCTTCGTGCTCGAGCACTAACGGCAGGGGCGGCGTGTTGGGCATTTCATAGGTGCCCTTGGGTACGAGCGTACCCGATGTCTTTCGGCCGGCGGCATCCGTAAAGGTGATCGTGCCGTCGGTGTAGTTGCGCAGCCAGGTACTCTTGCCCTTGGGTATCTGGCGGTAGAAGTCGGTCAGGTCGAGCGCCTTGCCCGTGTCGGGGTTGGCCGAGGCAGCGAATACCGAGTTCCAGTTGAGTCCGTCTTCGCCGGCCCAGTTGGTGCAGGTGCCGGTCGTGTTGCCGTCGGCGAGAATCTCGTCGAGCGTGAAGACTAAGTAGTTGTCCAATTCGGCGGAGGGTCCGCGGCCCGACTCGTCCCAGCACCACGATTTGTCGTAGGGCTCGAAGAGCTTCGTGCAGTCGTACTCGGGACCCGTGCCGCCCCATACGAAGAGGCGCTTGACGGCGTAGGTGCCTGCGAGCGTCTCGGTGAACTCGGTCATCTTGAGCGTGTAGACACGCTTCTCGCCCGAGACGGCCGTTACTTCGATCGTAGGTTCCTCCTGCGTGAAGTCGATCGCATCACCCCCCCCCACGGAGCCCGTGGCATGATAGGAGAGCGTCAGCAGCTCGATCTTCACCTGCGACATGTCGGCCACCTGGTCGGTCGCCAGCGTGAGTTCCACGGCGCCGGTCGTGGCGTCGAAGTCGGTGATGACGGGCGTGCCCGCCTGGCCCTCGAACTTGATGTCGATGATCGAACGGTCGTGGTTCCAGTCGCCTGCGGCGACCTTGTCCCACGGATCGTCCTTGCACGAGGTGCTGCTCGCCAGGATGACGGCGGCCAGCAGGTATTTCAGTTTGTTCATGGTCGTTGGTTTAGGTGGTTAAAGGTTGGGGTTGAGGTCGGATTCCACCGAGGGGATCGGATAGAACACCAATTGCTCGGCGCTCAGACCCTGACCGCGGGCTTCGGCGATGTCGGTGTGCAGCCGGTTCCAGCGGCGCAGATCGTAGCAGCGGTCGCCCTCGAAAGCCATCTCGAAACGGCGCTCGTCGAATATCTTCTCCCGAAATGCGTCTTTGTCCAATCCGGGTTTCAGTGCGCCCAGTCCCGCACGGTTGCGGATGAAGTCGACCAGCTCGTAGGCTTTGGCCGTCGGACCGGCCGCCTCGGCGTAGATCAGTGCCACGTCCGAGTAGCGCAGCAGGAACGGACGCGTCGAGGTCTTGTCGCCCTGGAACGAGGGGTCGATGAACTTGCGGCAGAACGGATAGTCGAGCTTGCCGTCGGCCGTCGAGGCCACCACGTTGCCGTTGTTGTCGTAGACCTTGTCGGCGATGAGCCAGTCGTGGCGCCGGTCGCCCGCTTCGAATGCTTCGTAGAACGAGAGCGACGTGCGATATTCGCCCCAGCCGTCGTGCGTGGGGATCATCTGCTCGGTGTCGCCTTGCTTGAGGTAGATCGTGGCACCCGAGACATAGGCCAGATACATCTTCGAGATTTTCGAATACTGGCCCTCGCTTTCGCCCGTGCGGTCCATCGACATGAGGAAGAGATGCTCGGGACCCGTGGGTTTGTCCACGTCGTAGATATCGAGCAGGTTATCGTCGAAGCCATAGACCGTCTGTTCGGGATTGTCGACCACCTCGGCCGCCCATTTCGCCGCTTCGGCGTAGTAGGCGTCCACGTCGTGCGTCATCTCGGCGTAGTGGGGTGCGCCGTGGTCCTTGGCCGAAGCGATGTAGAGGTAGGCCTTGGCCAGCAGGCCGCAGGCAGCCGCCCGGTCGGCGCGTCCGGTGTCGGGCGTCGGGTAGTAGGGCAGCAGGCGGCTCGCCTCGGTCAGGTCGTCGATGATGAGCTGCCACATGGCGTCGAGCGATGCGGCGACCGGTACGGCCGTGTCTCCGAGCGTCTCGACGGGCGTGGTGTGGATAGGCACGCAGCCGAAGTTGCGGGCTAAGTTGAAGTAGGAGTAGCCCCGCATGAAGTAGGCCTCGCCCACGTAGCGGTCGCGGATCGAGCGGTCGATGGCCATGCCCGGCACTTTCTTGATCACGGCGTTGGCGCGGTTGATCGTGATGTAGGAGTACTTGTAGAAGTTGCCCAGCGTGGAGTTGGTCTTGAAGTTGTTGATCTTCCAGCCGTCCAACTCCTTGTTGGCCGCCGCCGCGTCGCCCTTGGGCTCCATGTCGTCGGTGTTCATGTCGCCTAAGAAGACGATCGACCGCGAGTACTCGATGTAGTTGATGGCGTCGTAGATGTAGTTCACGGCCGCTTCGGCGTCCGCCTCCGTGTTGTAGGAGTTGTCTTCGGAGTAGAATCCGTAGGGATACTCTTCCAGACTGCAGGCAGTCAGAACCGAGAGCCCCGCCAAGGAAAACAGGATATGTTTGATTTTCATGATCGTCGAGGTTTTAGAAAGTGAAATCGGCACCGAACGTCCAGCGGCGCAGGCGCGGATAGCCGCCCCAGTAGATGCCCTGCATGCCCACTTCGGGGTCGTAGCCCGAGAATCCGGTGATCGTGCAGAGGTTGTCGGCGCTCACGTAGATGCGCACCTTGCGCGCCGCATCGCGCTTCGAGAACGGAATCGAGTAGCCCAGCGTCACGGTCTGGATACGGACGAACGAGCCGTCCTCGATCCACCAGTCGGAGAGCTTGGTCTGACGGTTGGCGTTCAGACGCGGATAGGAGTTCGTCGGGTTGTCGGGCGTCCAGCGCATGGGCATGTTGCTCGGCTGGTCGAAGCGTTTGGTGTTGAGCACGTCGTTGCCGAACACGCCGTTGAAGAAGATGCTCAGGTCGAAGCGGCGCCACGAGACGTTGAGCCCCAGCGAGGCCGTCCAGTCGGGATTGGGGTCGCCGATGATGCACATGTCGTTCTCGTCGATGGTCTCGAGACCGTCTTCGTTGTAGATGTCCATGTATTTGAATTCGCCCGGCATGGCGTCGTCGCCCGAGAGCCCGGCGCTCAGGCCTTCGGCCAGCGACTGCACGATGCCGTCGGTACGGTAACCGTAGAAGACATACATGGGCTGCCCTACGGCCAGGATGTTGGCGTAGCCGCGGAACTGCTCGAGCTGGTTGCCGTAGTATTCGTACTGCATGCCCGTGCGCAGGTCGGTTTTGAGGCCCGTCTGCACGGCGTCGCCCAGACTGATCACCTTGTTGCGGTTGCGCGAGAAGATGAACGTGCCGCCCACTTTCCAGTCGCGGTTCTGGAACGCTACGCCGTCGATCGTCAGCTCGATACCGCGGTTGCGGATTTCGCCGTCGTTGACCCACATCTTGTCGTAACCCGACGAGGGAGCGATGTTGCGCTCGCGCAGCAGATCGGAGGTGCGCTTGTCATACCAGTCGAACGTCACGTTGAGGCGGTTGCCGAAGAACGACATGTCCAAACCCAGGTCGAGCTGCGCCGTGGTTTCCCACTTCAGGTCCTTGTTGGGGATGCCGCTCCAGAGGGCGTAGATGCCGTCCTGACCCGTCGTTCCCGACTTGTAGCCCGGGCCGATGGCCGTCACCCACTTGCCGTTGTGGAAATACTTGTGCTGTCCGTAGCGGCTCAGGGTCTGGTAGGCCGAGATGCCCTGGTTGCCCGAGATGCCGTACGAGGCGCGGATCTTCAGCACGTCGAAAACGTCGAGGTCCTTGATGAAGTGCTCTTCGTGCATTTTCCAGCTGAAAGCGCCCGAGGGGAAGAACGCCCACTTGTTGTTGGTGCCGAATTTCGACGATCCGTCGGCACGGGCCGTGAACGTGAAGAGATAGCGGTTGTCGAACGTGTAGTTCACGCGGGCCAGCGCCGATACGAGTTCGGTCTTGTAGGAGCCGTTGCCGATCGAGTAGGTCGCGGCGTCGCCGGCCGCGAGGTTCTCGTTGCCCAGCGACTCGTTGATGTAGCCGCGCGAACCCAGCGACGAGCTGCGCGAGGCGTAGTTCTCATAGGAGTAGCCGCCCATGACCGTCAGGTGGTGTTTCTGCGCGAACGTCTTGTCGAAGGTCGCGTAGGCTTCGAAGACGATGTTGTCGTCTTTCCAGTTGTCGATCGAGCCGTAGCCGTCATTGAAGACGCCCGTCTCGGAGTACTTCTTCGGGAAGTATTTGTCCGTCACCGATTCGCCGTGCTTGTAGTTGAGCTGGGCCATGACGTTCAGCGAGGGCAGGATGTCGTAGTTGACTGAGATGAAAGAGATGATGTCGAGGCCCTTGGACTCGTTCTTCTGGAGGTTGGTCAGCGCCAGCGGGTGGGAGTAGTCCGACGCGCTGTAGAGCCAGTAATCGCCCTGCTCGTCGTAGACCGGGAAGATCGGGTTGCGCCAGTAGGAAAGGCCGTTGTTGTTGTGGCGTTTGTTGCTCGTGATGTTGGCGCTGGCTTTCATGCGGAGGTTGTCGAAGAGCTTGTGCTCCACGGCGAAGTTGCCGCCGTATTTGCGGTAGGTGTCTTCGACGTACATGCCGTTGTCGAGGTAGTAGTTGCCCGATGCCATGAACGTCGTGCGGTCGTTGCTGCTCTGCACCTGCACCGTCGTGTTGTTCGATACGGGCGTCGAGCGGAAGACTAAGTCGTCCCAGCGCGTGTTGGTCGTCCAGGTGGTTTTCAGCTCCTCGATCGAGGGGTAGTAGACGCCGTTGGCGTTGGTTGCGCCGATGTAGGTCGGCACCAGCCCTGCGTTGAGGCTCGATTCGTTGGAGAGCATGGCCATCAGCACCGGATCGCGCCACAGGTCGAGCTCGGAGCTGAAGCCCGAGATCGTCGTCTGCTGGCGCAGCGTGATGCGGGTCACGTTCTGCGAAGCCTTGCGCGTGGTGATGAGGATCACGCCGTTGGCGCCGCGCGAACCGTAGATCGCCGAGGCCGAGGCGTCCTTGAGCACCTCCATCGACACGATGTCCTGCGGGTTGATCTGCTTCAGGTCGCCGGCGTCGCCGTAGGGGAATCCGTCGACGACGACCAGCGGTGCGTTCGAGCCGTTGAGCGACGAGTTGCCGCGGATGCGCACCGTCGACGAAGCGCCGGGGTCCTGCGACGAGTTGATGACCTGCACGCCGGCTACGCGGCCCTGCAGGAGCCCGTCGATCGAGTTGGCCGGAATATCGGTCAGTGCCGCGGTCTTCACCGAGGCGACCGAACCCGTGAGGTCGCTCTTCTTCATTTGGCCGTAACCCACGACGACGACCTCGTCCAGGGCCGTGGCCTCCTCGAGCAGAACGACTTTCACCGACGTGCGGCCGCCGACCTCGATCGTTTGCGGCGCGTAGCCGATGAAGTTCACCGTCAGAGTGGCGTCCTTGGCCACGCCCGTCAGGGTGAACGAGCCGTCGGCGGCGGTCGTCGTGCCTTTCGTCGTGCCGATGATTACCACCGCAGCTCCCGCCACGGCGCGGTCGTGCTGATCCACGACCCGGCCGGTCACGGTCGTCGTTCCGGCGGGCTGGGCGCTCAGGCTCCCCGTTGCGGGCAGGCATGCGGCCAGCAGGAGTAGGACGAACAGATGTAATTTTACTTTCATAGGTTTTAGGTTATGTAGGTTTTTGGTTCATTCGTGCCCCGATCGATAGCGTCGTCGCACAATGCAAAATAACAATGCGTTCGGCTGCGAATGTTTTATAATACGGTTGATTGGTTGTACTTTTCTGAATCTTACGAACATTCCGCACAAGCCTCTTCGCAGCGGCATTCGGTCGTCAGGTAGGCGAGCAGGTCGTCTAAGCGGCAGGTCGCCGCACCGACGTATTTGTCCGCACCGCCGTAGTAGACGTAGAGTACGCCGTCGACCACTACGTTGCCCGTCGGGAAGACGCAGCGGTTGTAGAAACCCTCGGTTTCGTAGGGGAGTTCGGGTTCGAGGATCGGTTCGGGCGTTCGCGCCAGCACGCGAAGCGGGTCGTCGCGGTCGAGCAGCAGGGCGCCGACGCAGTATGCGGCGTGCCCGCCGTCCGCCACGCCGTGGTAGAGCACCAACCAGCCCGCGTCGGTCAGGATCGGGGGCGTGCTGCCGCCGATCTTCTCCTCCCATGTCCCGTCGCGCCCCGTGATGAGTAGGTGGCTGGGTTTGTCCTCCCAGCAAAGCAGGTCGTCGGAGAATTTCAGCCAGATCGAGGGGTATTTCACGCCGTACTCCGTTCCGATATACTCCTTGGGACGGTGCATCAGGACATATTTGCCGCCGATTTTCTCGGGAAAGAGGATGACGTCGCGGTCGTCGAGCACGGGCGAGGTCAGGCGTCCCAGACGGCGGAACGACCGGAAGTCCGAGGTGACGGCCAACCCCGTGTTGCCTAAGTTGCGGGCCCAGGCGGCCGGTGCGCTGCCGCCGCACTCGGGCAGGCGCACCACGTCGTGCGGGAATGTCCAGTAGCGGCCCGGCGGGAACGGCCGGTAGGCGTAGGTCACATAGAACTCGCCGTCCAGCTTCACGATGCGGGGGTCTTCGACGCAGCCGCTGTCGGGGCCGTCGGTACTCGGGCCGAAGACGGGCCCGTCGCCCACGCGGCGGAAGCGGAATCCGTCGTCGCTGACGGCCAGTCCGAAGCGGATGACGTGTTCCTCGTCGTTGCCCGCGGCGCGGTAAAGCATGTAGAACTTACCCCCGTCGTAGACGACGCCCGGATTGCAGGTCACGAGGTTCTCCCACGCATGGGACGGCTCGGGTGCGAGCACCGGGTTGTTTTCGTATTTTTTCAGCTTCATGTTAACGGAAAATTATGAGAATAAGCAAACAGATGATCAGCAATACGCCGCTCCATACCCGGTAGTTGCTCAGGCGGGGCGTTCCGGCCAGTGCCCGGGTTTCGTCGCGGAAGTCGGCGAGCGAGAACGTGGTGTCGCGCAGCTTCTCCGTCGTGGGCGCAGGGGCTGTGAGGCTGACGGCCCAGATGACCACGAGGCTGAACGCCAGCAGGAAAGGCACGATGAGCAGGAAATGGGTGTCGCCGAAGATCTCCGTGCGCCACACGAGCATCGCCGCTGCTACGGCCAGACCGGCGAGCAGGCCGGCGAACGCCCCGCGGCCGTTGGCCCGGCGGGTGAAGACGCCCATGAGGAACGCCGCCACGACGGGAGGCGCGATGTAGGAGAGCATCTCCTGGTAGTATTTCAGCAGCGAACCGAAGCGGCCGATCTGCGGTGCCCACAGAGCTGCGAGAACGATGATGACCAGCGATGCGATCTTGCCCACGCGCACCAACTTCCGCTGGTCGGCGTGCCGGTCGATCTTGGCGTAGAAGTCCATGGTGAAGAGCGTCGACGTGGAGTTGAGAATGGCGCTCAGCGTCGAGGTCAGTGCTGCGAGCAGGGCCGAGAGCATGATGCCCAGCAGGCCGGTGGGCAGCAGACGGAGTACCATCGTCGGGTAGATCATGTCGGGTTTTTCGATGCCGGGGAAGAGGTGGCGCGCGATGATGCCCGGGAAGACGATGATGAAGAGGGTGGCGAGGGTCAGCAGCCCCGCGAACATGACCCCTTTGCGTCCCTCGTCGACGCTCCGGGCGCTCAGCACCCGCTGCACGAGGGTTTGGTTGTTGGCCCAGAAGTAAATGCCCAATACGGGCATGCCGACGAGGAGTCCCGGCCAGGGGGTCGCCGGGTCGGTCAGCGGCCGGATCAGCTTCACGTCGAGGTCGCCGTTTTCGAAGAGACCTGCGAGGTACTCGGTTCCGCCGCCGGCGAAACAGGCGCCCGTGAGGAGCACGGAGCCGACGATCAGAATGACGGCCTGGATCAGCTCGGCATTGATGGCCGACGAGAGTCCGCCCGGAATGGTGTACGAGGCGGCCAGTATGGCGAAGATGACGATGATGGTCTGCAGATCGGCGGCGGGGAAGAGCAGTTTGATGATGAGTGCCGCGGCGTAGAGCGCTCCCGCTGCGTCGAGGAAGATGTTGCCCACGATGCAGATGCCCGAGAAGTAGTAGCGCGAACGTTTGTCGAAGCGCCGCTCGAGGAACTCCGGAATGGTGAAGATGCCCGAACGGATGTAGAGCGGCAGGAGGAACGTGGCGAAAAAGATCATGACCACGACGCCCGTGAGGTTGTAGTTGAAGACGGCGATACCCGTGTGGTAGGCGTCGCCCGACTGGCCGATGAGCGTCGTGCTGGAGATGCTCGCCGCGAAGAGCGAGAGTCCTACGACCCACCACGGCATCGTGCGGCCGGCCAGAAAGTAAGAGCCGGCGTCGGAGCTTTTGCCGTGGCGCAGTCCCCACCATATAATAAAGAGGAGGTAGAGTACGATGATCGCGGCGTCGAGCGGTTGAATCGAAGTGAAGTCCATGGGTCGGGTTTTAGGTTTTCAACGATATCGCAAAGGTAGAGCCTCGGCGAGGATCGTTGTTGTATTCCGCGGTCAATATAATATACTTTTTTGAACTTTATGGAATTTTTTTCTGAATTGTTTTTATCTTTGTATACGACCGAAAACGACGATTATTTACATGGATGTAACAACGGTCTAAAAAGCAAGTTGTTTCGGCTTTCCGACCGAAGCCCCCTCCGAGGAGGGGGTTTAGGGGAGGGTCAGACCTGAATACGCGGCCAAGGGCCGCGAGCAACAGCGACTGGATTTGAAACTGACGGTGCAAACGCCGGTACATCATATAATCGGACCGAAAATTATACCCAATGAAACCGAAAGAGATACAGCGGGAGATCACTCCGATCACCGACGAGGACCTTTTCATCATCCTCAACCATCCCAACGCCCGTTTCGACTATCCCGTCCATTGCCACCCCGAGTACGAGATCAATTTGGTGATGGATACGTCGGGTACGCGCGTGGTGGGCGACTGTTCGGAGGATTTCGGGTCGCTCGACTTAGTCATGACGGGTCCCTACGTTCCCCACATGTGGAAATCGGAACTGCAGACCAACCATGTCATCACGATCCAGTTTTCGGGCGACCTGCTCGACTTCCCGATCTTCAACAAGCGCCTCTTCCTGCCCATCCGGCAGCTGCTCCTCGATTCGCGGCAGGGGCTTTCGTTCACGGGACCCGAGCGGGAGGTCGTCCGCGACCGGATTCTCGCCCTCACGCGCATGCAGGGCTTCCAGTCGGCGACGGCTTTCCTGGACATCCTCAACATGCTGGCCACCTCCAACCGCAAGGTCCTCGTGAGCAACCTCTACGACTCGAAGAACATCGTCCACACCTCCAAGTCGCGGCGCATCGCCAAGGTCTGCGACTTCATCGAGAAGAACCTTTGCCAGAATATCCGCCTCGCCGACGTCGCCGGACTGGTCAACATGTCGGAATCGGCGTTCTCCCACTTTTTCAAGAAGCGCACGAACATCTCCTACATCACCTATGTCAACAACCTGCGTATCGCCCGTGCCTGCCACATGCTGGCCAGCACGACGCTCAACGCTTCGGAGATATGCTACGCCTGCGGTTTCAACAACAAGTCGAACTTCATCCGCATCTTCGCCAAGAAGAAAAACATGACGCCGATCGAATACCGCGAATACATTACCCAAATGCTGATCAAATACTGAGATGAAAAGACTCTTGCTCCTCTTTTCCGTGCTGCTCGCAGCCGGAGCCCGTGCCGGGGGCCCCGACTACGAGGCGGAGATCGAAGCGCTCCTCGCGCGCATGACTCTGGCCGAAAAGATCGGCCAGATGAACCAGCAGCACCCCGACAATCCCGATCTGCGGGCCGAAATCCGGGCCGGGCGGGTCGGCTCGGTGCTGAGCGTCGTCGGAGCTCGCGAGACGAACGAGCTTCAGCGTATCGCCGTCGAGCAGACGCGGTTGGGCATTCCGCTCATCAACGGCCGCGACGTGATCCACGGTTTCCGCACGATTTTCCCCATTCCGCTGGGGCAGGCGGCTTCGTTCGATCCCGAGCTCGTCGAGGCCTGCGCCCGGATCGCGGCCCGCGAGGCCCGGGCGGCGGGCATCCACTGGACATTCGCGCCGATGGTCGACATCTCGCACGATCCCCGCTGGGGCCGGATCGCCGAGTCGTGCGGCGAGGACCCGTTGCTGGCCGAACGCATGGGCGCCGCCATGGTGCGCGGCTTCCAGACCTCCGACCTGGCCGATCCGACGGCCGTTGCCGCCTGCGTCAAGCACTTCGCAGGCTACGGCGCTGCGGAGGGAGGCCGCGACTACAACTCCACCTATATCCCCGAGCGGCTCTTCCGCAACCTCTACCTGCGGCCGTTCCGGGCTGCCGTCGGGGCCGGTGCCGCGACTCTCATGACCTCGTTCAATGCCAACGACGGCGTGCCCTCGTCGGGCAGCAGGTTCCTGCTCGGAGAGGTTTTGCGCGACGAGTGGCGTTTCGACGGATTCGTCGTCTCCGACTGGGCCTCCGTCGCCGAAATGGTGCCTCACGGTTTCTGTGCCGACGAGAAAGAGGCGGCCAGCCGGGCCGTCTCGGCCGGTCTCGACATGGAGATGGTCAGCAGCACCTACGTCGCGCACCTCGAAGCCTTGGTCGCCGAGGGTGCCGTATCGATGGCGGCGATCGACGACGCCGTGCGCAACATCCTGCGCATCAAATTCCGGCTGGGGCTTTTCGACAATCCCTACGCACCGCTCGACGGCGAGCCCGCCTATGCGCCCGATGCGCTCCGCATGGCCCGCACAGCTGCTGCCGAGTCGGCCGTGCTGCTGAAAAACGACGGACGGTGCCTGCCTTTGGGTTCCGGCATCCGCACGATCGCCGTCACGGGACCTTTGGCCGATGCGCCGCACGACCAGCTCGGAACGTGGGTTTTCGACGGCGAGGCCGACCGGACGCAAACTCCTGCCGCGGCGCTTCGCGGGCGAACGGGCATCCGCACGATCGAAGACCCGCTGCTCGCTTGTTCGCGCAGTGAACTCCCCGCCGATGCGGCCGAGCGGGTCGCCCGCCTGGCCGAAGCCGACGTCATCCTCTTCTTCGCCGGCGAGGAGGCGATCCTCTCGGGCGAGGCCCACTGCCTTTCGACGCTCTCGCTCCAGGGCGGGCAGGAGCGCCTCGCCGAACTGCTGGCCGCTACCGGCAAACCTGTCGTCACGGTGGTCATGGCCGGGCGTCCGTTGGATATCCGGCCCCTGCTGCGCCATTCGGCGGCCGTGCTCTACGCATTCCACCCCGGAACCATGGGCGGTCCGGCTCTGGCCGACCTGCTCTTCGGCGATGCCGTGCCGAGCGGCAAGCTCCCCGTCACGTTCCCCGTGAGCGTCGGGCAGATACCGATCTACTACAACCACAATGCGACGGGACGTCCCGCCCGCGGCGACGAGATGCTGTTGCCGGACATCCCGCTCCGGGCGAGCCAGACTTCGTTAGGCAATACCTCCTACTACCTCGACATCGGTACCAAGCCCCTCTTCCCGTTCGGATTCGGGCTCTCCTATACCTCGTTCTCCTACGGCGAGGTGCGGCTCTCGGCCGGGACGATCCCCATTGACGGCAGCGTGACCGTCTCCGCGACCCTGACCAATACGGGCGACCGCGAAGCGACCGAGGTCGTGCAGTGTTACCTGTGCGACGTCGCCGCTTCGGCCGCACGGCCCGTCCGCGAGCTGGCGGGATTCCGCCGCGTGACCCTCGCGCCGGGCGAGTGCCGCGAGGTGACTTTCACGCTCGGTCCCGAGGAACTCTCGTTCTGGAACGTCGACTTGCGGGAGACGGTCGAGCCCGGCGAATTCCGCGTCGGCATCGGCGGCGACAGTACCGTGCCGCTCGAGGGCCGTTTCTTCGTCATACCCTGAAACCCGATACCGTCATGAACCGACACAAACTCTTTTCGACCGCCATGTGCGTCTTCGTCGCATCGACTGCCGCCGCCACCGTGCGGGTGCAGGAACTCGCTTCCTCCTGGCGCTTCCGTCAGGCCCGGAGCGAAAACTGGTATCCGGCCGCCGTGCCGGGAACGGTCCATACCGATCTGCTGGCCTCGGGGCAGATCGAAGACCCCTATTTCCGGCTCAACGAGCGCGGTATCCAGTGGGTCGACAAGGAGGACTGGGTCTACGAGACGACGTTCGACGTCGATCCGGAGCTCCTCGCCCGCGAGCATGTCGTGCTCTGCTTCGACGGTCTCGATACCTATGCCGACGTCTACCTCAACGATTCGCTGCTCCTACAGGCCGACAACATGTTCCGCCGCTGGCAGGTCGAGGCGAAGCCGCTGCTTTGCGAAAGGGAGAACCTCCTGCGGGTCTATTTCCACTCGCCCGTGAAGATCGACCTGCCCAAGCACGACGCCTTGCCCTATCGCTACGAGGCCTGCAACGACCAGTCGCAGAACGGCGGCCTGCTCGACAAGTGCATCAGCGTCTTCGCCCGCAAGGCGGGTTATCATTACGGCTGGGACTGGGGACCGCGCATCGTGACCTCGGGCATCTGGCGCCCCGTGCGGCTCGAAGCGTGGGACGACGCCCGTCTGGGCGACGTCTACTACCGGCAGACCGAGGTCTCGGCCCGTCGTGCGACGATCGAGACCGAGGTGGAGATCGTCGCTGCGAAAGCGATTCCGGCGGTCCGCGTCGCCGTGTACGACGGCGAGCGGGCGCTCGCCTCGGTCGAGACCTCTTTGGCCGAGGGGTACAACCGGGTGATCGTGCCGCTGCGCATCGACAATCCCCGGTTGTGGTGGACGCGCGAACTGGGCGAGCCTCATCTCTATCGCTTCACTGCGCGCGTCGCGGCCGGCGGGCGTTTGCTCGACGAACGGAGCACCGAGGTCGGGCTCCGCTCGCTGCGGTTGGTGCGCGACAAGGTGGCCGACGGCACGACTTTCTACTTCGAGCTCAACGGCGAGCCCCTCTTCATGAAAGGAGCCAACTACATCCCGTGCGATGTCTTCCTGCCGCGCGTGACGGACGAGATCTACGAGCGAACGATCGACGATGCCGCGGCCGTGAACATGAACATGCTGCGCGTGTGGGGCGGCGGCGTCTACGAGGACGACCGTTTCTACGAGCTCTGCGACCGCCGGGGCATTCTCGTCTGGCAGGACTTCATGTTCGCCTGCAGCCTCTACCCGGCCGAGGGCGCCTGGCTCGAAAGCGTCCGTTGCGAGGCCGAAGACAACCTGCGGCGCCTGCGCAACCACCCCTGCATAGCGGTGTGGTGCGGCAACAACGAGTGCAACGATGCGTGGTACGGCTGGGGCTGGAACGAACGCTACGCCCGGCAGGGACATCCCGAGTACGACGCCCTGATCGAACGGCAGCTCAAGCGGCAGTATTACGAAGTGCTCCCCGAACTGGTGGCCCGGTTCTCGCCCCACACCCCGTATCATCCCTCCTCGCCCTGGGCGCAGCCCGAGGGTACGAGCGACGGAGTCAACGGCGACATGCACTACTGGAGCGTGTGGCACGCGCGGGCGCCGATCTCCGACTACGACGTCATCCGCAGCCGCTTTTTCAGCGAATACGGTTTCCAGTCCTTTCCCGGTATCGAGTCGGTGAAGCGCTTCGCGCCCGACACGACCGACTGGCGCATCGGCTCCGACGTCATGATGTCCCACCAGCGGGGCGGGTCGTTCGCCAACATGCGCATCGCGCAGTATATGGAGGACGAGTACTGGGTGCCGGAGGATTTCGCCGAGTTCCTCTACATGAGCCACGTGCTGCAGGGCGACGCCGTCCGCACGGCCATCGAGGCGCACCGCCGCGACAAGCCCTATTGCTGGGGTTCGCTCTTCTGGCAGCACAACGACTGCTGGCCCGTGGCTTCGTGGGCCAGCCGCGACTGGTACGGCTGCTGGAAAGCCCAGCACTACTTCGCCAAGCGCGCTTTCGACGACCTGCTCGTCTCGCCTCGTATCGATGCGGAGCGCCTTGCCCTGCACCTCGTGTCGGACCGTCGGTCCAAGGTGCGTGGTACGTTGACGGTCGAGGTGCTCGACTTCGAAGGTACCCGCATCGCGCGGCACAGACTGGCCGCGACGATCCCGGCCAACGGCACGTGCGTCGCTTTCGAACGGTCGTGGAAGGAGCTGTTGCGAGGCGCCCGCCGCGAGGAAGCGGTTCTGCATGCGACGTTCGATGACGGCACCCGCACTTACGAGGCCGTGCGCCTGCTCGCTGCACCCAAAGAGGTAACGCTTCCGGCTGCGAAGATCGCCCGCGAGGTGCGCCCGGTCGCCGGCGGTTACGAGGTGACGCTCTCGTCCGAGAGCTTCGCCCGGGCCGTGTGGCTCACGATCGACGGCACGGACCATCGTTTCTCGGACAACTATTTCGATCTGCTTCCCGGCGAGCGCCGCACGGTGAGCGTGCGTACGCCGCTTCCGCAGGCCGAGTTCGAACGCCAGCTGCGGGTGCTGCACATGCAGCAGACGCGGCGGTAGGGCTCCGGTCGCGACGTAATAAGACGTAATAAAAAGAGGGTCCGCGCAATCGTGCGCGGACCCTTCTATTTGCGGGCTGTGCAGAAGCGGACCCTCCTATTTGCGGGCTGTGCAGAAGAGGTCGAAAGAGTCCGCAGCCACCGGCCCCAGCCGGTAGTCCTCCATGCGGATCGAGACGGTGAGTTCGGGATCGGCTTGCAGGAGCCGGCGGCGGTTCATGCGGTTGAGCAGGTCGTAGGGGAGTTGCAGCAGCCGGCGGGGCAGGCGGTGCTGGAGGTCGAAGATGTCGAGCCGGGCGATGCGCTCCACGCTCCGGCGGTTGCGTTCGTAGTAGGCCGCCACCTTGTCGTTGCCGCCGATGCCCAGCATCACTACCTCCGCAAAACAGCCGTTCAGGAGTCCGCGCAGTTCGTCGGCCGTGTATTCGCGTACGTGCCACGGGTTGCGCGTCAGCGACATGGGGGCGTTGGGGGTCGTGACGACGAAGAGTCCGCCGGGCCGCAGCACGCGGTACACTTCGCGTACGAACTCCTCGTCCTTTTCGATGTGCTCGATGACCTGGAACGAAATGACGCAGTCGAACGTCGCATCGCCGAACGGCAGGGGCGGGACGGTGGCCTGCCGGAACTCGACGCCCGGACGCTGCGTGAGCTCCGGTGCCGGAGCGTGCTTGTCGAGCGTCACGAACCGGGCGGCACGGGGCGCTATGACCTCGATGCCGTAGCCCGAGCCGGTGCCGATCTCCAGCACGTCGCCCGCGATGCGCTCGGCTGCGGCGTGGTAGGCCAGTAGCGAACGCTGGAACACGAAGTTGTCCGAGGCGTCGCGCGAGACGCGTTCGGCGGTCTTGACGGTAGCCATTTTGCCTTATTTGCGGATTTCGATGCCCCGGTCGTTCATGGCGATGCGGCCCTGCTTGAGCAGCATGCCGACCGAACGCTTGAATGTTTTCTTGCTCATCGCCGTGAGACGCTGCACCTCGGCCGGGTCGCTGGCGTCGTTGAGGGGCAGGCGGCCTCCGTTTTCGCGCAGCAGCTCCAGCAGCGTCTGCGCCGAATCTTTCACCTGCGCGAAGCCCGTCTGCTGGAGGCTCACGTCGATGCGATGGTCGTCGGTGATGCGGCGCACGTAGCCCCGCAGCCGGTCGCCCACGGCCACCGGACGGAAAATCTGGTTGCGGTAGATCATGCCCCAGTGGCGGTTGTCGACGATGACGC
>CAZIUJ010000010.1:0-20794 GCA_964542345.1 uncultured Alistipes sp.
TCGCAGCTGCTGTGCGGTCTGCAAAAGTATGCCAACGACAACGCCCGCAAATACAACTCCGTCCCCAAACTGTATGTATACAATACCTCGCTGCTGAGCGCTTTGACGGGTGTTACGTTCGAGAAGGTATATACGGCTCCGAAAGAGTGGGGCCGCTGGGTGGAGAGTGCCGTCGGATCGCATATCCTGAACCAGGCCGAGGAGCAGGACTACTAGGTCTATTATTGGCGGGAACGGAACAAAGAGGTCGATTTCGTGATCGAGAACAACCGCCAGTGTGTCGCTATCGAGGTCAAGAGCGGCCGCCGGACGACCAATGCCGGGTTGCCGGAATTTGTCAAGCGGTTCCATCCGCAACATTCGTTTGTCGTCGGGTCGGGAGGTGTCCCCGTCGAGGAGTTTCTGCAGTGGGAGCTCGGCGACCTATTTTAGGTTGCAAGTTATTGGTAAATGATCTTTCCTTGAAGCGCATGCGGCGGTATTTCTGAGATCAGCGGCCATGCGACCGGAACAGCAACCTAAACGACACTCGCCGCAACCCGAACAGATTGCGGCGAGCATAACGAAAAGGGAATCTTCTCTGTGTCAGGGTTTCAGGCCCAGGGCCTCGACGTATCCGCTGTTGCGGAGGCATGCGGAGAACCGGCAGTTGTCGAGATAGGCATCGAGCACCTGCCGACAGAACTCCTGATCGGGTCGAGCCGCCCGAATGGCATGATAGTCCGAACGGTCGGCCGCGAGGAAGTCGCAGATGGTCTGCCACCCTTCGGGGAGCGGCACGCTCACAAAAGCCCGTTCGGAGTCGAGCCGTTTGTAGGACCAGAAGGTCCAGCCGATGCGCTGCTCGTCGAGCGCCTGGCGGAACGAGGCGATCCATTCGTCGGTATTCTCGCCCGTTTCGCCCATGTACATCGGGCGCTGTGTCAGGTCGCGGAACTGAGTGAATCCCCGCAGCGAACCAGCTGTCGGCGGGCACTTGTAGATGTGGCAGGTGAAGAGCAGGTTGTCGTCGAACGTCCAGTCGCCGTAGACCTTGAAGTTGGTATTCCACTGGGCCCCGGCCAAAATCAGGATATGATTCGGGTCCACCTCCCGGATGGCGTGCGAAACTCGGATCATCAGCGGCTGAAGGAGTGCGTTGAGCTCCTCCTTATCCTCGAAGTAATGGGCGATGGGTTCGTTCATCAGGTCGTATCCCAGAATGGTCGGTTCGTCGGCATAGCGGGCCGCGATGTTGCGCCAAACCTCGACAAACCGGTCCTGCATCTCGGGACTGCGGAACAGCCACGGATAGCCGTAGGAGTCGTCGATGTTATCGCCCGTCTGCCCGCCCGGACAGTCGTGCATGTCGAGAATCAGCCTCAGACCGGCATCGCGACACCACTCCACCGCACGATCGAGCAGGGCGTAGCCCTCCTCCGGCGACCGGAGCCCGAGATACTCCTCGTCGGTAAAGAGCTTGTAGTGGAACGGCAGACGCACGGTCGTGGCGCCGGTGGCGGCGATATATTCGATATCCTCACGCGAAACGTAATTCTCGCGGAACTTCCGCCAGAAATGCTCCATATAGGCCGGACCAACCAGCTGGCAAAGCCCTTCGTGGATGCGATGGGGCGATGTCGTGCTCCTGGGGAAGAGGAAATGATACCCCTCGGGATTGAACCAGCTGCCGAGGTTGGTTCCCCGGATTTCGAAAGGCCGGCCGTCGGCATGCACCAGGTCGACACCGCTCGTGCGGATGAAATCTTTCGATTCCGAAGTCGAGCAGGCGGCGCAGCAGAGTGCCAGGAGTGCGAAAAGCGTATGGCTGAATCTTATCCTCATCGTTTCGTGTCGTAATATTCCTTAAGTACGTAAAATGCCTGCTTGCGTTCGCCGCGGTCGGAAATAATGCCTTTGCGGTTGAAGCCGTCCTGCGTCTGAGGCAGCAGCCGGCGCGCCGAACGGAAATCCTTGAGCACCCACGGCGAGATGCCCGATACGAGCGGCATGCGCTCCCCGATCATGCGCAGGGTCTTGCGATAAAGGTCGGCCTGATACTCTTCGGTCCAGATTTCGGATGCTTCGCCGCGATGGCCGTAAGGGGCTCCGCCGCCGAACTCCGAGATCATAATCGGTTTCTCGTAGTCGATCTCCCAGCGCACCCGGTCGATCTTTTCGAGCGTGCCATCGTACCAGCCGACATACTCGTTCAGGCTGATAATATCGACGTAGTCGCTCATGTTGTCGCGCACGGACAGCACCTCAGGACTCTTGTCGTTGCGTTCCATCGCCATCGAAATCAAACGCGTGGGGTCTTTCTCCCGGGCGTATTTCGCCAGCGACGAAAGGAAGCGGTCGCGCGCGTCACCATGAGGCGTCTCGTTGGCGATCGACCAGATGATGACGTTGCAGCGGTTCCGGTCGCGCTCGATCATCTCGTCCAGCTGATTCAGCGCATTGGCATACACATCCTCGCGCTCCCAGAGAATGGTCCAGTATACCGGAATCTCGCTCCATACCAACAGTCCCATGCGTTCGGCCTCACGCACCATCTGTTCGTTATGCGGATAGTGCGCCAGACGCACGTAGTTGCATCCCAGCTCCTTGGCCCAGCCCAGCAGCGTGCGGTCCTCCTCGACTTTGGCGATGCGGCCGTTGCGGAACGCCGCCTCCTCGTGGATGGAGATGCCGCGCAGAAAGATGGGGTTGCCGTTGAGCAGAATCTCCCGGCCGCGCGTCTCGATGGTGCGGAATCCGACGGCATCTTCGACCCGGTCGCTTTCCGAGCGAATCGCCACGTCGTAAAGTTTGGGCTCCTCGGGCGACCAAAGTGCGAGTTTGGTGCGCTTCTCGAAACGGACCGTGCCTTTGTCGTCCGTCCATCCGCGCAGGACGATTTTCAGCTCGGGCACGGAGAACTCGACCAGCTGCCCGGCCTGCGCCTCGTTCATCCATACCTGCGCCTCGATGACATCGGACGTTCCGGGTTTCAGCCGCACGGTATAGCTCCGCACGAAACTTTCGGGCACGGTGATCAGCATCACGTCGCGCGTGATGCCTCCGTAGTTGAACCAGTCGCAGATGATGGTCGGCACCCGTTCGGGCAACCGCTTGTCGTCCACGGCCACAACGAGCGTATTCTCCCCGTCGCGCAGCAGTTCCGTAACCTCAAAATTGAAAGGCGTGTAGCCGCCTTCGTGGTCGCCCACGTGTTCCCCGTTGAGAAATACGTGCGTGAGGTAGTTCGAGGCGCCGAAATAGAGGTAGCGGCGCACCCCGGCTTCGGCGGTCGTCGGGAATTTGCGGCGCAGCCACACCATCCCCTCGTAGCGGAAGAGTTCGGGAACCTGCGTGTTCCAATCGCCCGGAACAGCCATCACGGGCGAGCGGTCGAAATCGTACTCTTTCCACGAAGTGCGGTTGTCGACCTGCACGTCCTTGAAGAATCCGTTGGGATCGGGATTGCGGCGATAGTCGTAGTAGCCCGTTTCGAGCGGATCGGCGAAGTAGTTCCAGTAGCCGTTCAACGACTGCACCTTGCGGCCGTATGCGTGCTGTATCAGCGGATCGAGCCCTTCGGTGCGCTGCGCACGGGCGCAGAGCGACGAAAAGAGGAGTACCAAAAACAGGATCGGTTTCAAGGTTCGCATCGTTCGTTACTGATTGGTGAGTGAAATGGACGGATTGGGTTCGATCGTGGCGTAGTAGGCCCCCAGCGAGGTCAGCGCACCGTCGTCCCCGAAGAAGCGCGAGGTAATGAGCCCGAGCATCGACTGCGAGGCGCATCCGAACCACGAGTAGCGGAACACCTCGTTCATCTCCTCGTAGGCCGGAAGCAGTGCCGACATCTGCTCCAGCACGCGGCTCTCGGTATAGCTGTTGTAGCCGTTGTTCTTGGCGTTGTCGTCGCGCGGCGCGAACTCGGTGATCCACACCGCCTTGCCGAAGCGGTTGTAGACCTCGCGGATGACCGACTGATAATTCTGCGTGCCGATGCCGGCATACATGTGCACGGCCACGTAGTCGCAGCGCAGACCGCGCTGCGCCACACCCGCCATGAAGTCGACGAGCCACTGCCGCGTGGGATACGAGGGAGCCGGACTGACGAGCTTGATGCGCCGGTCGAGATTTTCGCAGAGAAAAGCCCACTTTTCGAGCGCCTGCTCGACGCTCATGTTGGACTCCTCGGAGAGGTCGGGCTCGTTGAATCCGAGCACGTAGAAGACCTTGCCCTCCTCGTATAGTTTGTTGATGCGGTCGCAGTTCTCTTTGTTGACCGACGAGGCACCCCAGAACATGGGTACGAACTCCACGCCCTCGACCAACGGACTGGCCTCAAGCCCCCACGTATAGTACCAGTTGGCTTTCAGATCGACGAGCTGCTGCCCGAAACCGGTGGTGTTGGTGCTCTGGCAAACGCCGCGCTTGGCAGTCGCCGCACCCGGGAGGGTGCCCGCGGGCTTGTTGATATCTTCGGGCAGATCGGAGATCATCTGCTCCTTGGTGCACGCCACGAGGGCGCACACCAGGAAGCCGGCTATTACAAATATTTTTTTCATGGTTGAATCCTGTTTGCAAAATTAGTCGATTTTTACGGTTTCGGTACAGCCGACGCTCCGGAGCCGCGGAGCATTCGTCGTCGCATCCCACGTCCATACGGAGGAGAAGTCGTAGCCCAAGCTCTCGAACAGAGCCTGCGAGGGATGCTCCTCCGCACCGTCCTGCCCATAGGGGTCGGAAGCCAGCGGCACATAGGCCGAATCGTCGGCGTAGATCACCTCCCAGCGATAGTTCGACGTGGCGGTGATATTGGCCGAAGCAGTGCCGTAGATGGCGAAGCCGCCGAGCTGGATCGTGGAGGCGAGCACGGCGCAACCGGTCGCTTTCGGCGCATTGTCGTTCTTCACGCACACGATGCCGGCCGTGAAAGAGGAGGTGCCCTTCGGACCGCCCGTTACGCGGGCGCCGCGGACCACGCATCGCTCCATGTCGCCTTTGGCGGCAGCCACCACACCGGCCGCAGCAGCCGTACTCGACGCCGAGACGCTGGTTGCCTGCACCGAACCGCCGACGTAGCAATCGCGGACCGCACAGCAGACGCCGCCGATGCCGCCCACGGCATTTCCGCCGCTGACCGCACCCGTGAAAGCGCACTTTTCGATGGCGATGCCGCCGACATAATCACCGCTGACCGTCGCTCCCTGCAGCGCACCGAAGATGCCGCCGATCATGTTCGAACCCTCGCCGGTCATCTTCACCTCGGCAGTAACCAGGCAACCCGTGATGAGGTCTTTCGAATTTTGGTTGGTATTGGTCTTGCGACCCAGGATGCCGCCCAGTTTCGAGCCGTTGATCGTTCCGACGATCGAACCCTCGACGGTCGACCGGGAGAGAGTTACGCCGTCGGTCGCCTTGATGACACCGACCAGACCGCCCGTCGCAAAATTCGACTGAGTGGTCATCGCAATGCGTACGTAGCAATTGTCAATCACGGAGGAGCCCTGCGCCTGCCCGGCGATAGCGCCCAAGCCCGTATCGGCCGCCGAAGCGGCCGACTCCGCCGTCAGCGTACCCGTTACTGCCACGCTTTCGACCCTTCCGTCGAGCACGTTGGCCACCACGCCGCAGGCGTTCTTGCCGGCAACGACGGCCACCTCCGCGAACTTGATATTCTTCACCGTGCCCGCAAGCGTTCCGGCGAACGGAGCGGTCAGCCCCTTCACCGTATGGCCGTCGCCGTCGAGCGAACCGCTGAACGAATCGATAGTCGTCCATCCGGCGATTTCGAGGTCGGAGGAGAGTTTCACGTGCGCCTCCGGGAAGGCGTGGAGCGTTGCCGCAAACTGGTCGGCATCCGCCACCACATAGGGATCTTCCGCGCTGCCCGTACCGCTTTCGTACATGTTTTTCGAGGTTACAGCGATCGTGCGGAGTGTCGACCGCACCTTGTCGTCCAACCACACGCGGAACGAAACGTCGCCGCCCGTGAAGTCGGCACCTTTGACGACGGTGAACAGGCCCGTCGCATCGTCGTAGCTCCACGACGAACCGGTCGTGCCGGCATCGAACGCGACCGTCGCGCCCTTAGTCAGAAGACCCAGCTCGCCGCTCTCGGAGCTCTCGCCCATCGAGATATTCACCGAGGCGGGCACCTTGCCGAACTCGATGACCCGGTCGTCCTTTCCGGCGCCCGAAGCAACGGCCGCAGCCACGAAGTTGTCTCCCTCCACGACGACGTCGGCAACATCGGCCGACAGCCGGACGGCGCTGACGGCGGCCAGTGCCGCTACGTAGCTGCCTCCCCGGACACTGCCGTCGAGTGCCAGATTCTTCACCGACGCACCGGCCCCCGCATGGGCGAACAACGCCACGTAATCCTGCTCCGGACGATCGAGCGCGAGGGTGATCCGCTTGCCGTTGCCGTCGAGCGAACCGGTGAAAGGATTTTCGGCCGTACCGGCGGGCGACCAGTCGCTGCCGAGGACGATGTTCCCGTCGAGGCGGAAGGCGCGGTCGAGTCCGTAGCGGATTTTATCCAGCTCGGCGGCCGACGTAACGGCCCAGGGGTCTTCCGGCGTACCCTCGCCCGCCGCGAATGCGCTGACACGAATGGTGCGCACCTGCGCTTCGCGGGCTCCGAACGATGCCGTAAGCTCGACCTGACCGCCGAGGAAGGCGGGAGTCGGCGTAAAGGTTACGGTGCCGGCACCGGTCGCGGGGTCGGAAACGACCGACACGCGCAGGCCCTCGGGCGTCGCGCCCGACTCGACCACCGAGGTCATCGTCGGGTCGACCGTAAAGGCGACGGTGCGGGCCGCAGTAAGTCCCGTGAGCGGTGTTTCGTCGATTTGGAATCCGATCGTGCCCGTGGGGTCCACATCCTCCAGCACGACAATCTCCACGCTCGACAGATAGGTTTTGCCGAGATACTCGACGTTGAGCTGCAGGAACGATGTCTGCAGCATCAGCGGAATACCGGCACATTGAACCACGGCTTCACCGCTGCCCGCAGCGAAAGCCACCTCCTGCGCGTCGATACGCAGGCCATTGGTTTCAGGAGCGCTGATGCGGGCCACGCCGCCGCGCGCGTTCTCGTAGGGAATCTTCACCCGGCAGAGGTCGCCGACAGGCACACCCTGCACGTAGCTGCCTTCGGCCAGACAGTTCGCCGTGTCGATGACCAGTTCATCGACATAGTAGGAGGCGGTGTTGTCGTCCGAGCACCCGGCCATCCATACGGCGGCGCATAATATGTAAAGCAGTTTTTTCATGACGTTTCGTTTTTGGGGATCAGTCCTGCGACCAGATCCAGTTAATGGGCTCGTCGTTCGACTCGGTCTCCTTCGTACGCAGGATCAGCGAACGCAGGGAGTTGCTGCCGTTGATCGAGGCCCACATGAAGACTTTCATGTGCGTTTCGGAGATGGCCCGTATCTCATACTGCGTGTTCCAGCCGCAGAAGTAGAAGAGGTAGCCGCCATGTCCGGCCGTCGTCGAGGGAAAGACGATGTAGTAGCGGCCCGCCGTCTGCACCAAGCTCCACCCCATGCCGGCGGGAGGCGTGCACGAAACGATATAGTCGCCCGCGGCCACGTATTCGGTGGCGCTCCACGCCCCGTCGTTGAAGAGTTCCAGGGCCGGCACGATGTTGTTCAGCGTACAGCTCTTGCCGTTGTTCACGTAGTCGAAGCCCTGACCGCGCTCGCTGTTGAGCAGGAAAGTCGCCTCGTCGTCGTAAATCTCCCGGCCTGCTTTCTCGTCGGCATTCGCATGCCACCAGCTTTCGGCCGGATTGTTGGGGTTGAGCAGGTCGATGTGGTAGGGCCGCTTCGAGTCGAGCATCCAGGTCTTGCCCGCACCGCCGATCTCCCCGGCGATAAGCTCGTACATCGGGTCGTTGAGCAGGAAAAGGTTCTCCTCCGTTACGGCGATCTTCACGGAGACGTCGTTCGTGCGGCCGTTGTCGCCGTAGGCCGTCAGCGAGACCGTGTAGTTTCCGCGGAAGGGGTATTCGGCCACCACCGAGTTGACGCCCGAGGCGGTATTGCCGTTACCGAGGTTCCAGAATCCGATCACATCGGAACGGTTCGTTCGCAACAGGTAGGTATTCTGCGTTTCGCACGGCGTTACGATGATTTTCAGATCGGTAACGCGGGAGTCGGGCAACTCGGGCCGCTCGTCGAGCGTACAACCCGCAGCCAGCAGCACCCCAAGAGATAGCATGAATCTGTTTTTCATTTCGGTTCGGTTTTAAGGATCAATAACCCGGATTCTGAATCAGCGAGTTTCGCGACTGCATGATTTCGTACTGCGGAATGGGCATCAGGCCGCGCCGCTGACGGTCGTAGGTTACGGCGAAATCGCCCGCCTCGCCATTGGTCAGCACACTGGCGGCATAGCTGTCGCCCTGGCGCAGCACATCCCAGTAACGATGGCCTTCGAGCGCGAGCTCGAGCAGGCGTTCGTTGAGAATCGTTTCGAGCGTCAGGTTGCCGGCATTTCCGGCCGAACCTGCACCCAGAGCCCGTTCGCGCACCTTGGCGTAGTAGCCGAAAGCCTTGCTCTGCGAGCCGTAGCGGAACTCCATCTCGGCTGCCATCAGCAGGACGTCGGCCCAGCGGATCGACGGGTAGTTATTCGGGTAGTTCAGCTCGCGCGAACCGCCGCCGCCCAACTGGTTATTGGCTGTCAACGGCGTGAACTTGCGGCAGAAATAGCCCGTATTCTGGAATCCGGCCGTGTAGTTGAGCCCCTCGCCGTCATTGTCGCCGTCGACCGCATTGGCGTTGATGAGCGTCGCCCAGCGACGGGGATCAGCCGGATCGTAGCTCTTGAAGAGCCGTTCGGACACGGGAGCGAACGACCATCCCGCAGCATAGGGAGCACTCACGTCGCGAATACCCCACAGAATCACGGCCTGGTTGCCCGTGCAGCCCTCGCGGTTGCTCCAGTCGCCCCACTTCGAGAGGGCGGAGTACTGAATCGTGAAGACCTCCTCCGAAGAGTTCTTGTTGGCGATATTCCACAGCGGCGCAACACCGCTGACTGCGTCGCGGGCATAGGCATTGGCCAGGAACGAATAGTTGCCGCTGTCGGCGACCTCTTCGATGTATGCCATCATCTCGGAGGCGCTCACCCCGGGCAGCTCCGCCTCTCCGTAATAGCCCGTGTAGTAAAGCCATACACGGCAAAGCAGTGCTTTGGCGGCATCGCGCGTGGCGCGCCCCTTCTCCTCGGCGGAGAACATCACGGGAGCCTCGGTCATGGCCGGAGAACCGTCGGCGCGCTCCATGCCGATGGCGCTGAGCAGATCGGAGGCGATCTGTCCATAGATCACGGCCGGAGCGGCCTGCGTCTGGGCGTAGTCGGCCGGTGTGAGCGGCCGGAGAATCAACGGCACATTGCCGAACAGGCGCACCAAGTCAAAATAGAAGTAGGCGCGCAGAAAGTGGGCCTCGGCCTTGTACATCGCACGCAGGTCCTCGTCCTCGAACTGAGCACCGTCGATCTTCTCGAAGAATTTGTTGCAGCGGTAGATTCCGGTGTAGTATTTGTGCCACAGCGCCTCGGGATAGAGGTCCGACACGAGCATTGTGAAGCGGTCGATGCGGCTGGTCGACACGGCGTCGTTGGCATTGGCGCCCCCGGCGTAACAGCAGTCGCCGAGCACCTCGCTCACCACCTCGAAAGCGCAGTTCTGCACGCCGCCGCTGACGGCCGACGGTGCGCTCCACATCAGCACGTTGTAGGCCGACGTGAGCGACTGGTACATATCTTTGGAGTTCTTGTAGAAGTTCGTCTCCACGTCGTTCATCGGCGGCGTGAGGTCGAGCATCGACTCACAGGCAACACCGCCCATGCAGAGCGCTCCCGCAACCAAAAACGGATATATTTTCGTAAGTTTCATGACGTATGTTCTTTATGTTAGAAGGTAAGGCTCAGACCGACCGACACGGTGCGCGGACGCGGATAGACGCCGCGGTCGATTCCCGAGCTGAGGATCGAACCTCCGTTGCCCACTTCGGGGTCGTAGCCGCCGTATTTCGTGAAGGTGAACACGTTGTCGACCGAGGCGAAGACGCGCGCCTTGCGCAGATAATACTTCTCGGGGATGTGGACCGTATATCCGAGCGTGATGTTGCGGATGCGCCAGAAATCGCCGTCTTGGAGATAGAAATCCGACGGACGGGTCCAGTTGAGGTTCGTGTCGTTGTGGGCCACGCGCGGAATGGAGTTCGATGTGCCCTCGCCGTGCCAGCGGCCGAGGACCCAAGCCCCGTAGTTGCTCATCGGCAGGTCGGGACGGCGCAGCACGCTGAAAATCTTGTTCCCGGCCTGACCCGCGGAGGTGATGCCGAGGTCGAATCCGTAAGCGCTCACACTGATATTCAGACCGAAAGTCATCGTCGGGAACGGACTGCCGAGGTCGACCCGGTCTTTGTCGTCGATGGTTCCGTCGTCGTTGGTATCCTGATAACGGAAATCGCCGGGACGCGCATCGGGCTGAATCTGAACGCCCTGCGAGTTGACCCATGCGTCGATCTCGGCCTGGTTCTGGAAAATGCCGAGGGTCTTGTACCCCCAGAAGTAGGACATGGCGTGGCCGGTCTCCATGCGGGTTACGGCTCCCGTAATACCCTGCACGGTAGCTCCCGACACATACCCTGTATCCGTACCCACATACGTTACCCGATTCTTGTTGAAGGCGATGTTTCCGTTGACGGAGAGATTCCACTTGCCGAACTGACGGTGGAAATCGGCGGCGAACTCGACACCCGTGTTGCGGACGTTTCCGGCATTGGTCGTCGGAAATCCGTTGCCCAGCATGAGGGGAATCGGCGTGGTAACGAGCAGGTCTTTGGTCTTCTTGATGTAATAATCAAAGGTCAGGTTGAGGCAGCCGAAAAGCTGGATATCCAGACCGAGGTCGGTCTGCTCGGAGGTTTCCCACTTCAAGTCGGGATTGGAGAGTTTCGTCGGAGCCGCACCCACAGAAAGGCTGCCCGTCGGAATCTGCGAGCCGAACGGATAGGTCAGGCCGTAGGTGGAGATGGTGGCCATATAGGCAAAGTCGCCGATGTTCTCGTTACCGTTCTGCCCCCACGAGGCGCGGAGTTTCAGAGCTCCGAGCCACTCCACATCACGCAGGAATGCTTCGTTGGCGGCATTCCAGCCCACCGATACCGAGGGAAATGTTCCGAAACGGTTGTTGATTCCGAAGCGGGACGAACCGTCGTGGCGCACCGTTGCGGTAATCATGTAGCGGTTGTCGTAGGCATAGTTCGCCCGGGCGAAGAAAGAGACGATGGCCGAAGGGTTGCCGGGGCCGCCGCTCGCCGAGGCCGACGAGTTGGTCGCCATCGAGATGTAGGCATGCTCCTCGTCGTCGATCTTCAGGTCGTTGCGGCTGGCGCTCAAAGCCAGCGAGGTGCGCTGAAGCAACGACGCGCCGACCATGACCGAAACGTCGTGCCGATCACCGTAGAGGTGCCCCCACGTAAGGTAGCCCTCGTAGCTGAGGCGGCGCGCCTGGTTGTAGCTCTGCGACGCACCATTCGAGGTGGTGTTGCCGGTCGTGGAGTTGAGCTTGTAAAGCGGCGAGTAGCCGAAACCGTCGCTCCAAGTGATGTCGGCGCTGGCCGTTCCACGCAGGCGAAAGTCTTTCAGGAACTTGAGCTCGGCGTAGACACTGCCCTTCATGGTGGTGTAGAGCGAACGGCCGTTGGAGTAGTGGATGCGGGCCACGGGGTTGACCACCTCCTGCGACACGTATTTCGAGGAGCCGAAGCCGCCGTAGAGTTCATCGGTCTGATACGGATCGTAGACGGGTGTCAGCGGGTCCATGTTGAGCGCCCCGACGAGCGGTCCGGCCACCGAGGAATTTTGCGTAACGGACTGCTTCTTCACGTGGCTCAGGACGATGTTTTCGCCGACAGTCAGCGCATCGTTGCGCAAGAGTTTGTGGCTGGCCGACAAATTGATGGTGTAACGCTTGAAGTTGGATTTGCCCTTGGCCAGAATACCGTCCTGGTTGAGATAGGAGGCCGAGCCGTTGAACGACGAACGGGCCGTTCCGGCCGACACGCGCACGTTGTGGCGCTGCACCCCTGCGTTGCGGTTGAGAATGGCCTCCTGCCAGTCGGTGCCGCGACGGAACGAGGCGATCTGCTCCTCGGTAAAAGGCAGCGCCGCCCTCGAATTGACCGCCGCTTCGTTCTGAATGAGTGCATATTCGTGGGCGTTCAGCACGTCGATCTTGCGGGAGATGTTCTGAATGCCGTATGAAAAGTCATAATCGACGCTCCACGTCCCCTCCTTGCTGCGGCGGGTAGTAATCAGGACCACGCCGTTGCCGCCCCGCGCACCGTAAATCGCCGAGGCGGCAGCATCCTTGAGCACCTCGATGGACTCGATATCGCTCGGATTCAGGTATTCGATGCCCGACACGGAGACACCGTCGACGATATAAATAGGTGTCGCCGTGCCGTTGGTGCCGATACCGCGGATGTAGATCTGCACGTCGGAACCGGGTTGTCCGGAGTTCGATACCACCTGCACGCCTGCCGTCTTTCCTGCCAAAGCATCGTCGGCACGCATCACACCGGTTATCTCGAGGTCGCTGCCCTTGACCGACGAGATCGCCCCCGTTACGAGGCTCTTCTTTTGGACGCCGTATCCCACCACGACCACCTCGTCGACCAACTGCGCATCGCTTTCGAGCTGCACGTCGATCTCCATGCGGTTATGCACGGCGACCTCCCGGGTTTCGTAACCCAGAAAACTGAAGACCAGCACGTCGGACTTCGAAGCGCGGATGACGAAAGCACCGTTCGCATCGGTAGTCGTTCCGGCAGTCGTACCCTTGACAACGACCGCCACGCCTGCCAGCGGACCCGAAGCATCGGAGACGACTCCCGAAACCGAACCCCGGGGTTGCTGCGCCGCTCCGGTGAACAGCATACAGAGACCGACAAGCGTCAGCCCGATGCCGCGCAGTTTCCGGAGAGCGGTTTCGATTGGTAATTTTTCTCTCATAGAAAAACAGAATTTTAGGTTAGTTATTAAAATTTGTTCGTGTTTTGCTTGCTAAAAATAAAATTGCCGCACATCTATTCCGGCATTATCGACTCCTACAAAACTACGACAAGGTCGATTTTTCGGGTCATTCAAACCCCTACATTTTACAATGAATTACCTTGATTTACAGTATAATACAGATACAAAGACAGACATTGCCGCAGATACGACATTTGCGGCGATTTCCTCCGATCCGATTATTTAATATATTTGTATCGAAAAACCTTCGAATCATGAATCGAACCGTCTCTTTGCTGCTCTGGATCGCCCTGCTGACCCTGTCGGCATCGCGCTTGTTCGCGGCCCATGCCACGATCGCCGACTACGGTCTTCGCCATGTGGAACGCTTCGTCGAAGGTTCCGCACCGGTGGCCTACATCCAGGTCTGGGACATCACGGCCGACGGAGGCGACGGCTGCCGGGTTTTCTTCGCCACGAACGACGGGCTGGCCGTCTACGACGGGGTGCGCTGGGCGACCTACCAGTCGCGGGGCAATTCGGTCATCCGGGCCCTTCGCTACGATTTCGCTTCGGAGCGCCTCTACACAGCCGGGGTCAACGAGTTCGGGTACTGGCAGTGCAGCGAATACGGCGGTCTGACCTATACGGCGCTCTATCGCAACCCCGATTTCCGTTCGCAAAGCAACGACTTCTGGCGCATCGCCTCCGAACCCCGTTCGGGAAGAATCTATTTCCAGTGTCGGGAGAAGATCTGCATCTACGACTCGCTCTCGGAAACGATCCGCGAACTGGCGCCGCAGCAGACATTTCGCTACATGCACGAAGTCGACGGACATATTTACGTACAGGATGGTCCGACGCTTTACCTGCTGGGGGACGATCTCGACCGAAAAGTCGTCTGCCGTCTGTCGGACCGGATCATCAACCTGCTTTCCGGACGCCACGGCGAGCTGCTGGCAGCCGTGGAGCACATCGGTCTGCTGACCATCGGCAACGACGGCACGACGGCCCCGCTCGACAAGACGGTCAACCGGCAGCTGGCCGATGCGAAGATCACCTGCTGCCGACGCTACAACGACGACCTGCTGCTGGTCGGCACCACCCAGCGCGGGTTGTTTCTGATCAACAACGACGGTTCGGTCAACCATTCGATACCTTACGGCGACCAACTCGACAACACGACGATTCTGAGCGTCGCGGCCGACGAGCGGGGCAACATCTGGTTGGGGCTCGATTCGGGGGTCGCCACCATCGACAACAGCACGCAGGACTACTACCTGACCGATTCGCGGTTGGGATCGGTGCTCAGCGTACTGAGGTTCGGCGAAAAGTTGCTCGTAGGGTCCAACAAGGGGCTGTTCTGCATCGGGATGCGCGGCAACCTCGACCTCGTGCCGGGCAGCACAGGGTCGGTATGGGGGCTGGAAGAGATCGACGGCCGTATCTACGTACTTCACGACCAGGGTTTATTCCGACTGAGGGGGGGGGAGCCGGCGACCCTGGAACCGGTCATGACCGGCAGCGGCGTCTACTCGATGCGGCAGTGCCGGGCCAATCGTCAATACTACATACTGAGCACCTATTCGGGGTTGGCCCTGGTGCGGCACACGGATTCGGGCCTGCAATTCGTAACACGCATCGTCGGCTACAACGGATTCACGCGCAACTTCCGCATCGACGATGAGGACCGCATATGGGTTACGGTTTCCGGCGTGGGATTCGTGCGGCTGACTCTCTCCGAAGCGAGAGACCGCGTAACCGACGTGCGCAACTACGATCTGGCCTCGGACAACAGCCGGGTGCTCTCGACCCGCATCGACCAGGAGCTGCTGCTGTGTTGCGGGAATCGGGCCTGGCGCATCGACTACGCAGCCGACTCGCTCATCCGGGCACCGAGTGCCGAATCCATTCTGCGCGAATGCGGCCACGGCGTGAAAAGCATCGTTCAGCAGGATCATCGTTTCTGGTTCGTCTCCTCCGACGGCATGGGGTATGTCGAGCGGACGGGGACGACGCTCAGCCGCAACACCGATCTCCTGAACCATGTAGTCGGGGAACGCACGACCGGGTTCCGCATCATGGACGGAACAGGGGTGATCGGCTTCCGGAACGGCATCGGATTTTCGAACGGTCCCGGAGCCCCGCAGGAACCCGTGGAGATCGGCATGGTCGCAGCCCAGAGCCCCCATGCAACCCGTTATCACCGGCTTGCGGACGAAGTTTTCGAGATTCCGGCCTCTATGAACACCCTGCGCATCTGGCCCCTGCACTTGGCCTCGGGGCGGCGTCTCGAATTTCGCATCGCATCACTAAGTCCCGAATGGCAAACGGTGCGCATCGACGAATTTCTCCAGGTCCCGGCACTCCCGCACGGACGGCACATCATCGAGCTGCGGCAGCCGCAAACCGCCGATCCGTCGGCCGTGCGGCGGCTCGAAGTGTCGGTCCGCCCGCCGTGGTACATCTCGTGGCCGATGATCTGGATTTACATATTCACCGTAGCAGCCCTGCTGGCGGGTGTGCGGAGTTACTATCTCTACAAGAGCCGGCTGGCCCAGGAAGAACTCCACCGGCGGGAGCAGGCGCAGCGCGCACTGGAACTCGAACAGCTCGAACGCGAGAATCTGCTCAAAGAGAAGCGTATCGCGGAGCTGGAACGCGAGCAGTTGAAAACCAACCTGCGCAACAAGGACAAACGGCTGGCGAACATCACGATGAACAGCATCCGCCGCAACAACATGCTCAACGAACTGAAAAGCGAAGTCGCACAGCTGACCACGGCGGAAGATGCCGCAAGGGTAAAGAGCCTGGCGAACCGCATCATCCGGCAAATCAACGCCCAGCTTAAAAACGACAGCGACTGGCAGCTGTCGGAGAGCTATTTCAACAACATCTACGACGGTTTGCTGGACCGGCTGCGGGCGCGTTATCCGTCGCTGTCGCAGACCGATTTGCGGCTGTGCGTCTACATCAAGCTGAACCTTTCGACCAAGGAGGTCGCCGAGTTGATGAACATCTCGCCCCGAAGTGTGGAGATGGCCCGCTACCGCCTGCGCAAGAAGTTAGGCCTGGGCCCCAATGAATCCATCGGCTCCGTGCTGCAATAGTCGGGAGACCGCACAAGAGCCGGGGAGCAGCGTTTCGTCATCGGCCGTATAACATTGGAAAAAATCGGAAGCAACGCCAATCCTGCAAGCAAATGAAAGCCGTGAAAGCATCTGAAAACAAATGTTGATGAAACCTGCTCGGCAGCGACGGCGCGATTGTGGCGCAAAATGCCGACACGACCGAACTGCAGCCCCGCAAAGCGACGATCGGACTGGGCAAGGGCCTCGCCTACCGCACGCCCGGCGACGGCGAAAACGCCGCGTGGGTCTACACCAGCTGCGGCCTCAACGTGCAGGCCGGCTATCTGATCGCGAGGAAATGGGAAGTGGCCCTGCGCAACTCGACGCTCTTTCCGCGGAGCGAAATCCGGGAACGGGCGGGCTACGGACGCCGCAACCAAACCACGTTAGGCGTCTCGCGCTACATCCGGGGGCAGGCGCTGAAAGTGCAGGCCAACGTTTCGTACAACCATCGGAAGCAGGCCGTCGCGAGCGACTACACCCGCTGGCAGATGGCGCTGCAGCTTCAGTTAGAAATCTGAAGAATCCTCAGGGCGATATGGGCGCATGCCTCGGCGTCGGCCAAAGCGTGGTGGTGCTGCTGCAGATCGAAACCGCAGGCAGCGGCGACGGTATGCAGCTGGTGGTTGGGTAGCTGCCGCCCGAACACACGGCGCGAAGCACGGCAGGTGCAGAAAAAGGTATACCCCGGCCACGGCATTTCATAGAGGTCGAAAGCAGCCCGCAGGCAGCTTTCGTCGAACGGTGCATTGTGTGCGACCAACGGCAGGCCCTCGATGCGGGGTGCGATCTCCTGCCAGACCTCCTCGAATTCGGGCGCCTCATCGGTATCGGCGGCCGTCAGTCCATGAATGGCCGTCGTGAAGCGGCTGTAATAATTGGGGCGCGGGCGGATCAGACGGTAGCACGAGTCGACGATCCTGCCGTCGCGCACGATGACCACCCCCACCGAACAGACGCTGGCCCGGTGGCTGTTGGCCGTTTCGAAATCGATCGCGGCGAAGTCGGTCATCACTCCCATTCGATCGTGGCGGGCGGCTTCGACGAAATGTCGTAGACGACGCGGTTGACGCCACGCACTTTGTTGATGATCTCGTTGGAGACGTCGGCCAGGAACTCGTAAGGCAGGTGCACCCAGTCGGCCGTCATGCCGTCGGTCGAAGTTACGGCCCGCAGGGCCACGCAGCTTTCGTAGGTGCGCTCGTCGCCCATGACGCCCACGCTCTTGACGGGCAGCAGGACGGCACCCGCCTGCCAGACCCGGTCGTAGAGCCCCGCGGCGCGCAGGGAGTCGATATAGATTTTGTCGACCTGCTGCAGGATTTCGATCTTCTCGGCCGTGATCTCGCCCAGGATGCGGATCGCGAGACCCGGACCCGGGAAAGGATGCCGGCCGATGAGCTGCTCGGAGATGCCTAAGGAACGTCCCACGCGGCGCACCTCGTCCTTGAAGAGGAGCCGCAGCGGTTCGACGATCTTCAGGTGCATCTTCTCGGGCAGGCCGCCGACGTTGTGGTGCGACTTGATCGTGGCCGAGGGGCCGTTGACCGAGCAGGACTCGATGACGTCGGGATAGATCGTCCCCTGCGCCAGCCACCGGACGTCGCGGATGCGCTGCGCCTCCTCGTTGAAGACCTCCACGAAGTCGCGGCCGATGATCTTGCGCTTGCGCTCGGGGTCGCTCACGCCCGCGAGGTCGCCGAGGAACTTGGCCCCGGCCTTGACGCCCTTGACGTTGAGCCCCATATGCTCGTAGGATTCGAGCACCTCCTCGAACTCGTTCTTGCGCAGCAGGCCCGAGTCGACGAAGATGCAGTAGAGGTTCCGCCCGATGGCCCGATGCAGCAGCACGGCGGCCACCGACGAATCGACGCCGCCCGAGAGAGCCAGCACGACCCGGTCGTCGCCCAACTTTTCGCGCAGCTCGCGGACGGTGGTTTCGACGAAGCTCTCCGACGTCCAGCTCTGCGAGCAGCCGCAGATGCCGACGACGAAGTTCCGGAGCAGCTGCGTGCCGTCGGTCGAGTGGTAGACCTCGGGGTGGAACTGGATGCCCCATGTCGCTTCGCCCTCGATGCGGAACGCCGCGACGCGCACGTCCTCCGTACCGGCGATCAGGCGGTAGGAAGCGGGCACCGACGTAATGGTGTCGCCGTGCGACATCCACACCTGCGTGGTGGTCGGAAGGCCGGTCATCAAGGGGTCGGAAGCGTCGCCAACGGTGAGCATCGCGCGGCCGTATTCGCGGCTCGGGGCGGGCTGCACCTCGCCGCCGAAAGCCGCCGCGAGGAACTGAGCGCCGTAGCAGACACCCAGCAGCGGCAGGCGCCCCTTGATCTGCGAGAGATCGGGGCGCGGCGCCTCGGCGTCGCGCACGGAATAGGGGCTGCCGGAGAGAATGACGCCCCGCACCGAGGCGTCGAGCGTCGGAATCTTGTGGAACGGGTGGATTTCGCAATAGACGTTCAGCTCGCGGACGCGCCGCGCGATGAGCTGCGTATACTGCGACCCGAAGTCGAGGATCAGGATTTTTTCCATGCGGCGGAATGTGGCGGAACTACTCTTCTTGCGGTTTGTCGCTGTCGAAACGGGCCTCCTCCTTCTTGCAGTAATAATGGTTCGCGACGATGCGCACGACGAACAGGTAGAAGAACATCAGACCCAGCAGCAGGTAACGCATCCACGGATAACCCGTGAGGTACCAGGCGGCGAAAAGTGCGGCGAAGACGATCAGGGCGATCCAGTCGATTCGGCCGATGTGTTGGCTGTTTGCGGATTTCATGACAAAACGGATTTTTTAACGTTCACTCGAATAGTTGGGGGCCTCGCGCGTGATGGTAACGTCGTGCGGGTGGCTCTCCTGCATGCCTGACGCGGAGATGCGGATGAACTGCGCCGTCTGCAGGGTCGCAATGTCCGCCGCGCCGCAGTAGCCCATACCCGAGCGGATGCCGCCGACGAGCTGGTAGACCGTCTCGCTGAGCGAACCCTTGAACGGCACGCGCGCGACGATGCCCTCGGGCACAAGTTTGTTGATGTTGCCCTCGCATCCCTTTTGGAAGTAGCGGTCGGCCGAGCCGGCCTTCATGGCGTCGATCGACCCCATGCCGCGGTAGGACTTGAACTTGCGGCCGTTGTAGATGATCGTCTCGCCCGGCGCCTCCTCCGTGCCGGCAAACATCGAGCCGATCATCACGCAGTCGCCGCCTGCGGCCAGCGCCTTGACGATGTCGCCCGAATAACGCAGGCCGCCGTCGGCGATGACCGGCACACCCGAGCCTTGCGCCTCGGAAGCAGCGGCGTAGATGGCCGACAGCTGCGGCACGCCGACGCCGGCGATGATGCGCGTGGTGCAGATCGAGCCGGGACCGATGCCGACCTTGATGCCGTCGGCCCCCGCGTCGATCAGGAAGCGGGCGGCCTCGGCCGTGGCGATGTTGCCGACCACGACGTCGAGCGCCGGATAAGCGGCCTTGATCTGCCGGAGGGCCGTAACGATGTTCTTGGAGTGGCCGTGCGCCGAGTCGAGCACCACGGCGTCGACATCCTCGGCGACGAGGGCGGCGACGCGCTCCATGACGTCGGGCGTGATGCCCACGCCGGCGGCGACGCGCAGACGTCCTTTGGCGTCCTTGCAGGCGTTGGGATGATCCTGCACTTTGGTAATATCCTTATAGGTGATGAGCCCCACCAAGTGCCCCTCGTTGTCCACGACAGGGAGTTTCTCGATCTTGTTGTCGAGCAGCACGCCCGAAGCGTGCTCCAGCTCGGGCCGGTCGGTGGTGATGAGACGGTCGCCGGGGGTCATAACCTCGCCGATCGAGCGCGACATGTCGCGCTGGAAGCGCAGGTCGCGGTTCGTGACGATGCCGATCAGACGGCGGTCGCCGTCGACGACCGGAATGCCGCCGATCTTATTCTCGGCCATCAGGGCGAGGGCGTCGCCGACGGTATGGTCGCGCGAAATGGTAACGGGATCGTAGATCATGCCGTTCTCGGCGCGCTTCACGCGCCGCACGTGGGCCGCCTGCTCGGCGATGGACATGTTCTTATGGATCACGCCGATGCCCCCCTCGCGCGCCAGCGCAATGGCCAGCGGAGCCTCCGTAACGGTATCCATCGCGGCGGAGACGATCGGGATGTTGAGTTCGATATTGCGCGAAAAACGGGTCCTGAGGCAGACCTCTCGCGGCAACACTTCCGAATAGGCGGGTATGAGCAGCACGTCGTCGAAGGTCAGACCCTCGGGCTGCACCCTTTCATGGATGAACGACATAAGAACGCGGATTTGTTGCCCGCAAAAGTACGCATTTTTTTTCAAACGGCCCAACCCGGCGCTCCGTTTCGGCGGGAAATTATCAACAAAAAATAAACGCGCCGCCGAAGCAGCGCGTCCTGAGGGCTCGACTTCGCTCACGTTCGGCAAAAACCGCAAACAGCTTTTGCGCTCACTCAATCGCGAAGTTCACCTTATCAGTATTGTTCTTTCTCGTTGGGGAAGTCGCCCTCCTTGACGTCGCGGATATAGCCGCTGACGGCGTCGGTCATGACGGCATGCAGGTCGGCGTAGCGGCGCAGGAAGCGGGGCGAGAAGCCCTTGTTGATGCCCAGCATGTCGTGGATCACGAGCACCTGCCCGTCGCAGG
>CAZIUJ010000011.1:0-20131 GCA_964542345.1 uncultured Alistipes sp.
CCGAGGGCGTAGGTGCGTCGATGTGCCACTGCTCCTCGTGTCCTTCCAGTATGTACCACAGCCGCCGACAATGTCAATGCGGGCGATCTCTGGTTCAACGCGGAGAAAGTTCTCCCGTTGGACTCCAGTGCCCGGGCCTACGCCTTTCCCGTGCGCTGCGTCCAGCATCTGCCGCTGCTTGCTCTTCCGACAGCAGAAACGCCCCCTCCTATACGGAGGGGGCGTTCGGTCGTTTGTCCGGAACAGGTTATTCCGATACGATCGCCTCGCTCGGGCATACGCCGGCGCAGGTGCCGCAGTCGATGCACTTGTCGGCGTCGATCACATAAATATCGCCTGCCGAGATCGCTTCGACGGGGCATTCGCCGATGCAGGTGCCGCATGCGACGCAGGAGTCGGTGATTTTGTAAGCCATGATAGAAATTGTTTGTGGTTAATTGTTGTGTCTCGCAAATATAGCGAATTTATTTGATAATATCAAATCCCGTGTAGGGAATCAGCACCTCGGGGATGCGGATGCCGTCGGGCGTCTGGTTGTTTTCCAGGAGCGCCGCCACAATGCGGGGCAGGGCCAGCGACGAGCCGTTGAGCGTGTGGGCCAGCTGCGTCTTCTTGTCTTCATCACGGTAGCGGAGCTTCAGGCGGTTGGCTTGGAACGACTCGAAGTTCGAGACCGACGAAACTTCCAGCCAGCGTTTTTGCGCTTCGGAGTAAACTTCGAAATCGTAGGTCAGTGCCGAGGTGAACGACATGTCGCCGCCGCAGAGTCGCAGGATGCGGTAGGGCAGCCCCAGCGACTGCACGATCCCTTCTACGTGGGCTACCATGCCGTCCAGCGCTTCGTACGACACTTCGGGCAGCGACAGCTGCACGATCTCCACTTTGTCGAACTGGTGCAGACGGTTCAGGCCGCGCACATCTTTGCCGTACGAGCCCGCTTCCCGGCGGAAGCAGGGGGTGTAGGCCGTCATCTTTACGGGGAAGTCGCCTTTCTCAAGAATCACATCACGGAAGATGTTCGTTACGGGGACTTCGGCCGTCGGCACTAAGTAGAAGTTGTCTACCGTGGCATGGTACATCTGTCCTTCTTTGTCGGGCAGCTGCCCCGTGCCGAAGCCCGAGGCTTCGTTGACCATCACCGGGGGTTCGACTTCTTGGTAGCCGGCCCGGGTGTTGCAGTCCAGGAAATAGTTGATCAGCGCACGTTGCAGGCGGGCTCCTTTGCCTTTGTAGACCGGGAATCCCGCGCCCGTAAGTTTCACACCCAGGTCGAAGTCGATGATGTCATATTTGCGGGCCAGCTCCCAGTGGGGCAGCGGATTTTCGGGCAGCTCGGTGTAGTTTTCCACCAGCTTCACAACTTGGTTGTCTTCGGCCGTGCGGCCTTCGGGTACGATCTCGGCCGGGAAGTTGGGCAGCGTTACCAGCGTCGCTTGCAGCTCTTCCTGTACCTCTTTCGATTCTTCTTGCAGACGGGCGGACTTCTCTTTGAGGTCGGCTACGAAGCGCTTGCGTTCGTCGGCTTCGTCGCGGCGGCCCTGACCCATCAGGGCTCCGATCTCTTTGGCGGCTTTGTTTTGCGCGGCAAGGGTTTCGTCCAGCTCGGCTTGCAGGGCCTTGCGGCGGTCGTCCAGCGCAAGGATGCGGTCGATAACGGGGGCGGCGTCGACTCCTTTCTTGGCCAGTTTGCGCACGGCGGCCGCTTGGTCGTCGCGGATTTGCTTTATCGTGAGCATGATTCGGAATGGTTGTTTTTTACGAACGACAAAAATACAAAACAATTCATAAAATTATCTTACTTTTGCCGAAAATTACGCATCTCGTGAAACCCGTCGAACTGTTGGCTCCGGCCAGGGACTGCGCGTCGGCCGTCGTGGCCGTCGATTCCGGCGCCGATGCCATCTATATCGGCGGCGCCCGGTTCGGGGCTCGGCAGGCCGCCGGCAACAGCACCGAGGAGATCGCCCGCGCCGCGGAGTACGCCCACCGCTACGGCGTGCGGGTCCACGCCACGCTCAACACCTTGTTGTGGGACAGCGAGTTGGCGGAGGCCGAGCGGCAGGCGCGCGAGCTGATCGCCGCCGGCGTCGACGCCCTCATCGTGCAGGACATGGCTTTGCGGCGCATGAATCTGCCCGTCGAGTTGCACGCTTCGACGCAGGTCTCGGTCCGCACGCCCGAGGCCGCTCGTTTCTTCGGCGAGGCGGGGTTCGCGCGCGTCATTCTCGAACGGGCTTTGTCGCTCGACGAGATCCGCGCCATCTGCGCCGCCACCGACGCCGAGGTCGAGTGTTTCGTCCACGGGGCCCTTTGCGTGGGCTATAGCGGCCGTTGCTTTCTCTCGCGTTCGATGTCCGGGCGCAGCGGCAACCGCGGGGCTTGCAGCCAGCCGTGCCGCCTGCCGTGGGACCTGACCGACGGCAAGGGGCGCATCTTCCTGAGGTCGAAACACCTCCTTTCTCTGCGGGACTTGAACCTCTCCGGGCGCATCGGCGAGTTGCTCGATGCCGGGGTCTCATCGTTCAAGATCGAGGGGCGCCTCAAGGACGTCCACTACATCCGCAACGTCGTCGCCGCCTATCGCAGGGCCGTGGACGAGGCGCTGGCCGTCCGTCCCGGATTGCGGCGTTCGTCGGTCGGCGAGAGCCGGCCCGACTTCATGCCCGACCCGTCGAAAAGTTTCACGCGCGGCGAGTCGGAGTTCTTCTTCGGCGGCCGACAGGCCGGCGTCGCGTCGTTCGACACCCCCAAATCCGTCGGCGAGCGCCTCGGGCGCGTCGTGCAGACCGAGGGGCGGGCTTTCCGCCTCGACCGGCCGGCCGACCTCGCTCCCGGCGACGGCCTCTGCTTCCTCCGCGACGGCGAATTGGTTGGCACCAGCGTCAACGCCGTCGAGGGCGGGCGCATCATCCCCAACCGGTTGGAGGGCATCGCCCCGGGCACCGAGATTTTCCGCAACTGCGACCACCGCTTCCACCGGTTGCTCGCCGCCAGCCGCATGCGTCGCACGATCGCCACAACAGCACAGCTTTGCGCTTCGGCCGACGGGGTGCGGCTGACCTATACCGACTGCGAGGGCATTTCAGCCGCAGTCGAAAGGGCCGTCGCGCTCGACATCGCAAAGAACCTCGGGGCCAACGTTTCTTCGATCCGTGCGCAGACCGCCAGAAGCGGCGACACGATCTTCCGCGTCGAGGAGACCGTCGTCCGCGGCGGGGAGTGGTTCGTGCCGGCGTCGCTCGTCGCCGAGCTGCGGCGCGAGGGGCTCGAAAAGCTCTTGCAGGCTCGGCTGGCACAGCCGCGTGCGCACCGCATCTTGCCCGAAAATCTCGCGGCCCGCTATCCGTCGGAGCGGATCACCGCCGAGGAGAACGTTACCAACCGCCTCGCCGAGGCTTTCTACCGCGACCACGGCGTACGGCAGATCGAAGCTCCGCTGGAATTGTCTTCTTCGTTTCGGGGTGCGCGCGTCCTGCGTTCGGCTTATTGTGTCCGCCGCGAAATCGGCGAGTGCCTGCGCGAGCACCCGCGGCTGCGCGGCGACCTCTTCCTCGAGCGGGGTGCGCAGCGTTACCGCCTGGAGTTCGACTGCGCACATTGCGAAATGAATCTGATAGGCGAAAAATAAGGGCCGCCGGCGTGCCCCGTAGGCCTTCCATAACAAGCGAATGATATGCAGGAACAGTTGACACCTCTCTTCGGCGATTACGAATTGGTCGACACCGGTCATTTCGAGAAGCTCGAACGTTTCGGCCGCTGCCTCGTGCGGCGTCCCGAGCCGCAGGCCCTTTGGCGGCCGTCGTTGCCCGAGGCGGCGTGGCGGCGGGCCGATGCGGCGTTCTCGCGCGATGCGCGGAGCGACGAGCGGGGCGAGTGGCGCCTGCGGCCCGGCACCCCCGACCGTTGGACGATCGGCTACGATCTGCGCGGCCGGCAGCTGCGCATGCGGCTGGGCCTCACCTCGTTCAAGCACGTAGGGCTCTTTCCCGAGCAGGCGGCCAACTGGGACTTCATCTACGACCGTTGCCGGCACCTCGCAGCCGCCGGAGCAACGCCGCGCGTCTTGAATCTCTTCGCCTATACGGGCGGCGCAACATTGGCGGCTCGGGCCGCCGGGGCCGAAACTACGCATGTCGATTCGGTGCGGCAGGTCGTTGCGTGGGCTCGCGAGAATATGGAGCTCAGCGGTCTGGAGGGCGTGCGTTGGATCGTGGAGGACGCCCTCCGGTTCGTGTTGCGCGAGGTGCGGCGCGGCAGCCGCTACCAGGGCATCATCCTCGATCCGCCGGCTTACGGGCGCGGTGCGAACGGCGAGAAATGGATTTTGGAGGACAACCTCTGCGAAATGTTGGAGGGGTGCGCCCGGCTCTTGGCGCCAGCGGGGGCTTTTTTGGTCTTGAACCTCTATTCGATGGGCCTCTCTTCCACTTTGGCTCGCACGGCCGTGCAGCAGGCTTTCGGTACGCCGTCGGAGGAGCAGTGGGGCGAATTGTGTTTCTCCGACCGCGCCGGCAAGCAGCTGCCGTTGGGCACTTACTATCGGTTTACGAGATAGGTGAAAATTGAAAAGTGAAAGGTTAAAGGTAAACTTTGCAACTAATAATAAAGTCCGACGTCTTGAACAACCATAATTCCGAACCCGACGTCGAAGCCGTTCCGCGGAGGACGGACTAAAAGCGTCCGCGGAGGGGCAGGGTTATACCCCGCGCATAGGCGCCCGGAGCAGCGTTAGGCCGTCCGCAGCCGGCGGAGACGTCCGTGAGGAGAGTTTAACTGCGCTACGCTTGTTTTCCTCCTCCTTGCATGGCGTAATCCGCAAGCGGCTTCTGCGCATGCTGCGAGCGTCGGTTTTTCACCGCTTTTTGTCGGTACAAAAAGCGGCTTTCAAAAAACATAATAGATCATCACCCCCGCCAGCGCCGAAAGTCCGATCAGCAGCATGGGGTTGACTTTGCGCCACGCACCGAGGAGGACGGCGGCAAAGAGCACCCAGCTCCAGCCGTCGACGAAGTTACGGTCGTCGCCGGGGGCATCACTGCGGGGGAAGATCAGCAGCAGGGCCGCCGCCGCGATCATGCCGATCACGACGGGCCGCATGCCGCGCATGGCTCCTTCGACCCAGCGGTTTCCTTTGAGACGCAGGAAGAAGCGCGCCACCAGAATCATCAGCGTCAGCGACGGCAGGCAGACCGAGAGCGTGGCGATGACCGACCCCAGTATCCCGCCCCACGTGTGTCCTGTCTGCAGCCCTACGGTGTACCCCACGTAGGTCGCCGAATTGATGGCGATCGGCCCGGGCGTGATTTGCGACACGGCTACTATGTCGGCGAACTCGGCATTGGTCATCCAGCCGTGTTGCACCACCACTTCGTTTTGGATGAGCGAGAGCATGGCGTAGCCGCCTCCGAACCCGAAGAATCCGATCTTCAGATAGCTGACGAAAAGTTGCCAGAGAATCATCGCACGCCTCCTTTCTTTTTGACCATCGCCAGCTCCCGCACGATGCCGACGGCCGCCGCTCCGGCCAGTACATAGATCGGCGACAGGCCCCAGCCCCAGATGGCCAGCGCCGCGGCCGCAATGACTGCGTAGAGCGCCGGATGCAGGCCTCGCGCCAGCGAGATCACCGGGCCGATGATGAGGGCCACGACCGCCGGACGCATCCCCTTGAACGCCGCATCGACCACGGGGTTCTGCCGCACGTCCGTAAAAAAGAGGGCGATCAGCAGGATGATCGCGAACGAGGGCAGGATCGTGCCGGCAAGTGCCGCCACCGCTCCGCGTACGCCGCGCAGACGGTAGCCGACGAAGACCGCCGTGTTGAGCGAAATGGGCCCCGGCACCGACTGCGCCAGGGTCAGCAGGTCGAGGAACTCCGGGCGGGCAACCCAGCCGCGGCGGTCGATCACTTCGCGTTCGATCAGGGGGATCATGGCGTAGCCGCCACCGAAGGTGAAGGCGCCGATCTTGAGGAACGAAACGAAAAGGGTAAGGAGCATGGTCTTATTCGCGGTTTTTAATAAGTTGATACAAGCGATGTGCCGACGGTTCGATCATTCGGAGGGTTTCGGCTCTCCGGTCGAAGCCCCCGCCAAGGCGGGGGTTGCGTTCCGCTTCTGCTTTGGCGGCTCGGTAATTCGAGTGAACTCGATTACACTCGCCTGTCGCCGCAGTTTGGGGGTGGGTCCAATCTGAATACGCGGCCTGTGGCCGCGAGTCGCAAGGGTCGGATTCGGACTGCCGTTGCGATGATGCAGATTGGGTAACGGGCTTATTCGCGTTTCTTATGGCCCAACAGCGCGCGGATGCCGTCGATGAAGATCATCGGGTGGGTCGGGGTCCCCGGCAGCCAGAGGTCTGCAGGGTGGCGCTCGAAGAACGAGCGGTCGAGGGCCCGGCTTTCGACAAAGAGACCGCCCGAGCAGGCATCCGTGCCGCAGGCCACGACAATCTTGGGTTCGGCAATCGCGTCGTAGCAAATTTCGAGCGCTTCGGCCATGTTGGATGAAACGGGGCCCGAAACGACTACTCCGTCAGCATGGCGGGGCGAGGCGGTGAAGCCTACTCCGTAGCGGCCGAAGTCGAAGTTGACGTTGCCCGTGGCTCCTAACTCCATCTCCACCGAGCCGTCGCCGCCGGCCGATACTTCGCGCAGCTGCAGGGCCCGGCCGAAGTATTTGCGGATTTCGGGTCGCACGGCCGCTGGGTCGAACTCCACGCGCCGTTGCCCCGGATGCAGGACCAGCCCTTCGCGCGTCGGCGAGCCGATGCGGTAGTCGTTCGTGAAGCGGATGTTGCGCGGGGCTCGGCGGGCGCATTCGCCGCAGAAAAGGCAGCGCCCCAGGTCGAGCGCAAACGGCTCGGCGCTCAGTGCCCCCGTGGGGCAGATCGCCGCGGCTGCGGCCAGCTCCTCGCGGTCGTCGGTGGCCGTCAGCTCGGGACGGCCTCGAAATTCGCGGGTCAGCTCCACCGCGTCCAGGTCCGGGATGTATTGCTTGCCGTGGCTGCGCAGTACCTTTATTTTCGGAAAAATCATTTTAATAGGGTGAAAGGTGAAACGTGTAAGGTGAAAGGTTGAAGGTGAAAGGTGGTGTTGTCGTTCGGAATAAAAACATTTCACTTTTCACCTTTCAACTTTCACTTTGGTTACAGGTCGTGTCCGCAGTAGGAGAGGTTGAAGCTCTTGTTGCAGATCGGGAAGTCGGAGATCTCTTCGCCGCGGACAGCCAGGGCCAGGGCCAGCCAGTTGTGAAGACTGGGGTCTTTGATGCGGGCGGCCGCGATGCGGCCCGCCGCGTCGGTGATCAGGACGTGGCACGTCTCGCCGCGCCACCCTTCGACCAGCCCGAACGCCAGCGACTGCGGGGCCAGCGGCACTGCATAGTCGGGCGCCGGAGCGGCCCCGGCGGCTGGGAGTTCCAGCAGCTGGTCAATGTATTGCGCCGACTGGAGTACTTCGCGGCAGCGCATCATCAGCCGGGCCATCACGTCGCCGTGTCGCTTGACAATGCTTTCGTGGCAGAGTTCTTCGGCATACGAGGCCCACGGGTGCGTCGCCCGGATGTCGCGCAGAAGACCGCTCGCACGGGCCGCCTGCCCCACACCGCCGATGCGCAGCATCTCTTCGCGCGCCACTACGCCGCATTGTTCGAAGCGGGCCAGCAGCGAGGGCGACGACTTGATGTCGTGGCGCACTTCATCGTAGCGGCGGGCGATTTCGCGGACGTTTTCGCGGATCATGCGCGCCTTTTCGGGCGTCAGCGGGTGGTCGGTGCCGTGGGGGCGGATCAGCCCCTTGCCGAAGCGGTTGCCGCACCACGCTTGCGTGGTGTTGATCGTCATCGTGCGGAGCGCTTCGCACGCTACTTGCCCCAGCTGGTAGCCTACGTCCATCGAGAGGGCTCCCGTGTCGGCAATCTGCATCGCCATGCGTTCCAGTTCGAGGGCTACGGTGCGGGCTTGTTCCAGCCCTGCGGGCCGCGGCCGGGTCCCCAGTTTTTCGAGCGCTTCGGCAAAGGCCGTGGCGTGGGCTACGGCACTGTCTCCCGCCACGGCTTCCGCCAGACACAGCTGCCGCAGGCGGTTGTCGGTCTCGGCAAAGAGCCCTTCGATACCCCGGTGTTGGTAGCCCAGGGCAATTTCCAGGTGGAGCACTTGTTCGCCGTTGCAGAGGAAGCGGAACGCTCCCGGCTCGATGATGCCCGCATGAATGGGGCCTACGTTGACTTCGTGGAGCGAGCCTCCCTGCATCGTGTAGAACGGGTAGTTGTCCATCGAGCTGTTACGGTCGTAGCGGTCGTGGGGGAAGCGCAGGGGCTTGGGCCACGGCATGCCGTCGAACTTCACGCCGAAGCGTTCGGCGATATCGCGTTCGAAGGGGTGGAGTGCCGGGTGCAGGGCCGTCAGCGAGGGGAGGGCCGTCTCCTCATAGTATTCCAGCGCGTGCGAGGCCAGCAGCACCTGCCCCGTCTCATCGTCTAAGAGCAGACAGTAGAAGCGCAGGCGGTTTTCCGCCGGCAGCGCAAAGTAGTGGGCCACATGGTAGCGTTCTTCGCCGAGCTTGGCGTTCAGGTCGTCGTAGAAGTCGGCATAGCCGGCTTCGGGAATATCTTCGAGCCGCACCGCGGCGGCCCGGTTGTCGGTCAGGTACCAGTTCATAGGGCGGCAATTTGATCGATGACGGTGCGGAGCGCTTCGGGTTGCCAGAGTCCCAGCACCACGGCAAAAAGGAGCAGCAGCAGCGCCGACCACGAGAGGGCTTTGTCGGCTTTCGAGGGGTGCAGCTCGTCTTGGTTGGGTTGGTAGCAGAGGCGGATCATGCGCAGGCAGAACGAATAGATGACGATGCACAGCAGCAGGAGCATCGCGGCTACGAGCCACCATTTGCCGGCGGCGATCGTCTCCCGCAGGATCATCAGCTCCGACACGAAAAGCGGCGAGGGCGGAAAGGCCATGACGACAACCATGCCGACCAGCAGCCCCACGGCTCCCACCCGGTTGATGCGGATGTAGTCGCCTAAGCGGTTGATGCGGTAGCCGTTGTAGACTTGGCGCACAACGCCCATCTGCAGGAAAAGGCTGCTCTTGACAAAGGTGTGGCAGACCACATGGAAGACCGCGGCCCAGACGCCGGCTCCGCCGATGCCCAGACCGATCGCGGCGATGCCCATGTTTTCGACCGTCGAGTAGGAGAGGAAGCGTTTGTAGTTGTTCGTGCGGCGCAGGAAGAGGGCGCCGATTCCCAGCGACAGCACGCCGACCAGAAGCAGCACCGACTTCACCCAGCCGAATACTTCCGTGGCGGCCAGCAGGCGGTAGACGCGCAGGATGGCCAGGAAGCCCGCGTTGACCAGCCCCGTGGAGATCAGGGCCGCGGCGGGCGCCGGGGCGGCGAAGTTGGCGTCGACGCCCACGGTGTAGAGCGGGAACAGCTCCATCTTGCAGCTGTAGCCGCAGAGGATCAGCAGAAACGCCGTCTTCAGATAGAGCGGATTGCCTTGCGCCGCCACGGCGGCCACCGCATCGTAGGAGAGCGATTCGCACTTCGTCGCCGCGGCCAGCAGGAGGATGCCCAGGTAGGCCATCGCAATGCCCGTCGAGCAGACGAAAACATATTTCCACGCCGCTTCGAGCGTCTGCGTCGTGCGGCGGTGGTAGATGATGCCGGCCGAGCACAGGGTCGTCGCTTCGAGGAAGATCCACGTTACGGCCATGTTCGAGGCGAAGTAGGCCCCGGCGATCGCCGTCGTCAGCAGCAGCAGCAGCGCAAAGTAGGTGCGCGTCTGCCGCAGGTCGCATTCCGAGAGGTAGGTCTCCGAGTGGTGGAAAACCCAGAACGAGACGAGCACCAGCAGCAGGTAGAAAAGCGTGCCGGCCGCATCGAACGCGAAGAGCGCACCGACCGACGTTCCGTATCCGTCTCCAAGAAACAGCCAGCCGGCGAAAAGGAGCTGCAGCAGGTAGAAAAGCGTGCCGGCAAGGTGCATCGTGCGCCGGCTGCGGGCCGCGAGCGTCGACACGGCGACGGCGGCCGAAACCAGAAGATAAAGGGCGAAAAGCATGGCCTTCAGTCTTTTACGTGGGTGAGCGAGTCGGCGTCGTCGGCATGGATCCGGCCGTCGATTTTGGTGAAGAAGACGCCTAACATCAGCACCGACATAAGGATGTCTAACAGGATGGCGATGTTGATCAGGAAGGGCATCTCCACACCGATGGCCGTCGAAAAGAGGAAAACTCCGTTTTCGATGACCAGGAATCCGACCATGTGCGAAAAGAGCCGTTGCCGCAGGACAATGAGGATCAACCCGCTCAGCAGGGCGTAGAGCGCCACGCCGAAGAAAACGGGGTCGACCGTCGGGTCGGCGATGCAGTAGGTGATCGAGATGCTCACCACAAGCGCCGCAAGCGAGAGCAGCAGGGCATGGAACTGCGACGAGCCCGACGTGCGCACACGGTTGATCTTCGTGCGGCGGATCACGGCAAAGAGGATCGCCGGCACAAGTATCGCCTTGAAAATCAGGGTTTCTAGCGCAATGAACGTCAGTTCGAGCGGCGCAATGGCGTGCAGCCGCAGCAGGGCGATGACAAAGAGCAGCGCCCCTTGTAGCATGACGATCGAGGCGAAGTTGCGGAATCGTTCGGTGATCGACAGGTAGACCAGCGAGACGACATACAGAATGACTAACGAGAGTATCATGCCAGTCCGATGTTGAGCCGCAGCAGGTAGCCCGTGAAGAAGGCCAGGGCCGCCAGCGCCGCGACGGTGAGTAGGAAGGTGGTGTTGCGTACCAGTTTGTTGCGTGCTTGCGTCGACTCGACGATGCCTACCGACACGCCCGTCAGCAGCACCGCCGCCGGGGCCGCCGCCCACCAGTGGGGGCAGCAGGTCGCCGCCAGCGTGTCGGCCGCCAGCAGCGAGAAGAGGGCCGTCTTGAGCCAGCCCGCGATTTGGATCATCGCCAGATCGACACCGCAGTAGTCCAGGCACATCACTTCATGGATCATCGTCAGCTCTAAGTGCGTGCGCGGGTCGTCGACCGGCACACGGCCGCTTTCTGTGAAGACGATCTTCACCAGTACGTAGGTCAGCAGGAGCAGCACGATGGCGAAGCGCGTGCCGGGCAGCATCTCCGGCGAGAAGATGCGGGCGAAAGAGGTGCAGCCCGTCAGCAGGGCGAGCGTTCCCGCCGAGAGCATCAGCGCCGGTTCGACCAGCGCGCCGTACAGGGCTTCGCGGCTCGCGCCCATGCCTTCGAACGAGCTGCCCGTGTCCATCGCCGCCAGGATGAGCGCGAAGCGCCCGAGGGCCAGGACGTAGGCCATGCAGACGATGTCGCCTTCGAACGCGAGCAGGGGCCGCAGGTCGCCTACGGGGATCATCAGCGCGGCGACGATCGCGGCTCCTAAGTAGACGGAGGGTGCCGTGCGGAACAGGGCCGTCGTCGCGGTCGAGTAGACGGCGCCTTTGCGCAGCTTGAGGCGCACATCGTAGAGGTGTTGCAGGAAGCGGATGCCCCGGCGGCCGGCCAGCCGGGCGCGCGTGCGGTTGATGACGCCCGGCACGGCGAGCGCCACCAGCAGGAGCAGGAGTGTATTGAGTGCGGTCATGGTCAGAGCAGATGGAGGATCGACAGGAGGAATACCAGCCCGAGGAACGCCAGCGCAAAGAGGAGGTAGTGGTTGATTTTTCCCGTGCGCAGGCGCATGACACGCTGGTTGATTTGGTGCAGGAGCTCGACCCACCACGCCGCGAACAGGTTGTCGATGCGGTCTTTGCGGCGGATGTCGAAGCCGTGCGCCGAGGGGAAGATTTCGGCTTTGCCCACCGCTTTGCCTTCGCCGTCTTGCCGCGTGAGCGACGGGACGATCGACTGCAGCCCCTCGGAGAACGATTCGCCCGTGTATTGCATGCGGACGTTGGGGGCCGTGAAGCCGCAGCCCCACGTGGGGCCCGCGGCAACCGGTCGCTTGCGGAGCACACGGCGGCGGAGCCACGCCAGCAGGGCGACTGCGGCGATCAGCAGCCACGCCGTCCGGCCCACGGCCGTAAGCGTGGGCGAGAGGAGGTAGTCGGCCGCTTCCGGCGGCGTCGGGAGGAAGAAGCCGGCGGCTCGGGTAACCACTCCGACGGCCGTGGCCGGGAAAAGTCCCACAAAAAGAATCCCCGCCAGCGGCAGCGCCATCGCCGCAATGCGTACGTTGTCTGCTTCGACGGCTTCAGCTACTTCATGACTGCGGGGCATCCCGAGGAAGACCGTGCCGTAGAGCTTGGCGAACGCCAGCACGACGATGCCGCCTATGAGGGCCAGCGCCGTCAGTCCGGCTGCCGAGGCCAGGGTGTCGCTGCCTGCGGCAATGCCGCGGAGCATGCCCATGTAGATCAGCAGCTCCGAGACCAGTCCGTTCAGGGGCGGCAGGGCGCAGATGGCGGCCGCGCCGACCAGAAAGAGCAGCGCCGTCAGGGGCATCTGCCTGGCCAGTCCGCCCAGCGCATCGAGCGACGTGGTGTGCGTCTGCGTCAGGACGTTGCCCGCTCCGAAGAAAAGCAGCATCTTGAAAAACGAGTGGTTCAGGGTGTGGAGCAGCGCCCCGGCCATGCCGCACAGGGCCACGGTCGGGTGGCCCGAGGCTTTGCCCAGGAGGGCGATGCCTGCGCCGAGGAGGATGACCCCGACATTTTCGATCGACGAGTAGGCCAGCAGGCGCTTCACATCGTTTTGCGAGGCGGCCAGGATCACGCCCCACAGGCCCGTGGCGATGCCCGCGCCGAGGACGACCAGCCCGGCCGTGCGGAGCAGGGACGGTTCGCCGAGCGCCGCCGCCACGCGCAGGATGCCGTAGACGCCCGTCTTGATCATCACGCCCGACATGAGGGCCGAGACGTGCGAGGGGGCCGCCGGGTGCGCTTCGGGCAGCCATACGTGCATCGGGAACAGACCTGCCTTCATGCCGAATCCCGCCAGGAAGACCAGCAGCAGCGGCATCGCCGGCTTCGCGGCGAAGTAGGCCGTCAGAGCTTCGAACGAGGCCTCGCCCGTGGCTACTTGCAGCCGCACGAAGCCGACGACCAGCAGTACGAAGCCGATGTGCATCATGATCAGGTACGAGAGGGCCGCGCGCCGTACTTCGCGGCGTTCGGCATCGAAAAGGATCAGCAGGAACGACGCCACGGTCATCAGTTCCCAGAAGAACAGGAACGAGAATCCGCCGTCCGACGTAACGACGCCTAACATCGAGAGCGACATGATCGTTAACGCGGCGTAGTGCAGCGAAACGTGGGCCGGCGACTTGCGGGCCAGGGCATGTCGCAGGTAGCCGTGCGAGTAGAGCGTCGCGGCAAAGGCTCCCACGGCGATCAGCAGCCCGAAGAACGCCGACAGCGGGTCCAGCGATCCACTGTCCGGGCCCAGCATCAGGCTCTCGAAGCTCCAGAGGCGGTGTTTCTCGCCGGAGAGCAGTACTTCGACAGCCCGTATCGCAAAGAGGAGGCCGGCCGCTCCCGTGATCGTCAGCGCGGTCCAGGCTTTCGCCTTGAGCGGCGAAGCGTAGACCGCCGCAACTAAGAGCGTCAGGGCAAGTAGCGTGTAAAGAAACAACATTTATATATAAGGTGAAAGGTTAAAGGTGAAAGGTGAACTTTGCGATTAGGCGAGGGCAGAGACTGCTTGCAGGCTATGCCGAGCAAGAGCCAAGTCAAGCCCCCGCAAGGGGGATTAAAGGTTAAACTTCGGTATTCTTCATTCTTCATTTTTCATTCTTCATTTGGTGAGCCACCGCCACCATCGTTACCGCCACCACGGCGGCCGTTTCGGTGCGCAGGCGTTGGGGGCCGAGGGTGATTTCTTCGAATCCGCAGGCCAGGGCCCGGTCGATCTCTTCGGGCGAGAAGTCGCCTTCGGGGCCGATCAGCAGCAGGGCCGCTTCGCCGGGGCGGAGCGTCGCCGGGAGGTAGCGCTTGCCTGCGGAGCTTCGGGCTTCGGCACAGTGGGCTATGTACTTGCGGCCGTCGAACGGCGCTTCCAGCACTTCATCGAGGGGCGTTACTTCGCGCAGCTCGGGACGGAATGCCTTGAGCGACTGCTTCATGGCCGCCGTGATGATCTTCTCGCCGCGCCGGGGGTTGAAGACCCGGCGTTCGCTGTGTGCGGTTTCCAGCGGCACAACGGCCGTTACGCCGATTTCGGTCGCCTTTTCAAGGAACCACTCGAAACGGTCGGTGTTTTTGGTCGGGGCCACGCCCATCACGAGCCGGTAGGGCAGGGGTTCGAAGTCGGCATGCGTCTCGACAATCTCCACCGTGCAGTGCCGCGGGTCGGCTTCCACAATGCGGCAGCGGTAGAGCGTGCCTCGCCCGTCGGTGGCATGCAGACAGTCGCCTTCCGCAAGCCGCAGCACCCGGACGCAGTGCCGGGATTCTTCTTCGCCGAACGTGTGGCGGGGCGGGGCGATCGCAGGATCGTAAAAAAGTTGCATGGCCGTCTCTGTTTTTTTTCGTATCTTCGCACGCACGGGCTCGGCGCCGCGCGGCGCAAAGGTAGCCATTTATCGACAAAAGTGAACCGAAAAACGACACAAATCCACCGACCGATGAAACGGATCATCTTGTTCATCTCATTCGCCTTGCTTATGCTCGGATCATGCACTTCGGAGAAGAAGCGCGCGGAGAACCCCTTTTTCTCCGCCTGGGAGACGCCTTACGGCGTGCCTCCTTTCGACCGGATCGCTCCGGAGCACTTCATGCCCGCCTTCGAGCGCGGCATGTCGCTGCTCGACGCCGAAATCGACGCCATCGTCAGCAACCACGACGAGCCTTCGTTCGAGAACGTCATCGTGGCTTACGACCGGGCGGGCCGCATGCTCGCGCAGGTCGCCCTGGTTTTCGACATGTTGTGCGAGGCCGAGAGCAGCGACGCCTTGCGCGCTTTGCAGGAGCAGGCCATGCCCCTGTTGGCGGCCCATGCCGACCGGATCGCCATGAACGAGCGCCTTTTCGAGAAGGTCCGGGCGGTCTACGACCGGCGCCGGAGCCTCGGGCTGGGGGCCGACGAAATGCGCCTCCTGGAGAAGACCTACCAGGGCTTCGTCCGCTCGGGAGCACTCTTGGACAAGGAGCAGAAAGCCCGGCTGGCGGCGATCAACGAGGAGCTCGCTTCCGTGAGCGTGAAGTTCGGGGCCAACCTCTTGGCCGAGAACAACAGCTTCGTTTTGGAGTTGACGGCCGAGGAGCTCGACGGCATCCCCGGCAACGCCCGCGACCTGGCGCGCGACAAGGCGCAGGAGCTGGGCCGCAGCGGCAAGTACGTCTTCACGCTCCACAAGCCCAGCATGCTCCCGCTGCTCACCTATTCGAAGCGCCGCGACCTGCGCGAGCGGATCTACACCGCCTACCTGAACCGGGGCAGCCACGGCGACGAATACGATAACCGTCAGATTGTCAACGACTTCATTCGGCTGCGCGCCGAGAAAGCCCGGCTGCTGGGCTACCCCTCCTATGCCGCCTACGTTACGGCCGACCAGATGGCGGCGACGCCCGAGGCGGTCTACGCGCTGCTCAACGAGATCTGGACTCCGGCGCTCGCCCGGGCCGAGGGCGAGCTGGCCGAGATGGAGCAGCTCTTCAAGGCCGACTTCCCCGACGGGGAGTTCGCTTCGTGGGACTGGTGGTACTATGCCGAGAAACTGCGCAAGAAGAACTACGCGCTCGACGAGGAGATGCTGACTCCCTATTTCGCGCTGGAGAACGTGCAGGCGGGCGTCTTCTTCCTGGCCAACCGCCTCTACGGCATCACGTTCCGGCCCGTCGCCGTGCCGGTCTACCACCCCGAGGTTACGGCCTACGAGGTGCTCGACGCCGACGAATCGCATCTGGGCATCCTCTACTTCGACTACTTCCCGCGCGCGGGCAAGAGCCAGGGGGCCTGGTGCGGCTACTACGTCGAGCAGGGCTACGACGACGCGGGCGGCCGCATCGCGCCCGTGGTCTCGATCGTCGCCAACTTCACGCGCCCCACGCGCAGCACGCCGGCGCTGCTGACGTTGGACGAGACCGAAACCCTCTTCCACGAGTTCGGCCATGCGCTCCACTTCCTCTTCCACGACGTGAAGTACCGCGGCCTCGCGGAGGTCGAGGGCGACTTCGTGGAGCTGCCCTCGCAGGTGATGGAGAACTGGGCGTTCGAGCCCGAGATGCTCCGCCACTACGCCGTGCACTACCGCACCGACGAGGTGATCCCCGACGCATTGGTCGGGAAGCTGCGCCGCAGCGAGCTCTTCAACCAGGGCTTCATGACCACGGAGCTGATCGCCGCGGCGCTCTCGGACATGGACATCCACTCGATAGAAAAGTACGAGCCGTTCGACGTGGAGGCTTTCGAGCGGCATGCCCTCCACGAGAAGCGGGGCCTCATTCCGCAGATCGAACCCCGCTACCGCTATCCCTACTTCAGCCATATCTTCGACGGCGGCTACTCGGCCGGCTACTACTTCTACACGTGGGCCGAGGTGCTGGACAAGGATGCGTTCGAGGCGTTCCGCGCGAGCGGCGACCTTTTCGACCGGCAGACGGCGGCCCGCTTCCGCCGCCTCCTCTCGCGCGGCGGCGCGGAGGACGGCATGACCCTCTACCGCACTTTCCGCGGGCAGGAGCCCGACAAGACGGCGATGCTCGTGGCCCGCGGTTTGATGGAGCGTCCCGCGCCCGTACCCGACTCGCTGGCCGCCGCCCCGGCGCTTCCGGTCGGGGAGCTGCCCGCCCCGAAAGAGTAATCGAAGAACCCTTATAATTTTTGCCGAACCATGAAAAAAGCACTTTGGCTTATGACTTTCGCCGCTTTCGCGGCCGGCTGCGCCGACCGTTCGATCCCCCGGGCCCAGCTGCCCGAGCTGGATACGACCAACCCCCTGCTCGCGGAGTGGGAGACGCCCCACGCCACGCCGCCCTTCTCGAAGATCGAACTCCGCCACTACGAACCCGCTTTCGACGCGGCGATCGCTTGCTCGCGCGCCGAGATCGAGGCGATCGTGAAGAACCCCGCCAAGCCCACCTTCGGCAACACGATCGTGGCGCTGGAGCGGCAGGGCGCGCTGCTCGGCCGCATCGAGGGCATCTTCTACAACCTCCTGGAGGCCGACGCCTCGGACGAGATGCAGGCGATCGCCCTGCGCGTGCAGCCCAAGCTGACGGAGCTCGCGAACGACGTGTCGCTCGACCCGGCGCTGTTCGCCCGCGTCAAGGCGGTCTACGAGCACCCGGGCTGCGGCCTGAGCAAGGAGGACCGGAAACTCTTAGAAGATACCTACAAGAGCTTCGCCCGCAACGGCGCGGCCCTCTCCGACGAGGACAAGGAGCTCTACCGCCAGTACACCACCGAGCTCTCGGGGCTGACGCTCAAGTTCGGTCAGAATGCCCTGGCGGCGACCAACGCTTTCGCGCTCCGCATCACCGATCCCAAGCAGGTGGCCGAGCTGCCGGCGTTCGTCCGGGAGGGCCTGGCGGCCGAGGCCAAAGCCCGCGGCGAAAAGGGCTGGACCGTAACGCTGCAGGCCCCGAGCTACGTGCCGTTCCTGACCTACTCGTCGAACCGTGCGTTGAAAGAGCAGCTTTGGCGGGCCTACAACTCGCGGGCGCTGGGCGGCGAGTACGACAATACGGAGATCGTGAAGCGGATCGCCAACACGCGGCTTCGGATCGCCAACCTCTTGGGCTACGACTGCTACGCCGACTACGTGCTGGAGCGCCGCATGGCCGGCGACACGCCGACGGTTACGGCCTTTCTGCAGGAGCTGCTCGACGCGACGAAGAGCTACGCCGAGCAAGATTATAAGACGGTCGCCGACTATGCCGCGACGCTCGGCTTCGAGGGCACGCTCATGCCGTGGGACTGGGCTTACTACAGCCAGAAGTACCGCGATGCGGAATATGCGCTCAACGACGAGGTGGTGAAACCCTACTTTCAGTTGGAGAACGTCAAGAAAGGCGTCTTCCTGCTGGCCAACAAGCTCTACGGCCTCAACTTCACGCCCAACCCGGAGATCGAAGTCTACCACCCCGAGGTAACGGCCTACGAGGTGACCGACGAAGCGGGCCGCTTCATGGCGGTGCTCTACCTCGACTTCTTCCCGCGGGCGTCGAAGCGCTCGGGGGCGTGGATGACCGAGTTCCGCGGTACGAAGATCGTCGACGGGGAGGAGACGCGGCCGTTGGTGTCGCTGGTGATGAATTTCACGAAGCCCACCGAGGAGAAACCCTCGCTGCTGACGTTCGACGAGGTGGAGACGTTCCTCCACGAGTTCGGCCACTCGCTCCACGGCATGCTGGGCGAGGGGCGCTACGAGTCGCAGACCGGCACGAGCGTCTACCGCGACTTCGTGGAGCTGCCCTCGCAGATCATGGAGAACTGGGCGACGGAGAAAGAGTTCCTCGACCTGTGGGCCGTGCACTACCAAACCGGGGAATCCATTCCGGCCGAGGTGGTCGGGAGCATCGTGGCGGCCAAGAACTTCCTGGCGGCCTACGGCAATGTGCGGCAGCTCTCGTTCGGCATGACCGACATGGCCTGGCACACGATCACGGAGCCGATGGAGGGCGACATGGCGGCCTTCGAACGCTGCTCGATGGCCCCGACGCAGGTGCTGCCCGCGGTCGACGGCACGGCGATGGCCCCCTCGTTCAGCCACATCTTCGCGGGCGGCTATGCGGCCGGCTACTACGGCTACAAGTGGGCCGAGGTGCTGGAAGCCGACGCTTTCTCGCTCTTCAAGGAAAAAGGCATCTTCAACCGCGAGGTTTCGGATGCGTTCCGCAAGCATGTCCTGTCGAAAGGCGGCACGGAAGATCCCATGACGCTCTACGTCCGCTTCCGCGGCCACAAGCCCGAAACGCAGGCGCTCATCGAAAAAATGGGGCTAAAAAATTGATAATTCACAATTCACAATTCACAATTCACAATTCACGATCGGGGGTATGTTTCCCTCTTATAACAACGATCGCGCGGCCCTGAAAGGTTGCGCGATCGTTTTTTACTTGATAAAAGGCAGCTTTACAGCTGCTGGATTTGCCGCTTTTTGTGCCGACAAAAAGCGGCGTAAAAAACTCTCCTCACGGACGTCTCCGCCTGCTGCGGACGGACTAACGCTGCTCCGGGCGCCTGTTCGCGGGGTATAACCCTGCCCCTCCGCTGACGCTTTTAGTCCGTCCTCCGCGGAACGGCTCCGACGTCGAGTGCGGAAATATGGCCGTTCATGACGGCGAACTTTATTATATTGAAAAGATTACCTTTAACCTTTTACTTTTCAACTTTCACTTTGGTAATTCCGGGTCGGAGGCTACTTGCTGGTAAGGATGCTGTTTCCGGCCGCGAATCGGCCATGAAAAAAGGAGAAGCCGAAAGACCTCTCCTTTTTCCGATCTGTTGAGCTACCAGGATTCGAACCTGGAATAACAGGACCAGAATCTGTTGTGTTACCATTACACCATAGCTCAATTTTTGTGAGTGCAAAAGTAGAACATTATTTCGCAAATACAAAGGATTTTTCAAAAAAAATGATATTTGCTCCCCCGATGCACCCGGAGCATCGACTTCCGATCCGTTTCGGCTTTCCGACCGAAGCCCCCGCCGAGGCGGGGGTGCGGGGGTGGGTCCGACCTGAATACGACGCCGGAGGCGGCGGGCGGCGAGGGGCGGATTCGAACCGACGATCGAAAAATGCGGAGACCGAAAGATGTATAATCCGGAAATTTTTCATACATTTGTTTTCCGCACTCCGCCGGGGTGCCTTGATGTGCAAACCAGTAAATTCAATACGCTTATGGGTATCAAGTTCCGTCTGATCGTCATGAATTTCCTCCAGTATGCCATCTGGGGGGCCTATCTGACCTCGATGGGGTCGTACTTAGTGGGGGCCGGCCTGGCCGCCCATATCGGCATCTTCTATGCCATGCAAGGCATCGTCTCGATCTTCATGCCCGCCATCGTGGGCATCGTCGCCGACCGCTGGGTCCCGGCGCAGCGCCTGCTGGGGCTGTGTCATCTGCTGGCGGCCCTCTTTATGGGCGGTGCCGGCTACTATGCCTGGTCGGCCGGCGCCGGGGTGCAGTTCGGAACGCTCTTCGCGCTCTACGCCTGCAGCGTGG